>NZ_JAIQXS010000002.1:0-483094 GCF_020166565.1 Rhizobium sp. 3T7
AGACAACAAACTCATCCCCGGAATGCCCGTCGAAGTCTTCGTCCAAACCGCAGAACGAACCGCACTCTCATACCTCCTCAAACCATTCTCAGACCAGATGATGAAGGCATTCAGGGAGGAGTAGCGTATCGAACAGTGCAGGGCCCCGGAGACCGGGGTGGTGCCGACGATGGGGCACCTAGAGCTACCGCTATCATCCGACTTTGCTTCGCAAGCGCGTGCGATGCGCATAATTTCAATGGGAAGGAGTGGAATGGTGCCGCTTACGTGACTCGAACACGTGACCCCATCATTACGAATGATGTGCTCTACCGACTGAGCTAAAGCGGCAACCCTGTGGCCGAACGATGCGGCCCGCGAATGCATGGCGCTGATACAGGCATTGTTTGAAGATTTCAAGCGCCCTGTCATCTCTTCGGTAAAAAAGAAGGGCGCTGTGGAAATCTGCGGCCAGCCCCTAGAGCGACAGCCGCGTCCGGGCGCTCTTATACTCGGCCTCCAGCCGATCGACAAGTTTGCCGACGGGTTCGATCCCCTTGATGGCACCGATGCCTTGTCCGCTGCCCCAGATGTCCTTCCAGGCCTTGGCGCCGCCGACGGCCTGTTCGAAATCCATTTTCGAGGGATCCGCAACCGGCAGGTTGTCGGGGTCGAGGCCGACGGCCCTGACCGACGGCTTGAGATAATTGCCGTGCACCCCGGTGAAGTAGTTAGAATAGACAATGTCGTTTGCCATGCCGTCGACAATCGCCTGCTTGTAGGCTTCCGAGGCGCGCGCCTCTTCGGTGGCGATAAAGGGAGTGCCTACATAAGCCATGTCGGCTCCCATCGCCTGCGCCGCGAGGATGGCGCCGCCGTTGGCAATCGCGCCGGCAAGCAGCAGCGGCCCGTCGAACCATTCGCGGATTTCCTGGACAAGCGCAAAGGGCGAAAGCGTGCCGGCATGGCCGCCGGCACCGGCTGCGACGGCGATCAGCCCGTCAGCACCCTTGCGGATGGCCGAGTTCGCATGCCGGTTATTGATGACGTCGTGGAGCACGATCCCGCCGTAGGAATGCACGGCGGCGTTCACTTCCGGTACGGCGCCGAGCGAAGAGATGACAACAGGCACCTTGTATTTGACGCAGAGCCTGAGATCGTGCTCCAGCCGTTTATTCGACATGTGGACGATCTGGTTGACAGCAAACGGGGCAGCCGGGCGTCCAGGGTTTGCGGCGTTGTGCGCGGCGAGATCCTCGGTGATCATGGCAAGCCATTCGTCGAGCTGGCTCTCCGGCCGCGCATTCAATGCCGGAAAGGCGCCGACGATCCCGGCCTTGCACTGCGCCAGCGTCAGCGCCGGGTGCGAAATGATGAAGAGCGGCGAGGCGACGACCGGCAATCTGAGATTTTGGGTCAGGATCGGGGGTAGGGCCATGGGACACCATAAGAATTGACGTTTACGAAAACGTCAATGTGATAGCAGAGACTTTGGCGGAGGAAAAGCTCGCTCTATCGATTCCACAAATATCGGCTATTCTTTGCAAGGACATAGGATGGCGTGCGGCAACCCTACGTTTTCCCCCGCCGATGCGGATTGCAGGCATGGCGGAGGCTTGCGATTTGCCGTGGCAGCGGTTACCGCATTTACGAAGTGTTAAGGACAGGCCCAGTCTCAGAGTAAAGGACCGGACGTGAGCGGATTAGAAACGGCTATCAGAACGGCGCTCAGCAATGCCGATCGCGACAATCCCGAAGTCCGTGCAAAGATTTACCAGTCCGCGCGTCAGGCTCTCGAAGCCGGTCTTCGCAAGCAGGACATCACCGACACGGAAGCGGTTGCCTATCACCGCCACCGGCTCGAAACGACGATTCACATGATCGAAGCGGAGGAGCGGGAGCGTCTTCATCCGCGCCAGGGACCTCCGGAGGTTCCTGTTCCACCCGTGGTGGAAATACAGGAACCTGTTGCCCATGTGGCAGCGGACGAGGCGACGAGCGTTTCGATCGGCGGAGAGACCCGCGAGCATTCGATCACGGACCCGCGCTTCGACGACGAATCCAGCCTCGCCGGCGTCCATGCCGGCAGCGGTGATCATCTCGGCGTCGCGCCGGCTGCCGAGGCGCCGGTCGCGGAACGAAAGCCGGCCCAGATGGACTTCCGGCCGGAGCGCGCGGCCGTTCGCCGTAGACCTCGCAAGTTCTTCTCCCGGCTGCTGGTCGCCTGCGTGCTTCTCGCCTTCATCGGCATGGGCGCCTGGTGGGTGTACTCTTCGGGCTTGCTGAAGAGCGCCGCGGAGCGAGATACAAGCGTCGCCAATCCGCCGGCGAGTACCCAGCCGGAAGATTTCGACGGTGCCGACGACGGCACCGGCAATGCTGCCGCAGGTGACAATGCGGCCCCAGTTGCGATCGATCCTCAAAATTCGTTTTCTGCCGACTGGATCGAGGTTTTCACGCCGTCCGACGCGGATAAGATCAAGGCCGGCCCACAATCTCAGATCCAGAAGGTTGCCGAAAGCGATGGCCCGGCAGTGCGCCTGATCTCGCAGAGCAGCGGCGCCGACGGCAATGTCGGCATCAGCGTTCCGGCCGATGTGCTACAGCAAATGGCCGGCAAGTCCTCGACGATTGCCATCACGCTGCAGTCCACCTCCGATGAGCCGACTCAGATTACGGTGGAATGCGATTTCCAGTCACTCGGCGACTGCGCCCGGCATCGCTTCTCCGTCACCCGGCAGAAGTCGGATGTGTTGCTTCAGGTCCGCTTCGATCGATCGCTGGCGCCGAACTCTGCCGGTAGTCTGATGATCAACAGCGACGTGGACGGCAAGGCGCGCGGCATCAACCTCTACGCCGTGCGGATCCTCCCGGGACAGTAGGCTATTTCAGGAAGCCGGGACCTGAGCCGATGATCTTTTCGTCGAGCTTACCGACCGCATCTTTGTCCTTGCCGTCGTAGTCCATCGTTTTCAGCATGTGCCGAATGAGGTTCAGCCGGGCCCGGCGCTTGTCGTTGGCAAGAATGACCGTCCATGGTGCGAATTCCGTATGGGTCTCCTTCAGCATCCGGTCGCGTTTCTCGCTATAGTCGCCCCATTTCGTCAGTGCCGCTATATCCATCGACGATAGTTTCCAGACTTTGAGCGGGTCGTGGCGTCGATCGTGGAAGCGCTTCAGCTGCATCTCGCGGCCGATATCGAGGTAGAACTTGAAGAAGAAGATACCCTCGTGGGCAATCACCTTCTCGAGCAGGGGCGCCTGGTTCAGGAAGTCTTCATACTGCTTGGGCGTGCAGAAGCCCATGACGGGCTCGACACCGGCGCGGTTGTACCAGGACCGGTCGAAGAGAACGAATTCTCCGGCTGTCGGGAACTGCGCGATGTAGCGCTGGAAATACCATTGCCCGGCTTCGCGTTCGGTGGGCTTGGTCAAGGCGACGACGCGGATAAGACGGGGATTCATGTGCGCTGACGAGGCGGAAATCGCACCGCCCTTGCCGGCCGCGTCTCGCCCCTCGAAAAGCGCCATGACGCGCTTGCCGGTGGCCTGCAGCCAGAACTGCACCTTCACTAGCTCGATCTGCAGCCTCTCCAGTTCCTCAAGATATTCCTCTTCCTTGAGCTTTTTGTCGTAGGGATAGCCGCCGGATTGCAAAGCGGCCTCGTCAACCCAGTCCGGCAGCACGGGATCGTCGACATCGAAGACGCGCTTCTTTCCGCGGATGTCCAGTTCGACGGCTCTGCTCTCGACATCATCGGCCATGGCGTTCTCCCCGCTCTGAGTTTTGTTGAACACATGCGACCATATTTCTCGTTAAAAATCAAATGTCTTGCAGCTTGCCGAAATTCCTGTGCGTTCCCGTCACGGCTTTTCCGTCTGCTGGCTGCAGCCGAAAACTTCTGTCATGATTTACGGCTATCAGGCAGAGTTTGAAGATAGAAGTACGAGTCGAAATCGCGAGGGGCAGTTGCAAGACGAGACGCCATGGACACGAAGCCTGATTTTGCGCACTCGGCAGGAGCGCCCCGTCCTGCTCGTGGCGCTGCTGATCGCACTGATCGCGCTTGCCGCAGGCGCGAACAAGTGGGTCGTACTCGGTCTCCTGTTGCTGATGATCGTTACTACTTTATGGTATTCGGTTCCGATCATCCGGGACGTCACGCCAGAACCCGTTCCCGAGACTATCGAAACCCCCGCCAGCCGCCTGGTCGAGGTTACCGCGACGCTAGCGGCGCTCGATATCCCGGTCATGGTGCTTTCCGGTGATGCCTCGATACTTTACCAGAACCACGCAGCCGAAAAGGCTTTTGGCGAGGCCACGATTGGTGCCCATATTTCCGCGCGCCTGCGCTCGCCTGGCGTCCTCGACATGATCAGTGAAACGATCGCGACCAATGCACCGAACCAGATCGAGCACTCCGAACGCCTGCCATCCGAGCGCGTTTACATCGTCCGCAGCGCGCCTGTGGATCTTGACGGGCAGCAGCCTGCTGATGAGCGTTTCTTCGTGGTTTCTTTTCGGGATATTTCCGAAGTCCGCCGCATCGACCGCATGCGTTCCGACTTCGTCGCTAATGCCAGCCATGAGTTGCGCACGCCGCTTGCGTCCCTGCGCGGCTTTATCGAGACCATTCAGGGGCCGGCAAAGAACGACGCGAAGGCGCAGGAGCGCTTTCTCGGCATCATGCTGGATCAGGCTACCCGCATGAGCCGCCTCGTGGACGACCTGCTGTCCCTTTCGAGGCTGGAACTGAAGTCGCATATCGCCCCGGATGAAAAAGTCGATCTGGTTCCTTTGCTCGGGCACGTCAGAGATTCGCTGGTGCCTCTTGCAAATGACGTCGGGGTCGAGATCGCTCTGCATCTTCCGCAAGGCAGAGCAGAGGTGCTTGGCGACCGTGATGAGCTGGTTCAGGTCTTTGAAAACCTCATAGAAAATGCCTGCAAATATGGGCAGGAGGGCAAGACCGTTGATGTCTTCCTGAAAAACGGTCAGGGCGAGCCGGTGGAAGTTACCGTGGTCGACAAGGGACCGGGCATTCCAGCCGAGCACGTGCCGCGCCTGACGGAGCGATTTTACCGCGTGAGCATCGAGGATAGCCGCTCGAAGAAGGGCACGGGGTTGGGCCTTGCTATCGTCAAGCACATCCTGACGCGACACCGGGCGCGCCTCATCGTCAAGTCGGAAGTCGGGAAGGGGACGAGCTTCACCGTGCGGTTTTGACATAAAACTGTAAACGTTTGCTATAGCAATAGAATTTTTATAAATAAATTCAGATGCTTAACCTGTCACAAATGTTTCGTCAAAATGACATAAAAGCTCTAGCCATCAGGGGCTAAAGAGAGCGGGCCGCTGATAGACGGCACCGCCAAGGGCCGCTCAAGGCCGCACTCAGACCGCTATATGCCCGGGAGATTGTTATGAACGCTTTTAAACTCACGGTCGCAGCACTTGCCGCTTCCGCCGCTTTCGCTGGCGCGGCCGTTGCTCGCGACCAGGTTCAGGTTGCTGGCTCGTCCACCGTCCTGCCTTACGCCAAGATCGTTGCCGAAACCTTCGGCGAAACCTTCAAGGACTTCAAGACGCCGGTCGTTGAATCCGGCGGCACGGGCGCTGGCCTCAAGGAATTCTGCAAGGGCGTCGGCCCTGATAGCATCGACGTTGCCAACGCTTCGCGTCCGATCAACGCCAAGGAACTGGACGCCTGCAAGGCAGCCGGCGTAACCGACATCCAGGAAGTCAAGATCGGTTACGACGGTATCGTCTTCGCAACCGACTCGTCCAACCCGGACGTTGCCTACGTCCCGGCCGACCTCTACAAGGCTTTGGCCGCTCAGGTTGTCGTTGACGGCAAGCTCGTCAACAACCCGTACAAGAAGTGGTCGGAAGTTAATCCGAAGCTCCCGGCTGTTGACATCGCTGCCTACATCCCGGGCGAAAAGCATGGCACGCGCGAAGTCTTCGAACAGAACGTTCTCGCAGCTGGCTGCAAGGCCTCGGGCGCTCTCGACGTGATCGCCAAGGAAATCACCGACAAGGCTGCTCAGACCAAGGCTTGTGTCGCAGTCCGTAAGGACGGCGCTGCTGTTGACATCGATGGCGACTATCCGGAAACGCTGGCGCGCATCGCTGCCAACAAGACCGGCGTTGGCGTCTTCGGCCTTTCCTTCTATGAAAACAATGCTGACAAGCTGAAGGTTGCGTCCGTCAACGGTATCGTTCCGTCGACCGAAACCATCGCGAACGGCACGTACCCGGTTTCCCGTCCGCTGTTCTTCTACGTCAAGAAGGCACACCTCGGCGTCATCCCGGGTCTCAAGGAATACGTCAACTTCTTCGTTTCCGACCAGATGATCGGTCCCGACGGCCCGCTCGCTGAATACGGCCTCGTTGCTGCTCCGGACGCAGAGCGCGACGCGATCCGCAAGGGCGTTGAAGACGGCAAGACCATGTAATGACCTTTGCCGGCGCGATCACCAGATCGCGCCGGCATTGCCTTGTTCCGCCAGTTGGCGACGGGGTTTGAACTTCTCCAAGTTTGAGAGCCGGATCGGTCCGCCTGCCGTTTCCGCTTTTTGGGGTCAAAGGGCCTGGGGACCTTTCGAATGAGCACATCCGTCATACTCCTGTGCCTCGTGGTGCTGGGCGCCGCTGCCTTTCTGGCAGCCCGCAGCCGCGCTACGGCACTTGTCGGAGGCAAGTCCTCTGCGTTGCATTCACGACCGGGTTACTATGGCGCCTATGCGGCGATCTGGACAATCCTGCCGGCACTGATCGTGCTGTGCGCCTGGTTGGCAATCAGCCCTTCGATCATTGAATCCTCCGTCCGTGGATCGTTTCCGGACGACATTAAGGCGCAGCCCGCTGCGCAGCAGAATTTGAACTACGGCATGGTCAACGCCATTTCGCGCGGCTTGCCGCTGCTCGCGCCGGAGGAGATCAGCGGTGCTACCAGCGATCCGGCTGGCCTCCAGGCAAAGCTTGCTGCGAAGGGTGTTCCGCTTGCTGGTCAGCCACAGCCCTACATGATCGATGCGGCGCAGAAGCTTAACGCAGAATCCGGCTCCAGCCGCCTCGTCATGACGGCGCTGGTTCTCGTTCTTGCCGTTGCTGGCGCCTTTTATGCGCTTCGCGAAGTCGCACCGCGGTTCCGTGCGCGAAACCGCGTCGAACGCGTCATGCTCTGGGGCCTCCTTTTGGCATCGTCGATCGCCATTCTGACGACGATCGGTATTGTTTTGTCGATGCTGACGGAAGCCGCCCACTTCTTCGCGACCGTTCCTGCCGCAGACTTCTTCTTCGGAACGGTCTGGGATCCGCGCTTTGCCGGTGCCGGCAGCTCGTCCTTCGGGCAATTCGGCCTGATCCCGCTGTTGCTCGGCACGCTCTACATTGGCTTCGTGGCGATGCTGGTCGCGGTGCCGGTCGGCTTGTTCGCCGCGATCTACATGGCGGAGTATGCCGCTCCCAAGGTCCGCTCGATTGCCAAGCCGCTGCTCGAAGTTCTCGCCGGTATTCCGACGATCGTCTATGGCTTCTTCGCCCTTGTCACCGTCGGCCCCTTCCTCCGCGACCTGTCCTCACAGGTCAACGGCCTCCTGACCGGCAACTATGCGAACTTCATTCAGGCGCAGAGCGTTCTGACCGCCGGTATCGTCATGGGCATCATGCTGATCCCGTATGTTTCGTCCCTGTCTGACGATATTATCACCGCAGTCCCGCGCGCCCTGCGGGATGGTTCGCTCGGTCTCGGCGCCACGCGCTCGGAAACGATCAAGAAGGTCGTGCTTCCCGCAGCGCTTCCCGGCATCGTCGGCGCGCTGCTGATGACCGCCTCGCGCGCCGTCGGCGAAACGATGATCGTCGTGCTTGCGGCAGGTGTTGCCGCCCGCATCCAGATCAACCCGTTCGAGCCGATGACGACGGTGACGGTCAAGATCGTCAACCAGCTGACGGGCGACCTCGAATTTACGTCGCCGCAGACGCTCGTTGCCTTTGCTTTGGGCATCACGCTGTTCTTCATCACGCTTTGCCTCAACATCTACGCGCTCTACATCGTGCGCAAATACCGGGAGCAGTACGAATGACGGATATTGTTTCTCCGGTTCAGGGTGTCGTTGTCTCCAAGGCACCTGAACGCCGCGATATCGGCCTCAAGCGCCGCTATGCCGCCGAACGCCGCTTCCGCGCCTATGGCGTCGCGGCAATCTCCTTCGGCCTGATCTTTCTGGCGATCCTGCTCACGAGCGTCATCAGCAAGGGCTACACGGCCTTCCAGCAGACGGCGATCACGCTGCCGATCGAGTTCAGCGAGAAGACGATCGACCCGAACAACAAGCGCGCGACCGATCCGTCGGTGCTGGTTGCCGCCAACTATCCCGTGCTCATCCGTGATGCGATGATCAAGGCGCTGAACCTCAATGCGTCGAGCCGTCCAGAAGTCCGTGACGCGACCGCGATGATTTCCAAGGGAGCGCCCATCCAGTTGCGCGACATGGTCATCGCCGATCCATCGCTGATCGGCAAGACGGTCAATGTGACGCTGCTTGCCGACGCCAACATCGACTCCGCCAACAAGGGGCAGATCGATCTGAAGGTGGACGAGAAGAACCGCAAGGTGAACGACAGGCAGGTTGGCTGGATGAACCAGCTGGCGGAAAGCGGGACGTTGCACAAGACGTTCAACACCGGGCTCTTCGTCAACGGCAACTCCAGCCGCCCCGAGGCCGCCGGTCTCGGCGTCGCCCTGATCGGCTCGCTTTACCTGATGTTGATCGTGCTCGTACTTTCGCTGCCGATCGGTGTTGCCGCTTCGATCTACCTCGAAGAATTTGCGCCGAAGAACAAGCTGACGGACCTGATCGAGGTCAACATCAACAACCTCGCAGCCGTTCCCTCGATCGTCTATGGTCTGCTCGGCCTCGCCGTCTTCATCAACTTCGCCGGCCTGCCGCGTTCCGCATCTCTGGTTGGCGGTCTGGTGCTGACGCTGATGACCTTGCCGACGATTATCATCGCGACCCGCGCAGCGCTTCGCGCAGTGCCGCCGTCGATCCGGGCGGCTGCTCTCGGCCTCGGCGCTTCCAAGATGCAGATGGTCTTTCACCACGTGCTGCCGCTGGCCATGCCGGGTATTCTCACCGGCACCATCATCGGCCTGGCGCACGCGCTCGGCGAGACCGCGCCGCTCCTCCTCATCGGCATGGTTGCGTTCGTCGCCAACGCTCCGGCGACGCCCATGGATCCTTCGACGGCCCTGCCGGTGCAGGTCTATATGTGGGCCAACGAAGCCGAGCGCGCGTTCGTCGAGCGTACCTCTGGCGCTATCATCGTCCTGCTCCTGTTCCTGATCGTCATGAACCTCGGAGCCATTCTCTTGCGTCGTCGCTTTGAGCGCCGCTGGTAAACGGAGTAGACATTATGAACATGTTGACGGAAGCAGCAGTTGAGAAGGCTCTGGATCAGAAGATGAATACCGTTCCCTATAAGATGATCGGCCAGGACGTCTCGGTTTACTACGGCGAGAAGCGCGCGCTCTTCGACGTCAAGCTGAACATCCGCGAAAACACCGTGACGGCCCTCATCGGCCCTTCGGGCTGCGGCAAATCCACCTTCCTGCGCAGTCTGAACCGTATGAACGACACGATCGACGGTTGCCGCGTGACCGGCAAGATCACGCTCGATGGTGATGATATCTATGATCCCGACATCGACGTCGTGGAGCTCCGCGCCCGCGTCGGCATGGTGTTCCAGAAGCCGAACCCGTTCCCGAAGACGATCTACGAGAACGTCGCCTACGGCCCGCGCATCCACGGTCTCGCCAAGTCGAAGGCCGACATGGACCAGATCGTCGAACTCAGCCTGCAGCGCGCCGGCCTGTGGAACGAGGTGAAGGATCGCGTTCATGAAGCCGGCACTGGTCTTTCGGGCGGCCAGCAGCAGCGCCTTTGCATCGCCCGCGCTGTTGCGGTGAGCCCTGAAGTGATCCTGATGGACGAGCCATGCTCGGCACTCGATCCGATTGCGACGGCAAAGGTCGAGGAACTGATCCACGAGCTTCGCGAGAACTACACGATCGTCATCGTGACGCACTCGATGCAGCAGGCCGCCCGCGTGTCGCAGCGCACGGCCATGTTCCACCTCGGCAACCTCGTCGAAGAGAACGATACTGACAAGATGTTCACCAACCCGGATGACCCGCGCACCCAGGATTACATCATGGGTCGCTTCGGTTGATCGCCGGCGTCGGCAACCCTCACCATATTCAAGGATGAGCCCTATGGCATCGACACATATCTTTTCTGCCTACGACGACGATCTGAAATTCCTGTCCCGCCGTATTTCGGAAATGGGCGGCCTTGCCGAGCAGATGGTTTCGGATGCCGTTCGCGCTCTCGTCAACGGCGATACGGCCCTGGCCCAGAAGGTCATCTCCGACGACGTGATCCTTGACCACGCTGAACGCGAGATCGGGGACAAGGCGATCGTGACAATCGCCCGTCGCCAGCCGATGGCGGCCGACCTTCGCGAGATCATGGGTTCGATCCGCATCGCGGCCGATCTCGAGCGCGTCGGCGATCTCGGTAAGAACACCGCCAAGCGCGTCATCGCGGTCCAGAGCGCCGGCGTGCCGCGCAAGCTCGCCCGCGGCCTCGAGCACCTTTCCGAACTGGCGCTTGTCCAGCTCAAGGAAGTGCTCGACGTCTATACGAGCCGTGCTGCCGACAAGGCAAAGTCGATCCGTGAGCGCGACGAGGAAATCGACGCGATGTACACCTCGCTGTTCCGCGAGATGCTCACCTACATGATGGAAGATCCGCGCAACATCACCAGCTGCACGCATCTTCTGTTCTGCGCCAAGAACATCGAGCGTATCGGCGACCACGCCACCAACATTGCTGAAACCATCTATTACATGGCCACCGGTGCTCAGCCGGAAGGCGAACGTCCGAAGGACGATACCGCCAACACCGTCGGCGCCGTTACGGAATAATCGTTAAGCGACCGCGCCCCCAGGAGACCGAAACGAATGATACCAAAAGTAGCTGTCGTTGAAGATGAAGAAGCACTGAGCGTGCTTCTTCGCTATAACCTTGAGGCTGAAGGCTTTGAGGTCGACACAATCCTTCGCGGCGACGAGGCTGAGATCCGGCTGCAGGAACGCACGCCGGATCTTCTGATCCTCGATTGGATGCTGCCGGGCGTATCAGGCATCGAGCTCTGCCGTCGCCTGCGCATGCGGCCGGAAACGGAGCGCCTGCCGATCATCATGCTGACAGCTCGCGGCGAGGAGAGTGAGCGTGTTCGCGGCCTCTCCACCGGCGCCGACGACTACGTCGTCAAGCCGTTTTCGACACCGGAGCTCGTCGCCCGCGTCAAGGCGATGCTTCGTCGTGCCAAGCCGGAAGTGCTTTCCACGCTGCTGAAGTGCGGCGACATCGAGCTTGACCGCGAGACGCACCGCGTTCATCGCAAGAGCCGCGAAGTCCGCCTCGGTCCGACCGAATTCCGGCTTCTCGAGTTCCTGATGGCATCCCCTGGCCGTGTCTTCTCGCGCTCCCAGCTGCTCGACGGCGTCTGGGGTCATGACATCTATGTCGACGAGCGTACTGTCGACGTTCATGTCGGGCGTCTGCGCAAGGCGCTGAACTTCTCCAACATGCAGGACGTGATCCGCACCGTTCGCGGTGCCGGCTATTCCATGGAAGCCTAAAGCTCTCCTGGGAGGCATCCACACCGTCCAAAGAAACGGGCCCGCGAGGGCCCGTTTCTTTGTTCCTTATCCGGCTTCCGGGTCAGGCGACCCGGTTGGCGGCCTTGCGGCGCTCGTTGACCGGCTGATAGGCCATGCGCTGGTGATAGGTGCAGTAAGGGGAGGAGTCCGGGGATTCGCAGCCGCAGAAGTGGAAGTCGTCCTTCAGCGGATCGCCGACCGGCCACTTGCAGGTGCGCTCGGTCAGTTCCGTCAGGCCGAGGCGGCGAGAAATCGGAACGACGACGTTTGCGGCCGGACGATAGCTGATTTCCTCGATGGCATCGATTTCGATCTCTTCCTTGAGCATCGTCGCACCCTGCTGGCGGGTGACGGTGCGCGTAGTGACGCGAGATGCATAGTTCGGAGCGCGCGGCGCGGATGTCGTGCGCTTGGGCGTTCTGACAGTGGTTGTCGAGCCTCCGGCCTTGGCGCGGCCGGGCAAACTCAAACGGTGGACTTTGCCAATGACGGCGTTACGGCTTACACCGCCAAGTTGCGCTGCGATCTGGCTGGCGCTCAGGCCCTCGGACCACAGCTTCTTCAGTTTTTCAACGCGCTCGTCTGTCCAGTTCATGCCCCTGTCTCCGCCTTATTAGCGTTGGTGTAGGCAGAATCCTTCACCGTTGCCCCGGACGTATCCGAGGCAAGAAACGCTTGCTCGATTTTGGTGACTAGTTCCGCCGCATGCAGTCTAGTAATTGAGTTTTAACCTAGTGTGAGGCTGACTCCGTGACAAGAGTCGGTTGAATCTCGGCGAATCGAATTTCAAGTTTTCCCCAACTTGCTGGGCGAGAGAGTCATTTCTGCAACATTAGTTGTTGATAGCTCCGGCACCTCCAGATGGCGGCTTGACGCATGCAGGAAAACCTCAGTTTTGTTGACATTGCAGTGCGAAAAGTAAATAGTGCTGCTCGCCGCCGAAAGGCGGCATTTTTAATTTTCCGGACCCGCTTTCCTTAGCCGGAGTCCGGCCGCTTATAGTCAATGACAGGAGATCGCGCCATGGCTGAAGCCGCGCTTTACGATACCTACTCTCGTGCCCCGCTGCGGTTCGAGCGAGGCGAGGGCGTATGGCTGATCACCGAAACGGGCGAGCGATATCTTGATTTCGGCGCAGGCGTTGCCGTCACCTCCGTCGGCCACAGCCATCCGCATGTGGTAGGCGCGCTGAAAGAGCAGGCCGACAAGGTCTGGCACCTGTCCAATATCTACGAGATCCCGGGTCAGGAAACGCTCGCGAAGCGGCTGACCGAGGCGACCTTCGCCGACAAGGTGTTCTTTACGAACTCCGGCGCGGAAGCCCTGGAATGCGCGATCAAGACCGCGCGCCGCTACCAGTTCTCAAAGGGCCATCCCGAGCGGTTTCATATCATCACCTTTGAAGGTGCCTTCCATGGTCGTACGCTGGCGACGATTGCTGCCGGTGGCCAAGAGAAGTACCTCGAAGGTTTCGGCCCGAAGGCGCCCGGCTTCGATCAGGTTCCGTTCGGCGATCTCGATGCCGTTCGCAGCGCCATCACCAGCGAGACGGCCGCGATCCTCATCGAGCCTGTTCAGGGCGAGGGTGGCGTCCGTGCGGCGGCCAACGAGTTCCTGAAGGCGCTTCGCGCGATCTGCGACGATCACGGCTTGCTGCTGATCTTCGACGAAGTGCAGACCGGCATGGGTCGCACCGGCAAGCTCTTCGCACATGAATGGTCCGGCGCCACCCCCGACATCATGGCAGTCGCCAAGGGCATCGGCGGCGGCTTCCCGCTTGGCGCCTGCCTTGCGACGGCAGAGGCCGCTTCCGGCATGAAGGCTGGCACACATGGCTCCACCTATGGCGGCAATCCGCTTGCCATGGCTGTGGGTAGTGCCGTGCTCGACGTGATCCTCGCGGACGGCTTCCTGCAGCAAGTGCGCGACGTCTCGCTGGTTTTCCGTCAAGGCTTGGCCTCGCTCAAGGATCGCTATCCTGATATCATCGAGGACGTTCGCGGCGAGGGACTGCTGCTCGGCGTCAAGGCTGCCGTGCCGTCTTCCGAGCTGCTGCAGGCAATCCGTGACGCCCATCTGCTCGGCGTTCCCGCAGGCGACAACGTTATTCGTCTTCTGCCGCCTCTGGTCGTCACCGCTGACGAGGCCCGCGAGGGCCTTGCCCGCCTAGAACGCGCTGCCGAAAGCGTGCGCGCTTCGAAGGTCAAGAAGACGGCTTAATGGATAATGCCTGTCGGACGGCGGGCGTGATAGGTAAAGACAATGGCTTCCCCCAAACACTTCCTCGATCTCTCCGCCGTCGCGTCATCCGACCTGCGGCTCATCATGAATGACGCCATCTCCCGCAAGCAGGCCTTCAAGGCCGGGCAAGGTGACAAGCCGCTCGCCGGCAAAATGCTGGCGATGATCTTCGAGAAGCCCTCGACCCGTACCCGCGTGTCTTTCGATGTCGGCATGCGTCAGTTGGGTGGCGAGACGCTGTTCCTGTCGGGCACCGAAATGCAGCTTGGCCGTGCCGAGACCATCGGCGACACGGCGAAGGTACTCTCACGTTACGTCGATGCGATCATGATCCGCACCACCGATCATGCCCGCATGCTGGAGCTGGCCGAGCATGCGACCGTTCCCGTCATCAACGCGCTGACCGACGACACGCACCCCTGTCAGATCATGGCTGACATCATGACCTTCGAGGAGCATCGCGGACCCATCAAGGGCAAGACGATTGCCTGGACCGGTGACGGCAACAACGTGCTGCATTCGCTGGTCGAAGGGGCTGCCCGTTTCGGCTATCGTATGAATATGGCGGTCCCCCTTGGTTCCGAGCCAAAGGATCACTATCTGAACTGGGCCCGCAATGAGGGCGCCGAAATCATGCTCTGCCATGATGCCGACCGTGCGGTCGCCGGCGTCGATTGCGTGGTGACTGATACCTGGGTCTCCATGAATCAGGAACATCGGGCCCGGGGTCACAACGTCTTCCAGCCTTATCAGGTCAATTCGGCTTTGATGGCGCAGGCCGGCAAGGATGCATTGTTCATGCATTGCCTGCCTGCCCATCGTGGCGAGGAAGTCACGGACGAGGTGATCGACGGCCCGCAATCCGTGGTCTTCGATGAAGCGGAAAACCGTCTTCACGCGCAGAAGTCGATTCTTGCTTGGTGCCTGGGCGCGATCTGAACCATACTGGATGCCACGTTTGGCCGGAAGGCTCGTTGGCCGCGCGAGCGGATGGACACTCTCGTCTGCCGCTCTCAGACTAGGAGAAGACTATGGCAGACCCTGCAGCCGCCCTCGGCGAGTTCAATTTCGCCGGCGATGATCACGTCGTTCCGTTTCAGGTCGAAGGCCTGGATGTGCGTGGACGCGCCGTCCAGCTCGGGCCGATGCTGGACGCGATCCTTGAGCGTCATCGTTATCCCGCGCCTGTCGCGAGGCTTCTTGCCGAAGTCGTCGTGCTGACGGTGCTGCTCGGCACGTCGCTGAAATTTGACGGCAAGTTCACGGTGCAGACCAAAGGCGACGGCCCGGTGGACCTGCTCGTTTGCGATTTCTCGACGCCCGAGAACGTGCGTGCTTATGCGCGTTTCGACCAGGGCCTCCTCGACAAGGCCATCGCCACCGGGCAGATCGAGCCTGAACAGCTGCTCGGCAAGGGCATGCTGGCGTTTACGATTGACCAGGGCAAATTCACCCAGCCCTATCAGGGAATCGTTGCGCTCGACGGGGCCACCCTCGAGGAGATTGCCGGCACCTATTTTCGCCAATCGGAACAGATCCCGACGCGGGTGCGTCTTGCCGCTGCCGAGCTCTTCGACCGCGACGAAGCGGGCAAGCCGCGTCACCGCTGGCGGGCAGGGGGTCTCGTCGCCCAATTCCTGCCGGAAGCGCCGGAGCGCATGCGCCAGCCGGATCTTCACGGCGGCGACGGCGACACGGCCGGCGGTTCCCACAAGGAAGACGATGCCTGGATGGAAGCCCGCTCGCTCGTTGACACGATCGATGCCGACGAGTTGACGGATCCGCAGGTCGGCACCGAGAGGCTGCTGTACCGGCTGTTCCACGAGCGCGGCGTTCGCGTCTACGAACCGCGTGAGGTCTTCGATCGCTGCAGCTGTTCGCGCGAGAAGATCAAGGGCGTGCTGAAGGGCTTCTCTGCCGAAGAAATCGATGCCAGCCAGGAAGACGGCGCGATTTCGGTCACCTGCGAGTTCTGCTCGACGACCTATCGCTTCGAAGTGGAAGAGGTGGCGCTGGCTGCTGAGTGATCAGTTCAGGACTCTGAGCAGCCCTGGCGAATCCAGCGAGAAGGCGGGTATTGCGACATCGAAAAGCTCGCCTTCGTCGGTTTCCATCTGGTAGTGGCCGAACATCAGCCCTGATGGCGTATCCAGCGGGCAGCCCGAGGAATACTCGTAGGTATCGCCCGGCGCAAGCCGCGGCTGTTCGCCGACAACGCCGGCGCCCGTCACCTCATCGACGATTCCGTTCTGGTCGGTGATGTTCCAGTAGCGGTTCACTAACCGTACGGTCCTGTCGGAATTGTTGCTGATGACGATCTTGTAGCCCCAGACATAACGATCGTCCTCCGGATCGGATTGCTCCTCCAGATAAAAGGGTTCGACGACGACTTCAATGTCTCGTGTAAGGGCGCGGTACATGCCTACACCATAGTCAACATACGTTACCGGTATCTTATACGCCGGTCGATCCGTCAATAAACCGATAGGCGATCACCGCCCTAATGCCTGTAATAGCTAGAGGTTTCGCGCGCTAAGCCCAATTTTAGCCCATTTCGCGTGTGGCAGAAGCGCGTATGGCAGTCGGCCGGATCGGAGGGTGACCCGGCCGATATGGGCCGATCAGGCCTTCACTTTGGCGAGCGCCTGGGCGAAATCCTCGATCAGATCGTCCGTGTCCTCGATGCCGGCGGAGAGACGAACGGTGCCGCCAGAGATGCCGAGCTCGGCGCGTGCCTCGTCGGTCAGGTTCTTGTGCGTCGTCGTCGCCGGGTGCGTGATCAGGCTCTTGGCGTCGCCCAGATTGTTGGAGATCTTGACGATATCAAGCGCGTTCTGAAGCGCGAAGGCTGCTTCCTTGCCACCCTTCAGTTCGATGGCGACGAGCGTCGAGCCGCCCTTCATCTGCTTGGCGACTATGTCGGCCTGCGGATGATCCTTACGGCCGGGATAGATGACCTTGGCGACCTTGGGCTGATCGGCCAGGAAGTCGGCGATCTTCGATGCATTTTCGGTCTGCTGCTTGACGCGTAGCGGCAACGTCTCCAGCCCCTTCAGCAGCGTCCAGGCTGTGAACGGCGACATCGCCGGGCCGGTGTGACGGTAGTAGTCCTGTAGGTTCTCGTTGATCCATTCCCGGTCGGAGAGGATCACGCCGCCGAGGCTGCGGCCCTGGCCGTCGATGTGCTTGGTGGCCGAATAGACAACGATATGGGCGCCGAGCTCCAGCGGCTTCTGGAAGATCGGAGTGGCGAAGACGTTATCGACGACGACCTTGGCGCCGATCTGGTTGGCGAGCTTCGCGACGCCGGCGATATCGATCACCTCGAGCGTCGGGTTGGTCGGGCTTTCCAGGAAGAACACCTTGGTGTTCGGGCGGACCGCCTTTTCCCAGTTCTCCAGATAGCGGCCGTCGACCAGCGTACACTCGACACCGTATTTCGGCGCCAGCGTCTCGACGACCCAGCGGCACGAGCCGAAGAGCGCGCGGGCGGCAACGATGTGGTCACCGGCCTTCACCTGGCAAAGGATTGCGGCGGTAACGGCTGCCATGCCGGATGCCGTAGCGCGGGCTTCTTCGGCGCCTTCGAGTGCGCACATGCGCTTCTCGAACATGTCGTTTGTCGGGCTGCCGTAACGGGCGTAGATATAGCCTTCTGTCTCGCCCTTGAAGCGTGCTTCTGCCGCTTCCGCGCTTTCATAGACGAAGCCTTGCGTGAGGTAGATTGCTTCGGAGGTCTCGCCATATTGCGAACGCAGCGAACCGTCGTGGACGAGTTGGGTTGCCGGGCGCCAGGTTTTGCTCATGAATCACCACTTTCAAACAACAAAAAAACCGGCCGCGAAAGCAGACCGGTTTTGCACCCGGTCCTTTTAGCCACTTGTTTAACGTGGCTGCAAGCCGACCGGCCAAATCACCACGGGATAAAGCTGCAATACTGCCGTTCTGTGCTTGCGTCAATTCCTTGAGTTTGGTTTTGTCTGCGACAAATATGGATGGGGCATGATGGCTCGCGTAACAGGAATTTTGGCAGATCGTGCGATTGCCGCGCTCTTTGAGGCTGGGCGCCTCAGCTCCGAGCGCGATTTGGATCACGACCAGATCCAGCCGGCAAGCCTTGACCTAAGGCTCGGCGCCAAGGCGTTTCGCGTTCGCGCGAGCTTCATGCCAGGCCCATCCCATCTCGTGTCCGACAAGCTCGATCGTCTGAGCCTTCACGTCGTCGACCTCTCCGAAGGTGCCGTGCTGGAAACCGGCTGCGTCTATATCGTTCCCTTGATGGAGCGCCTCGACCTGCCGGCCGATATGTCGGCCTCGGCCAATCCGAAGAGCTCGACGGGACGACTGGATATCTTCACGCGCGTCATCACTGACTACGCCCAGGAGTTCGACAAGATTCCGACCGGCTATTCTGGTCCCCTCTATCTCGAAATCAGCCCACGCACCTTCCCGATCGTCGTGCGTCGCGGCTCGCGGCTGTCGCAGATCCGATTCCGTGTCGGTCATTCCTTGCTTGGTGAGCCCGAATTGCTGGCGCTGCACGATGCTGAAACGCTGGTTGCCAGCAAGCAGCCGAATGTATCGGGTGGCGGGATTGCCCTGTCGATCGACCTTGCCGGCGACAAGGACGGCCTGATCGGCTACCGCGGCAAGCACCACACCGCCGTCGTCGATGTCGACAAGAAAGCACAACACGACATCTATGACTTCTGGGAGCCGCTCTATAGCCGTGGCCGCAACGAACTGATCCTTGATCCGGACGAGTTTTACATCCTGGTCTCCCGCGAAGCCATCCATGTGCCACCGCATTATGCGGCCGAGATGACTCCTTTCGATCCCCTGGTCGGCGAATTCCGCGTGCACTATGCGGGCTTCTTCGACCCCGGCTTCGGCCATGCGCCTGCCGGCGGCCGCGGCAGCCGCGCCGTGCTCGAGGTCCGCAGCCACGAGGTCCCCTTCATCCTCGAGGACGGCCAGATCGTTGGCCGCCTGGTCTACGAACACATGCAGGAACACCCAGAAAGCCTTTACGGCTCCGGCCTCGGCTCCAATTATCAAGCCCAGGGCCTGAAGCTCTCGAAGCACTTCCGCATCTGAGCGTCCTGGCGTTCGCTATTATTCGGCCAGGGGTGGGGCAACGTTCCTGTTGCCGATTTGCAAGAGCGGTGTCCGACGGGTGATGAAGGGCGGCGGCCTGTAGGATCGTCTTGAGCCCTGCTGAGTTCGGGCCGTGACCGTGTGCTGTTCCAGATCGCCGACAAGGATCGATGGGCGCGCGAACATACGCTTCCAGAGTCCTCTTCCGGCCGCGAGCGGATACGCACGCCTTGGCATGACTTCCGGCATTTCACTGAAGATCCGCTGTACCATCTTCTGGCGAACCTCCTCCGGAGTTTTCTTGATTTCCCAGGCATCCCGCCGGTCCCTGATACCGACGATGGACACTGACACGCCTGATCGAGCCCTGTCCATCGCGGCCACCTGGCCGGCAACATCGAAGTCTGCGAACGGCGTAAAGATCAAAATATCGCCCAATCGCATTTCGGCGAAGGCGGCCTCATCCTGCAGGGTTATCCTTGCCTTGTGGATCGATATTGTATCGAGGGTGCAAGCCGAGGATTTGCCGCGGCTGGCGACATGCCCCTGGCGATCCAGGGGAAACTGGATGTCGTCCAGCGCCTCTCTTGGAAGCTCGATGCAGACGAGCAGTGACACGAAGGCGTAAACCATCACGACCATGCCCCATGCCACGCTGAAGCCGTCGAGGTCATTATAGGTTCCAAGCAGCGGTCCATTCAGCATCCCGACAAAGGTCAGGACGATGACGCAAAGGAATGTCCCGGCAATCGGGTAAATGATTTCGACGCGCCCGCGGTCCTCACCCTTGGCCGTCACTTTGAAGGGGCGACCGAATGGATGAAGAAGCGCATGGAAGAGGGCGATGGTGATCGGCACGGCTGACACCATTTGCGACACTTCGGTAAAGAGCGGCAGGCTGCGTCCGCCCGAGACCCAGGCATGGAACGCCCACATGCCGGCGACCATCGGCAGCGCGTAGAGGAAGAAGGCCTCGGGCTCCATGCGGATGGCCGGCAGGCCAAGGAAGTAGTAGAGCAGCGGTGCTGCCATCAGCAGCAGGATGAATGGGCGGCAGAACCAGAAGAGCAGGCCGTGGAAGTAGTGCATCCTCTGAATGAAGGTAAAGCCCTTGCCGAGGAAGGGACCATCGCGAAGAAGCGCTACCTGGATGGTGCCAAGGCACCAACGGCAGCGCTGCGTAATGTAGCCGGAGAGGCTTTCGGCCGATAGGCCGACGCTCAGGCGCTCGTTCAGCCAGCGTGTCTTCAGTCCCTTCTGAAGCAGGCGATAGGTCAGGTGGATATCCTCGGTTACCGTCTCCTGTGGCATGCCACCGATCATCGCCAAGGCGTCCCGACGCACGACGCACGACGTCCCGACACAGAAAGCGGTCCCCCAGCCATCCTTCGACGGCTGCATGACATCGAAGAAGATACGTTGGTCATCGACCCAAGCTTTCGAGGCCAAAAGGTTATGCTGGACAGGGTCGGCGTTGTAATAAAACTGCGGTGTCTGAATAAGGCCGATGTCCGTATTGACGAACTGGCCCACCGTACGGTTCAGAATCGCACGCTGCGGCGCGAAATCCGCATCGAGAATCAGAATAAAGGGGGCGTTGGTCTCCTTCGCCGTTTGTCGTATGGCGTTGTTGATATTGCCGCCCTTGGCGCCGGCATTGTCCTCGCGCATGAGATAGCGGACACCGACCTCGGCGCAGTAGTCCTCCAGCCAATCTCGCTGTCCATCGTCCAGCACCCAGACCGTGAAATTGCTGTAGTCGATCGCCTTGGCCGCAAGAATTGTTCGCTCCAGAATCGATAGCTCTTCGTTGTAGGTGCAGATGAAAATGTCCACGGCAGGCTGTCTGGCAAGTCTTGCCAGCAATGCCTCGCTGGCGTCGGCCGCGCCGCGATGGTCGGTTCGTCGAAAGAAGAAGACGATCGACAAGACCGTGTAGAAGATCACGACAAGCTCGAACGACAAGTAGATTCTTGGCCAAATCGCGTAGGCGCTCCATTCGAAGTCCGGCAAGGTTTTCGTGAGGCGAAAATATAGGTAGTTCGACAACATCACGATGAGGATCGAACCGAAGATAATCCGGTCGGCACCGCGGCGACTGTCGAGAAGCCAGCTGCATCCCAGTATCAGCGCAATTGCCAACGCCGCGAACAGCATCGAATCTGACAGCGTGACTACTTCTGGGGACATGGGGACTCCCTGCCATTGGATGTCTGGCCCGCGCTGCCGACAAAGGGGTTGAGATCGAGCGCGGCAAGGATGGCCCAGCTCGTGGCGCCGATATGCGGCAAACGGTAATACTTGAAGTCGCCTGGCGTCGAGTTCGGCCCTACCTGAAGGCCGGTCGACAGCTGTTCGTTGACTGTCGCGTAGATCAGATTGCCTGGCGTAAGCTGAGCTTCCATCGTCTTGAACAATGGCTCGGCCTTTGCCGGTTGACCGGTAAGGCGAAGCACGAGTGCGGCCTGTGCCGTTCCTTCGAGCCAGATCCCGTCGCGGTCGCTATTGAAATCGAAGCCGCCTTCTACGCCGTGGTGGACTTCTGTCCACTCGATCACGCGGCCGGCTTTGGCCTTGAAATCGGGAACGGCAATCAGCGGCCAAAGCTCTGCGTCGAGCCCCGACGTAGCGATATTCGGAGCGTTGCTGTCCGGTGCGCTGCCAATAAAGAAGCGCCCTTCGCCTTCATTCCACATAGCCTTCAGAAACTGCAGGGCGCTGTCGCCACGATGTTGCCAGTCACCACCACTGTCGAGGCTGGCAAGCCAACTGTCCGCTGCATAGATGTCCAGGTTATGCTCGGTCGATTTCCACGTGATGCGCTCGGGCGCTGGCTCGTGACCGAAGTAGCCGCCGAAGTAGCCGACGTTGCGGGGATCTGCCGTGCTTCGATGAATCCAGTCCATGATCTTACGGGCGGCATCGAGATAGGCCGGCTGGTCTGTTTCCTCAAAGGCCATCAGCAGCGCCAGCGCGCTCCACGCCGTGCTGCCCGTCGCCGAGCCCACCTGGTAGCCGTCCTCGATCCAGGAATTGCTGGTCGCATTCCAGTAACCCGGCAGCAGCATCCCTTCCTTGCCTGGGATGACCGGTCCCGACCGATATGCGTTGCGAAGGCGTCCGTCGTGGTAGTTACGGTCGGTTTCCAGCGCGACCACAAGCGCGTCGGCAACCCGGCGCGCCTCCTTCTTTCGCTGGCAGCCGTAGAGGGCCATCAAGGCGACCGCATTGTCGTAGGTAAAGCCCGTATTTTCGAGCGCCGGGTGTAGCGCGGAGCCGCCGTTCGCGGGCTCGAAGCTACGAAAGATGAAAGGCTGTTCCGGCTCACCGCTCATTTGTGCGGCCATGCCGTCACAAAGCGAGCAAGCCAACTGCCTGCGTTGTTCATCATCAGCCTCTGCGGAAGAGGCGAAGAGCGCAGTGCCAACAAGTGCGAACGCAAGCACCGGCAAGTTTGGTATCGACCACTTCGCACGCTTCATTCCTGCCTCGCATACAACGGTTGAGATCGGCGTGGTGTTATGGGGCTGCGGTCTGGGCGCTCGCAGCGCGTGGACGGACGGTCTTGTCGAATAGCGTCGAGGCGGAGAGGATATTGCTGCGGGAAAAGATCGTATTGACGGCTAACCTTGAATACCGGGCCACCCGCGAGACCATCGTCTCTCCGAGCGAAACGATGACGTCTTCGCCGACGTGGCATCCGAAGAATTTGTCATTGCTACGCTGCGCCGTCGTCGCCTCGTCGGCTGCCGGCTCATCCATCTTGACCAGTACGTAGACTTCGTGGCCTTCGGCTTCCGGGAATTTTGCAAAATACCGATTCTCGGGACCCGAATTGAAGTATCGAACGATCTTGTAGATGTGGGCGCTTCGCTTGACCCCCAGGCTGCGGAAATTGACCACCGCCGGCATGCCGATCTCAAGCGAGGTTACGTCACGGCTCCGATAGACGGCGGCAGCAAAAGCGTCATTGCAATCGAGCGATTTGGCGACCGGCTGTCCCTGCATGACGAAATCACCGAAGGACGCGTCCACGCTGACGATTTGGCCGTGGCGCTCGGCCACGACGTCTGCGGCGCCGGTCTTGCCGAGGCGCCCCTCTTCGCGTCCAATGAGGTTTTCGACCTGCAGCTTGCGCTCCGCCATCTGATTGATTTCTATGGTGTCTTCGGCGATATCGCCGGAAAGCTTCGACCGCTGCATCTCAAGCGTCAGAAGGTTGGCGGCAACGGTACCCCCGGTATAGATATCGCGGCTGACAAGCGATCGGACGATCTCGTTGCGGCGCAGTTCGCCTCTCGCTGCGTCGAGTTCATATTGGGCCGCATTCCGCTTCTGGCGCTGCGGCTCGATACTCGCTTCCGAGACGAGGCCCTTTTTCAGGAGCACCAGTTGCCGCTGCAGCAGAGCGTCCTGTTCGCTGAGGCGTGCCTCGTAGGTCTGGACTGTGGATTTTGAATTGTCGATCACCGCGGCTAGCTCACTAAGCACGCCGTCCTTCACGCTGGTGATCTGGGCTTTGACCTTCTCCAATTGCTCATTGCGCTCGGCAACAACGCTCGTCGTATTGTTGAGCTTCTCCGCCAAGTCGAGCTTCTCGAGCCGAAGCCCCGTCAACGACGTTTGGTCCTGATTGGGATTGGAAACCGTTGCCATCACGTCGCCGAGATTGACGACTTGCCCGACTTGCAGCGAAATCTTGTCTACCCTGCCGTAGATTGGCGAGGCAATCATTTGTACGGGAGCGTTGACGACTGCGCGCGTCGAGACGATGAAAAACTGATTAGGGATCATCGCCATCGCGATGATGAAAACCAGCATAAACGCGAACGAGTAGCCGAGGGTTCGAGATACTATAAGTATCCTGTGATCGCGTTGATCAATGCCTGTAGTTGCGTCCTTCATTTTCTTCAGTCCTGACATCGTCATGATTCAGATGAATTGAAGGGCGTTTCCAAAGTAACTTTTGTTTTGTATGTATTGGCGCTTATAACATTCATGTTATTTGCGGTAAACGGTATTTTATTATGAAAAAGAAGTATTGATTGGTAGCTTCGGATGCGCTCCGCGAACCGCACGGGGCTGCAAATATCTGAGATGCTTGTTGCGATCATTGGTGTTTGGCCGCTTGACAGCGGCGATCATCTGTAGAAAGTCTCGCTTTAGTGCGGGTGTAGCTCAATGGTAGAGCAGCAGCTTCCCAAGCTGAATACGAGGGTTCGATTCCCTTCACCCGCTCCAAGTCACGAGACTCGTACCACCACCGCCGATTGATCAGGTTCCGGCGGGATGACTGTACATCTGCGCGACGATTTTCAGTCCTTTCTCATACTTGCCTGGGTCCGATCCAATCTTCTCGGCCTGCGCGAGATTGTCCTTGAGATCGGCGACCTTGACCGGACGGGCGAGCGCGTTTCTCAGGGCCCGCATGACGAACTCGTCATCACCTTCCTCGGGTCGTCTGGTCAGTGCGTCGATAGCCTCGATGACTGCCGAACTGAAACCTTCGTCCCGCAAGCGATCCAGAGTCCAACCAGGTCCTTTTTCGATAACGTCATGCAGGAACGCGACAACGCGCTCCTCTTCACCCTCGACAGCATCCGCTACTCGTTTGCAATGTAGGAAATACGGCCCGCCGGCTTTGTCGGTCTGTTCCGCGTGCGCCTTGAACGCGATCTTCACCGCATGCAGGAGGACTGCGGCCGGCTGATCGTCGTGTTCATTGATCCATTCTCGTTGGCCCGCGGTCATGCCTTCTTTCCTCCGAGCTAGCCGGAGCGTCATTTTTCTGACCGCTCTAGCAGAATTCGCGCCTCTTCGAAACGGCGCTTCCGGTCGCCGTCGGCCTCGTTCGGCGAATAGCACGTGCTCGATACGCAGAACCTCACGAGGTGATGCGGCTTGTCGGTCTTGTCGAACTCGCATTCGAATGTGTCGGCCATGTCGGCGGGCGCAGTACCTTGTCGAGTGGAATAGGTCATCCTCACGCCCGGCGGCTTCAGTTCCGGAAAGGATTGAACGGTTCCGACGGCAAGCTTGTCCATCATGAAAAAGCCCTTGGCGACTGATCGACAGGCTGCTTCAAGATCCGTCGACTGCGCGAATGCGGCGGCAGGAAACATGAGAATCAAGGATAGAACTAGGCCGTTTCGCAAGTGCGTCGCCTCTGCCTGTTGATCGGGGAGGCCGGCAGATCGGACTCCTCCGCGCAATTAACGGTCGGAACATCCGAGAGTTCCTGTCGTTCCATTGTTTAGGACCAAAGTCCTTGTATCCTCGGACTGAGGTCCTAGAACGGAACAGTCCATCTTCGTGGTCGAATGGGGGGCAAGGTTGCCGCGGGGTCACCCAGCCCTTCACTGGAGGGAGAGCTGGCAGGTGCCGCCTGGTTGATTGCTCCAGGAAAAGGCACTGCGTGGCAAAGGCGTCACATGGCCCTCACAATGGTTGGGGTTCTTTTGATCAAGAAAATTTGCCTTGCGAGCATCGCGCGATCAAGGTAGCCGGGCGTTTGCAGGCCCTCCTCCGAGTTTAATGGATCCCCACAAAATGAGTTCCAATTTAGTTTATCGATTCATCGATTTATTTAGCGCGTCCAAATCCAAGTATCGTGATCATATTGTACCGTTCCCGAACGATTCGCAGATCATAATATCCCCGGCCACGCATGGGGAGATTGTTGGCTTCTATACGTCAAATTCGTTCTACGAGCATGAGGCCGCACGGATGGTAGCATCCGCCCAACGGCTTGGGTTGCCCGTTCACACAACTGCCGTGGACAGCACCGGCAGTTGGGTCCGCAACGCAGCGCTGAAGCCCACCTTTCTCCTCGAGGCGCGTAGGAACCATCGCGGCCCATTGCTTTATGTAGACGTGGATGCAGTGTTTCACCGAGATCCTTGGCCGGCTTTGGCGACCTACAACTGCGATCTAGCGGTCTATCGAGAAGCGGACCGGTTGATTTCAGCGACCATCCTGCTGCATGACACTGCGGCGACGCTGCGCCTGTTGGAAGTGTGGAAAGAACGGTGCGACCAGGATCCCGACATATGGGATCAAGTTGTCCTCCAAGAAATTCTTGATGACGATCGCGCAAGCGACAGCCCGCAATATCAGGTCGGCGAGCTTCCCTCTTCGTTTTGTTGGATCTTCGACCGGCTTTCAAACGCAACGGCCGATGCTGTTTATATCGAGCAACTGCAGGCAAGCCGGCAGGCCACGGCCCACGAGAAGAGGGGCCGCAACAAGAGGCTCGAGCGGCGCAAGGAACGCATTGCAACGATCGAAACGATCCTTGCGCCTTTGATGGATGCAAAAACCAACGAACGGCCGAAGCTATAGCGCAGATCCTCGCTACATAAAGCGAGTGGCTCGGGGAGGAGCGTCGTTCCGTTCATCGTAGCGCATGCGTCACTGTGGAACACTCCGATGCCTCGGCCGTTTAGTCTCCAGTCCAACGCACAAGGAGGCGACCCCATGGATTGGAACCGTGTCGAAGGAAACTGGAAACAGATGAAAGGCAAGATCAAGGAGCAGTGGGGCAAACTCACCGACGATGACCTTGATCAGATTGCCGGGAAGCGCGATCAGTTGGAGGGCAAAATCCAGGAGCGCTACGGCATCGCGCGCGATCGCGCGCGGCGCGATATCGACGATTGGTACGGCCATCAAACCTGGCATTGATGAGAGCAAGCCCGGAGAAACAGCTCCTCCGGGCTTCACACAGCTAGCGTCCCTGTGGAAAGTCGATCTTCGTCATGAAGCCGTGGTCGATCAGTTGCTGTGGCCCTTCATAGCGAATTGACTGATCGTAGCCGAAATCTATTTCCCCTTCGCGATGAAGCACATCCATCATCTTCTGGTAGTGTTCGGAAGAGTTGTAGTGCTGTTTTCCCTCAGCCGCCTCGGTGATCTTTGTCTTGTAATTGGTGAAGAACTTGAAATGCAAAATAACGCCCCAGACAGACGGGAAGTTGCGCCCATAAGGTAACGGCTGGTGGAGGCTGCTTCCGAAGAGGCATGTTCGGTCCCAGAAGATCAAGGGATACTTGATAAGTTCGTTGCCCTCTCCGAACTTCCGCCCCCGCGGCCCGCCTCTGACACTGACGCCTCGCTTTTTGAGCGTTGAAACATAACTGTCGCCATCGAAGTAGCGCGAGAAGTGCCACGGCTTGTCGATGGACGTAGACTTCGCGCCGAGTTCGCTCAGCTTGGGATACATATCCAACATCGGCGCCGCCATCCGCTTGAGCTTTTGCGCTTCCAGCATGCGGATAAGGGCTGGTAATGGTTGGTTGAAACAATCGTCGTAGATGAGGAATTCATCGGAATCGACGTTCACGTACCACCGATCAAGGCCATACTTGGAGAACAGGCCTTCCCTCCAATTTCGGCCCCGCCGTGCTTCGCCAAATCTTACGGGCGAGGTCCAAACATCAACGTCCGGCTCATTCAAGAGAGCCTCCCTTGTACCGTCGGTCGATACGTCATCCACGCAGATGAACCGCGTCACCCCAAGTTGGCGATAGTGCTGAATGAATGCGTTGAGAAGAACGACATCGTTATGCGTGACGAAAATAAGAGGCACATCTGCTGACGTGAGCGACTTGACCTCGCGAACCGGCTGGATGGTCACATCAGCTCGATTGCGTCTCTCGCGGCGAGTTACCCGAAATGTGTCATAGTCCGTCCGGAGACGATCGAGGAAGGAGCGCGCAAGATCCGGCGCGCCGGAGGGAAATGGGTAGTTCATGAGAGAGACACAGGACTCCTAGAATATCCAAAGCAGCCTATAGCGCGTTTTCCGGCGTGCATCGTTCCAGCACATCCTGAAAAACTTCGCTTTCGTCAAAAGACCCGCCGGTGGCAGTTTGTCGACCAGGCGGTAGCAGCCAAGGGTGTATGTCAGTCGTTGGGAAAGCCTATCACGAAACCCCTTCGCCCCATACTTTTCCTCGGAACCCGATCCTTCCCTGAAGTCCAGGGTGGGGCCAGGGACATAGGCGACCAGATCGCGAACCACGAATTCCGACAGGACATAGGAGGCGAAGCCCCAAGGATTGCCTAGTTCGTACCAACGCGCCATCAATATATCGACTGACCGCGATCTGAACATGCCGTAGATCCACTCGGACGGAAATGTCAGGTTGCGTGGTATGCGACCTTTTGCATACGACTCCTGAAAGTTGAATATGTTGGCTGCTGGATTCTTCAGTTTGAAGCCTTTGGCGTTGAAGCTCTTTGTCGAGCAGGCGGCGAGCAACTTTGCGTTATCGGTATCGAGCGCCTCGACCAGCATTCCCAGGAAATCCCGAGAGGAAAGATCGTCGGCGGCCCGAAGGCAAAAATACTCTGCGGCTTCAGCGCCGAGCTTCACGGCCTTGGCGAAATTGGCCTCGGCACTCAGATGGGTTGCGTTTGATATGACGGAAAAGCGCGCATCTTCCTCGCAGAAGCGCTGCGCCACATGTAATGTCTCATCCGTCGAGCAATTGTTGAGGATAATGGCGCGGAAATCACCGAAGTCCTGATCCGCAACGGACTGCAAACTCTCCCGCAGGGTCGCAGCACCGTTGTAGACTGGAAACATCACCATAACTCTAGCATGCATCGGCATAACACCATGACAAAAGGGCCGATGCCGCGAGGCACCGGTTCCTGGGCCTTAAACTGCCGCTGATTTACCCCCTTGCCACGGAAATGCAACGACCCACGTGGGCAGCCTGCTTGTTTGCCTGGAGCACCCAGGAGAGATGTCCCTAAGAGGTAGGCTCGAAGGAAATTGCGGTAGTTGACAATTTTCTAATAAACATAGTTAATTTTTAACTATTCTCCGATATCACGGGAACGCAGACGACCCCTTGGTTGTTGTCGGCATGATCAGGAGGAGTGGCAGCATGCTTTTGAAGATTTTCACGGCAAAGCGCGAAATCCGGGACAATGGCGATACCGGCACCTATGCGGATGGCTACCATGCGCCGGAAGTGGCCCTTGCGTCGGCGCGCGATGACGATCGTGCATCCTATGAGCGCGATTATGGTCGCGGCCGCAAGGTAGAACAGATCCCGCTCGGGTTTGCCTGAGTTCTTTTTTTGAATGGCCGCTCGGCGCGCGTTTGCGCGCCCTGGAGTGAAGCCATGGCTTACTGCTTGAAGTCAGAAGTGATAATTGAAGAAGGGTGGCAATGAGCCGCCCTTCTGTTTTCATCTTTCTGGTTGGATCAAAATTCCGTCCAGTCGGGGTCGTCGCTCGCGCCGGAAGGCGCACTGCCAGTGCCGAAGGCGCTTGCAAGCTTCTGCCCAAGTGCCCGGGCTGGCGAGTTGGAGGCGCGTGTGACACCCGGAGTGGCGATGCGGACCGGCGCCTTTCTGGCTGCGATCGGCGGCGCGGCAGGGCGCGGCGCTGAATGGATCGGCAGCGGCGCCGCGGCAACGGTCGCGCTGAAGCCGCCGGTGCCGGTGAGCTTGAACTGGTCGAGCAGATTGTTCAGCGTCGCCGCTTCCGCCGCGAGTTTGTGGCTCGCAGCCGTGCTTTCCTCCACCATGGCCGCATTCTTCTGCGTTCCCTGGTCCATCGTGTTCACGGCCGTGTTGATCTCATGCAAGCCGGTCGATTGCTCGCGAGCCGCCTCCGCGATCGCGTCGACGTGCTGGGTGATCTCCTGGACTTCATGAACGATGGCATCGAGCGCCTTGCCGGTTTCGCCGACAAGCGACACGCCCGTCTGCACATGATCGCCCGACCTCGTGATCAGCGACTTGATCTCCCTGGCGGCGTTGGCCGAGCGCTGTGCGAGTTCGCGCACCTCCTGGGCAACGACGGCAAAGCCCTTGCCGGCTTCACCGGCGCGGGCCGCCTCGACCCCGGCGTTAAGTGCGAGAAGGTTCGTCTGGAAGGCGATGTCGTCGATGACGCCGATGATGTTGCCGATCTCCGCGGAGGACTGCTCGATCTGCTGCATGGCGTTGACTGCCTTGCGCACGACCTGACCGGACTTTTCGGCACCTGCGCGCGTGCGCGCCACAAGCCCGCGTGCTTCCTCGGCGCGTCTGGCGGCATCCTTCACCGTGGTGGTGATCTCCTCGAGTGCGGCGGCCGTCTCCTCGACAGAGGCTGCCTGCTGCTCCGTGCGCTTTGAAAGCTCGTCTGCCGAGGCGCGGATTTCGCTGGCGCCAGCGGTGATGGCGCGTGCGTTGGCGCCGACAGTCTGCATGGTGTCGTTCAGCCGCAGGACAGAGTTGTTGAAGTCTTGCCTGAGGGTGTCGAGGTCGCCGACGAAAGCCATGTCGATCCGTGATGCGAGGTCGCCAGCGGCCAGCCGGCGCAAGCCGTCGCCAAGTGCGCCGACAGCGCGTGAGAGGTCTGCGGTCTCGGTTGCGCGCTGCGCTTCCCGTTCGCGGCGCTCGCTGTCGCTGAGATTGCGGTTCGTTTCGGCCTCGCCTTCGAGCCGGATACGTTCGACGGCGTTGTCGCGGAAGACGGCAACGGCGCCGGCCATCTGGCCGATTTCGTCGCGGCGATCGAGGCCGTCTACGGCGCTTTGCGTATCACCCCGCGCCAGCTGTGTCATCCGATCACGCAGACGGGCCATCGGGGCAGTGATCCCCGCTTGAGCGACCCATACAGCAAGGCCGAGCGCGCCTAGTATGGCGAGGCTGATCAGCGCCAAGCAGAGAGTGATGCGCTGATTGACAGTAGCGGACAGCGCGTCGCCGCCATCGTTCAGCAATGCCATCAGCGCATCATTGTTGGCGATCATCTTCGGAGTGACCATGTTCAGCTTGGCGTTGAGCATGCTGGCCGCAAGCTGCGCGCCCGCGCTGTCCTTGGCCTTGGCGAGGTCGACGACCTTGCTGGAAAGCGCTTCCATCTCACCAATGCCGACTAGGATGTCATCAATCGCTTGCTTGCGGCTCGGAACCAAGGCTGCCGCCTGTTCGAGGCGATCGTGCGCTTGAGGCATCTTGCTTGGCGTGGCGACTGCGGTATCGAAGGCTGGCGTATCCGGCTTGAGGCCGGCGATCAGCGTCACCTGAAGCACGGCTGCGTTTGCCGAAGCGCTGGCGCGTGATGCCAGCATGGCGGCCAGCGCCTCGTGGTCGATGAAGGCGCTGTAGGTGGCGTCAGCGCCGCGGAATTCGGTGATGACGTAAACGAGGCCCCCGAGCGCGATCGCCCCGAGAAGCGCGACGACGGATATGATCTTCGTCCGGATTTTGAGGTTCTTCAGCATGGATAAGTCCAGTCGCTTGATCCGGCCGATGGCGGGCCGGCTATGGAAGAATTTTGGGAGGCAGGGCATGTTGCAGGATACGGGATGCCCAAAGGCTCGACATGCGCGTCATGCAATCGGCCCGCGAGCCGGCGTCGTCCCGGTGAATAGAATGGGACATTGCTTAATGCGCTCCTAACGCTTGCGGCCTGTCCCCGGAAAAATTTCGGTCCTGCCGCTTAGGGGACGAGTAACGCTAGATGCGGCGCAGAACATGAGGCGTCTTGTCCCAGAAGAAAGGCTTTCCAGGCAGCTGAAGAAGGGCACGCCATGCTGCTGATATCATCAGCCAATAGAGTGGGGCATAGATCCAGCACCAGCCGATGCTGCGCTTTTTTTCATGCAGCATCACGACCCTGCCAAGTAGCAGAAAGAGCCCGTAGCTTGCTGCCATATTGCTAAGATCGAGGAGGAAGAGCGCGCCTTCATTGCTCCCGGCGGGTAAAAAGCCGAGCGCCCAGATAGCCGCCGGTCGTGACCAGAAGCATGATCAGCCAGGGATGGGTGAGCGAGGAAAGCAGCATGCCTCCGATCAGCAACTGGAACATCAGGAAGCCACCCGCACCCATCTCGCGCAGGAGACGCGCCGGCTCGCGCATCATCACCAGCCACGGGTGTCGTGACGATGATGCTGTCGGCCACTCCTGGCTTCGTCTCGAACGCCTGCGAGAGCGCGGCGTGGTTTCGGGCCTCCGGCACAATCGTCAGCATGCCCTTGCCGATGTAGTTCATCCGGACGCAGCGCGCCTGCAGGACCTGGCTGTCGAGTTGTCGTCGTTGATGAGGGAACTGTCGATTGCCGAAAGAAACGGAAGTCGAAGCCCGCGCGCCAGCGACGCGTGGTAGCTGTCGGTATCGATGGAGCCATTTGCAAGGGGCTCCTGCTCGATGCTCGTGCCATTGTGACGGGCGACCTGCATTGCGCGGGCGATCGTCGGCTTGCCTATGCCGAGTTGCAGCAAAACCTCTGCTTCCTGCTGGTAGGAATCCGTGGCCGCGCGCGCTGGTGGCGGCGCGTCATGGCGTATAGACGATCATCCAAGAGCGCGCGGCCTTCGATCGCGCCCGGCGCATATTCCCCGATGCGCATGACTCTGATACACCGTTTCCAGAATGGCAGTGCATGCTTGTCCCCGAGGCCGATCATAATGGTGCAATTTAAACTGGCATCCCTAAATCTTAAGGGGCTATGCAGCTTGTGGCTGTCTGTGGTTGTATTCTTTTGCCCGTTCTCGTTGCCTGCCCAGCAGGTGGCGCCAAACTTGCCGCTGCTTTTCGATTCCAGGGAGCGGCTTGCAAAGCCGGATCTTTCGTCGCTCGTGCGGCTGCGGTTCCTCACGACAATCGATTTTCCGCCGTTCAACTTTACCGATCAGAATGGCAAGCTTGCCGGTTTCAACATCGATCTTGCCCGCGAGATCTGCAACGAACTGGAGATCGCAAGCAAATGCCAGATCCAGGCGCTGCCGTTTGTTGACCTGAATGCTGCGCTCGCCGCCTCGCAAGGCGATGCCGTCATCGCCGGCATTGCGGTCAGCGAAGAGTTGCGGCGGCAGTTCGCGTTTTCGCGGCCTTATCTGATGTTGCCCGCTCGCTTTGTTCGAAACTTGAAGGCTCCCATCAAGGGTGAAGATGCGAGCGCTCTGACCGAGCATTCAGTCGGCGTCGTCAAGGCGACGGCGCATGAGGCCATGCTGGCGGCCTATTTCCCGAAGGTGAAGGCCGTACCCTTTGACAGCAAGGACGCCCTTCTTGCGGCACTGAAGGACGGCAAGGTAGAGGCTGCCTTCGCGGATTCTCTCCAGCTTTCCTTCTGGGTTTCGTCACAGGCTTCGGCGAAGTGCTGCGCTCTGTTCGACGGGCCCTATCTCTCCGAGCAGTTTCTCGGCGAGGGCATGACGATCATGCTACGCCAAAAAGACGATGTTCTGACCGCAGCGCTGGACCACGCGCTTGCGGCGTTATCGCGCAATGGCCGCCTGCAGGAAATCTATCTGCGCTATTTCCCGTACGGCTTGTACTAAAGCGCGCCGCGCTCTTTCAGATTCGTCGCGCTTTAGTTTTTGTTTATGTCTTTATCCCGAAACCGGTTCCCACTTTCGGGAGATGCGTTAGCCCTTGCGAAAGCGGGCGATCGCGCTGCGCTCGATAGCGGCGCAAGTCAGCTTGTCAAGGCCGAGGCGGTCGCGCAGCAGGCTGAGCAGGCGCAATTCTTCCGCCTTGACCGAGAGATCGGCGGAGGCGACTTCGACCGCGAGCGCATAGGCTGTGTCGTAGAGGCGCGAGGGCAGTGTGTCCTTGACGGTTTCGAGCACGATGTCGAGGCCCTCGGATCCGGCCAGCAGTGCCGCGCAGTCGCGCGCAACAGAAATGAGCTTCTCGTCATCGAAATCACGAAAAACCGGCAGGAAGCCGATCAGTTGGCCGATGCGCTCCATCTCGCGATCGTTCATCGTGCTGTCGACGGCGGATGCCATCACCATCACGTAGATCAATGCGTCATGGGCGGAAAGCGGCTTGTTCATATCTCGATGTTCCCTCTGAAACGAGCCCAGAGTCTAGGAACTGCTCGGCGACATTACAAGCCGTCAGGCGGCAGATCGGACGGCAGATTCTCAGGGGTGCCGGTTTCCGCGATGCTGCGAGGGTCATCTCCATAGATGCCTTTGCCTGTCCGCCTTGCCGTCTCGCCGGCGTCGGCAAGCGCTGATCCTCTTTCTGCCTCTGCCCAGCCATTTTCAACGAGCCACTGCGAAATGTCCTGCGTGCCGATCCTGCAGGCGGCGGTGACCGTGCCGGTCCACTCGGCGCTTGCGAGATCGCAGCGCACAGTCCTGAGGCGCAGAAACAGCCGCACATTGGTTTTTGCCAGCATCCCGCATGGCCACTCCCGACCTTTGCTGTCGGTACATGTCTTGTCCGCCGGCGTAGGGCTGATGCCCGCAAGCTGCAGGCGGCGGTCGCCAAACGCGAGGACGCCGGCGCTTTCCGCGATCGGGCGAACGAGGTTCACGCCCTTGTCTTCGGAAATTCTTGCCGGTTGCTCTGGCTCCGCTGCCGTGATGCGCTCAAGCGGCTTGCCGTCGATGGCTGCTGGGTAGAATTGGCTGGCGTCGTCGACAGGCCGCGCATGCATGCTGGCTTCGGGATTTGTGATCCGCTGAGCAACGGGGGCGGCTGGCGGCGCAGTGGGTTCCGTCGGCGCGGCCGTCGCCTCCGGATCAATGGCCGTACCGAGCCGCTGTCCACCGGTCGCGATCAGGCCCGCGACAATTCCGATCCCTGCAACAGCTGTGAGAATTGCCGCGGGACGCATGGAATATCTTCCTACTGGCTGGCCCAGATAATGCGGGCGATCCAATCCACGTCGGAAAGTTCGATCGTCCGGTTCGGATGCTCGGGGTTGAGCGACATCAATTCGATCGATCGAGGGCTCTGACGCAACAGCACCTTGGCCATCACTTCGCCCTCGCGTGTCTTGACGACGACGCGGTCGTTGCGGCGAACCTGCGCGCCCGGCTCGACGATCAGCACGTCGCCGTCGCGGTAGAGCGGCATCATGCTTTCGCCCTGGACTTCAAGCGCATAGACGCCTGCTTTCTCGGATGGTGCCGCGGGAAACTCCACGACGTCCCAGCCTTGCCCGGCCGGAAAGCCGCCGTCATCGAAGAAGCCGCCGGCGCCGGCCTGCGCAAAGCCGAGCAGCGGGATCGAACTGCCCTGCGGCGGGAAGGCGCCATCCGGAAGGCTGGAAAAGCTGCCTGTCGGGCGCATGAAGGTCAGAAATTGCTCCATGCTGGCACCGGTTGCATCCAGCACCTTGGCAATCGATTCCGTCGACGGCCAGCGCAATCGCCCATCGGCAGACAGTCGCTTGGACTTGTTGAAGGAGGTCGGATCGAGCCCCGCGCGTCGGGCAAGACCCGATGGCGTCAGGTCATGCCGTTCGGCAAGCCTGTCGATCGCTCCCCAGATCTGCTCGTGTGACAGCATGTCGCCTGATTCCTGCGCGCTTGCGCCATCCTTCAAAGGCGAAATATTACCCGCAAGCCCAGCGGGAGTAAAGAGAAGAAAGGAATAAAATCCTGTCTCGGTCTCAAGCGACCATGGCCATGTTGATCTTGCCGAGTTGGATCACCGCTTGCGTGCGGCTATCGACATTGAGCTTGAGCAGGATGGCCGAGACATGCGCCTTGATCGTCGCCTCCGAAACGCCGAGCTCATAGGCGATCTGCTTGTTGAGGAGGCCTTCCGCCAGCATCGTCAGCACGCGGCTCTGTTGCGGTGTCAGCGTATGCAACCGGTGGATCAGGTCGGCGACGTCAGGGTCCTGTTCCTGCCCGTCACGGTAGCTCTCCGGTGTGGCGATATCGCCGGCGAGAACCGTCTGGATACCGCGGCGAATGTCCTCGATCCCCGAGGATTTGGAGATGAAGCCGGATGCGCCGAGTTCCAGTGCGCGGCGGATCGTGGTCGTGTCGTCTGTTGCGGAGATGATGACGATCGGCAGCCCGGCAAATTCGGAGCGCAGCGCCATCAGGCCGGAGAAGCCGCTGACGCCAGGCATCGACAGATCGAGCAGCATCAGCTCCGCTTCAGGGTGCTTCCCAGCGGCTATCCGTGCGGCGGCAAAATCGCCGGCTTCGACGATCTCAGGATGGCCTTCCATGCCGATCACCGCATGGCGAAGCGCATCCCGGAAAAGCGGATGGTCGTCGGCGATGATGATTGTTTGTTCCTGCATCGATGACTCCCTCCCAAGAGATCGATCGCCGCGTCATGCCTCGTGCTCCCACACGATACATGCCGCCATTCTGATATGACTATACCAAATCATGTCTTTTGCGGAAGGGCATTACGCTCCTCTTCGCTTTGGAATTCCTTGACTATCCCCATGAAGCTGCGCATCCAGCGCTCCATGATGCCGATCGAGCGGTCGATTTCCGCGTCTGAGGGCAGGGCCTTGTTGACGATGCTTTTGTTCTCCAGCGCCGTGACACGGGCCGAAAGCCGGTCAAGTTCCTGTTCATAAGCGGCGCGCTCATCGGCAGCCATTCGGCAGACGAGAGTGCCGTCCTTCTCCTCGCAGAGCGACATGGCGCCGGTCTGCCGGTCGAGGCGTACGAAGTGGTCGCCGCTGCGCTCCAGCTGGAAGCGGGACGTTTCGGCTTCGGTCGCGTGGACGCCGAGCGGCAGAAGAAGCGCGAAAAGGCCGAGTGCGATATGTCTCATGGTTTCCTCCGGAGATTTCGGTGGCCGCCGCATTTTTTACGGTGAGGCGTGGACATCGCCGTCGCTTTGCGGCAAAGCCCGGGAAAGACCAGCCAATCTGAGGCCATCATGACCCTGACACCCACGCTTTACAAGATCGTGACGGAAACGCTCTGGCAGGAGGCGAGGGCGGCCGGCATCTTCCGGGGCGCCGCGATCGACCTCACGGACGGCTATATCCACTTCTCGACGTCCGCCCAGGTCAGGCAGACGGCGGCACTCTATTTCGCCGGCCAGACGGGACTTCTGCTCGTGGCCGTCGATGGCAAAGAGTTGGGCGACAAGCTCGTTTTCGAACCCTCACGCGGTGGCGATCTCTTCCCGCATCTCTATGCCGATCTGCCGCTCTCAGCCGTTCTATGGGAAAAGCCGCTGCTGCTCGATGCCGCCGGCCAGCATATCTTTCCGGACCTTCAGCCATGATCGATCTTTTCAAGCAAGCAGCCCGCAAGGGTCTCTTCCTTCTGGATCCGGAGACTGCGCACGGCATGTCAATTGCCGCGTTGAAGGCAGGTGCCGTTCCAGCCTGCCGGATCGCCCCCGATCCGCGCCTGCGGCAGAGCGTTGCCGGGCTCGATTTCGCCAACCCGATCGGTATGGCGGCCGGCTATGACAAGAACGCCGAGGTGCCGGAAGCGCTGCTGAAGATCGGCTTCGGCTTTACCGAGATCGGCACCGTAACGCCGAAGCCACAGCCCGGCAATCCGCGCCCGCGCATCTTCCGGCTGGTCGAGGACGAAGCAGTCATCAATCGCCTCGGCTTCAACAACGAGGGCCACGACGCAGCCTTCGCGCGCCTGTCGGCCATCCGCGGCAACGGTATGATCGGCGTCAACATAGGCGCCAACAAGGACAGCGAGGACCGCATCGGCGACTATGTCCTCGGTATCCGCCGTTTCTATTCTGTTGCGCGCTATTTCACCGCCAACATTTCCTCGCCGAACACGCCGGGCCTGCGCGACCTGCAGGCGCGCGAAAGCCTTGCCGCGCTGCTGTCGGCGGTGCTTGCCGCCCGCGATGCCGAAACAGAAAAGGCAGGCAGAAAGATCCCAGTCTTCCTGAAGATCGCTCCCGACCTTACGGACGAGGGCCTGGACGACATCGCCGCAGAGGCGCTGTCGCACGCGCTGGACGGTCTGATCGTTTCGAACACCACGCTTTCCCGCGACGGCCTTAGGGATCAGCGCCAGGCGAAGGAAGCGGGTGGGCTTTCCGGCAAGCCGCTGTTCGACAAATCGACCGTCGTTCTGGCAAAGATGCGCAAGCGCGTCGGCCCGGCTCTGCCGATCATCGGCGTCGGCGGCGTCTCATCGGCCGAAACGGCGCTCGAAAAGATCAAGGCCGGTGCCGATCTCGTGCAGCTCTATTCCTGCATGGTTTACGAAGGGCCGGGCCTGCCGGGCACCATCGTTCGCGGTCTCTCGAAACTGCTCGATCGCGAGCAGGTGAGATCGATCCGCGATCTCAGGGATGCGAGGACGGATTACTGGGCGGCGCGGAACGTCTGATCCGCCCGGGGCCGGACGAGCATCGCCAGGAACACTCCGCGAAACAGCAGGAAGCCGTTCATCGCCAGCCATAGGCCATGGTTGCTAAACAGCGGCACGAAGACAGCCAGGGCTATGAGATAGCCGGCAAACGACATCAGCATCCGGTTGCGCATGTCGGTCGACCATGTGGCGCCGATGAACACGCCATCCATCAGGAAGGCCAGCGCCCCGGTGACCCCGGTGACAGCGGCCCAGGGCAGGTAGGTTTCGGCCGCCTGCTGCACCTCCGGCGATGTGGTCAGCACGGAGATCAGCCAGGGACCGGCCAGCAGGAAGAACACCGAGATTATACCGGCAAGCCCGAAGGACCAGAGCGCGGTCAGCTTCAGGCCGCGGTCGAAGGCCGGCCGGTAGCGCGCGCCGATCGCTCGCCCGGTGATCTGTTCGGCCGCGTTGGCAAGCCCGTCGAGATAGTATCCGGAGAGCAAAAAGAAGTTCATCAGCACGGCGTTGGCAGCAAGCGTCACCGCCCCGAAGCTCGTGCCGATCCTTGTCATGACAGTGAAAGCGGCAAGCAGCACGAAAGTGCGGATCAGGATGTCGCGGTTCAGCGCGAAGAGTTCGGCCAACCGGTGCCGCGAGAAGATTTCCGCACGTGTCGGCCGGTCCGTGCGATCGAAGCCGCTGAGGACGATCAACAGGCCCACGACGGCACCGGCCGTCTCGCCGACCATCGTCCCCCAGGCGACGCCCGCCACGCCCCAGTCGAGCCAGAGACCAAGGAAGATCGCCAGCATGATGTTGATGCCGTTGATGATCGTCTGCAGCAGAAGACCGACGCTGCCCTGGCCGCGGCCGAGGACGAAGCCGAGGATCGCATAATTGGCGAGTGCCGCCGGCCCGGCAAGGATGCGGATGGAGAAATAGGTGCTGGTCGCGGCGGCGACGGCGCTTTCCGGTCCCATCAGTTTCAGCCCCGCTGCGAGAAGCAGCGGCGAAAGACAGAGAAGCCCCACGCCGCAGCCGAGCGCCGAGATCAGCGCTCGCCAGAAAACGCCTTGTTGAGCATGCCGGTCGCGCCGGCCGAAGGCCTGCGCCGTCAGACCGGTAGTAGAGGCACGCAGAAAATTGAAGCTACCGAGAATCAGGTCGAAGAGCATGGCGCCGATTGCCAGCCCCGCCAGAGCGTCCGGCTGGCCCATGTGCCCAACGACGCCGGTGCCGACGAGGCCGAGCAGCGGCGTGGTGATGAAGCCGAGCGTCATTGGGATCGCGATCGACAGCACCAGCCGGTGCGTCACGTCGAATGCCAGCCTGTTCTCGTGACCGTGCGTATCCATGTCTGCCTCAGAGAGGCGAGGCAGAATCGCCTCAGCCGGAAAGCACCATGGCCCAGTAGGGGACGTTTCTGGAAGCGGAATTGCGTGCCACTGCAACGCCCAAGCCATTATAGCGACCGAGCATGTTTTCCAAGTGGTGCGGAGAGTTGATCCAGGCGGTTACGACTGATGGCACCGATTGCTGCCCGGCTGCGATGTTTTCCGCGGCCGGCATCTGCACGCCGCTTGCCTTGACGCGCGGTGCGAAGCCGTCGCCGATGCCCATCACGTGCTTCATCCTGCCGGCAGACGCCATCCGCTTTGCCTGAAACATCGCCGCATCCTTAGCCGCGGAATCTGCCGAAAGCGGCGGCAAGCCGCTCTTGGCGCGCAACTGGTTGACGAGCGGCAATGCGTCCGCCGTTTCGTCCTGGCCGTCTGATGGGTTGGAGGATAGCTGGGGCGCGGTGGTGCAGCTCGCAACGCCGGCAACCAAGACGAGGCCGGACATGTGCAGCAGGCCGCGCCGTGAGAGAATGAGAGAGGTCATGTTACCGCCGATAGCTGAAGAGACGGATGAGAAGGAAGACGGGAATGACAACTGTTGCGCCGAGCAGCAGATAGTCGCCAACGCGTCCAAGAGCGGAGAAGCCGCGATGCCAGACTTCCAGAACGAAATTGCGGAAGCCATAGATGAAGTCGAGCGGCGCCCAGCCGAACACGGCCATGATGAAGCCGACGATCAGCGATACGACCAAAAGCTTGACCAATGTACGGCCGACGGAATCGCCGAGAAACTTGTTCACCTGATCGGACATGCGCCATCTCCTGTTTATCCCTGAAATACGGGCGCGAATCGTCGCTCGCAAGCCTTTTTCAGATCTGGCGCCTCCGCCTGTGAAATAGGACTTGAGTTTTTTTGTGGCCGCCGCCAAATGCGGACCGATCCCAACAGGTCTTCACCATGCAGCCCAACCAGCTCACTTCAGGCGACGTCATCGCCGATCGCCGCGCCGATTACGCCAAGATGCTCGACGAAAGCGGCGAGCCGGATGCGGCCGCCGAATTGATGGAGCAGGCGCTGGAGCTTGCGCCGCTCTGGGCAGCCGGCTGGTATCGGCTGGCCGGCTACCGTGAGAAGGCGGGCGACAAGGCCGGCGCGATCGAGGCCTACCGGCAGACCTTGGAGGTCAATCCGGACGATATCTTCGGCGCCGAGCTCAAACTTGCGCTGCTCGGCGACGTCGAGACACCGGATCAGCCGCCGAGCAGCTATGTCGAGCGGCTGTTCGACGATTATGCGGATCGCTTCGAGACCTCGTTGCTGGAAAAGCTGGATTACAGCGTTCCGGCCAAGCTTGCGGCGCTCGTGGTCTCGACCGGCAGGAACTATATGTTGGCCGTCGACCTCGGCTGCGGCACCGGTCTGCTCGGACCGGAAATCCGCGATCGCGTCGCGCGCCTCGAGGGCTTCGACCTGTCGCAGAACATGCTTGCCAAGGCCGCCGAAAAGCGCGTCTACGATCACCTGGCACAGGCCGATCTGTCGTTGGCGCCGGAGGCGACAGGCCTTTTTGCACAGGCCGCGATGCATCGTGCCGACCTCGTCACTGCGGCGGATGTGCTGATGTACCTCGGCAATCTCGAGAGCGTGTTCAAGGCTGTTTCAGCGCTTGTTAGACCGGGCGCCGATTTCGCTTTTTCGGTCGAGGATGCCGCCGAGAGAGATGGCTTCCATCTCGCGCCGTCGCTGCGCTACGCCCATTCCGAAAGCTACGTTCGCGCCCTCTGCGCCCGCTATGGTCTTGATGTCAGCGCCGTCAGCAAGACGGCCATTCGCAAAGATGGCGCAAACGATATTTCAGGCATTCTATTCCTTACGCGCAAGGCGGCATAGCGGAACGATTCTTGCGAAGTGATAATAGGTCAGCATTGCTTACGTATTTCACTTGATTGCAGGGCAAAATCGCCTGATAATCCTGCGCAATTCGCCGCAGCACGGGGCGCTCGCAAGAGCCCGAAAACGCCCGGCATCATTCATTATCACTCTTGTCCCGCTCTGATCTCTCCAAGCGCGCTGGACTCGTTTGCCGTTTGGGGATCACGATGGCACGACTTTTCAATGCGCTCGGCTTCTGGAACACCAGCGCCACCCGCCATACCCCCATCGAAGATATTCAAGGCATTTTCTCCGGCAGCCTCATTGCGGCGCTCGGGCTCTATATGCTGGCCAGCGCGGGTCTGCTGACCGGCAGCACGGCCGGCATCGCGTTCCTGCTCCACTATGCCTTCGGGGTAAACTTCGGCCTCGCCTTCTTCCTGCTCAACCTGCCGTTCTTCTATCTGTCCTGGACACGCCTCGGTATGGCCTTCACGGTAAAGACCTTCATTGCCATCGGCCTGACATCCCTCATGACCAGCCTGCAGCCGAAGGTGATGGCCATTTCCGCCATCCACCCTGCCTGGGCAGCCCTTCTCGGTGGTCTTTTGCTGGGGTTCGGCCTTCTGGCGCTCTATCGCCACCGCGCCAGCCTCGGTGGCGTCGGCATTCTCGGCATCTACATTCAGGAGCGCTTCGGCATCCGCGCCGGCCTCGTACAGATGGCGATAGACCTCTGCGTGCTGGCCGCTGCTTTCTTCGTCACCACCCCGCCCGTGGTCTTCTATTCGGTTCTCGGCGCGGTGGTGCTGAACCTTTTCGTGGCGATCAACCACCGCGCCGATCGCTATATCGCGCTCTAAACACGCTCCCTCTCCCCGTCGGACGGGAAGAGGGAACCGCGATTGTCATGCAGCCTGCGCTGGCTTGTCGATCGGGTGCTGCGAGCGGAAGCCGACGGCTAGCCGGTTCCAGACATTGATCGTGCCGATTGCGACCGTGATCTTGGTGATCTCTTCTTCGGTGAAGTGGGCCTTCAGGGCTTCGAAGTCGGCGTCCGGTGCACCGGTTTCGGCGATGCGAGTAACGGCGTCGACCCAGCCGAGGAGGGCGCGTTCCTTGGCGTCATAGACCGGCGATTCCCGCCACACGCACATCAGGTTGATCCACTGTTCGCTCAGCCCGTCGTGCCGGGATTCCTTCACATGCATGTCGACGCAGTAGGCGCAGCCGTTGATCTGCGAGGCGCGCAGCTTGATCAGATGGATGAAGCGGCGCTCGAGGCCGGATGTCTGAACATACTGCTCGAGGGCGGCAACGGCCTTGTAAGCGTCCGGCGAAGCCTTTGCGAAATTGAAACGTGCTTGCATGGTCATTCTCCTTTTGGGTTGGGCGGTTCAGCGAGCCGCTCTGCGTTCATTCATTTCAAGGAAGGCGCAGCCGCGGGCGGCAATGCCGCCGTCGTCATCAGCGCCGAGCTGCGCCAGGATGTCGGCGATGCTGGTCTTGGCGAGTTCGGCGCGGTAGACGCGCTCGGCCCTCAGCATCGCCGCGCTGATCTGGCATGGCTTCGTGAAGTAGCGCCCCGGCAACTGGTTCGGTCCGCGCTGGCGGATCTCGCTGCAACGGAACGCCGGCTCCGGCCCTTCGACCGCGAGGACGATATCGAGGAGGCTGATCTCTTCCGTCGGCTTCGCCAGCCTGTATCCGCCTTTCGGCCCGGGAACCGTGCTCACGATGCCGGCACCGGAAAGCGCCTGCAGGTGCTTCAGAAGATAGCTCGTCGAGACGCCATGGAATTCCGCCAGCGCGGCGGCTGAAAGCACGCCGCCTTCTGACAGACCGGCCAGCATCGCGACGCTGTGTATCGCCTGCTCGACGCCATCACCCAGTTTCATCGCACCATCTCCTCAATTCGTGGATAAAAAATATCCATGATTATGAGTTATGTCAAGCAGGCATATGCGAGGGATCGAATAGAAAGAGCGTTGTACCCGTCTGGGGTTGTGAAGCGGCAAGGATTCGCTAAAGTCGAAGTTGTTGGGCAAAAACAATTCCAATAAGGGAACAGCAATGAGAAAGACGATTTTCCTGACGGTCGCTGCCTTGCTTGCAGCGACGCACCTCGCATCTGCCGAGGATACGATCCGCATCGCAACGGAGGGCGCCTATCCTCCCTTCAACTACGTCGAATCCGACGGCAGCCTGAAGGGTCTCGACGTCGACATGGCCAATGCGCTCTGCGAGGAGATGAAGGCCAAGTGCACGATCGTCGCGCAGGATTGGGACGGCATCATCCCCGGGCTTCTGGCCAAGAAGTATGATGCCATCATCGCGTCGATGAGCATCACTGATGAGCGCAAGAAGCAGATCGACTTCACGAACAAGTACTACACGACGCCGCTGGCAGTCGCCGTGCCGAAGGACAGCGCGCTGAAGGGCGTCAGCGTCGAGGACATGAAGGGCAAGGTCGTCGGTGCGCAGGGGTCGACCACGCAGGCAGACTACGCCAACGACGTCTACGCCAAGGGCGGCGCCGAGGCGAAGATGTACCCGACGCAGGATGAAGCCGTGGCCGACCTGCAGAACGGCCGCATGGATGCGCTGATCTCCGACAAGTTCGTGGTGGTCGACTGGCTGAACAAGGCCGGCAAGGATTGCTGCAAGCTGCTCGGCGACGTGCCGGGCACGGAAACACAGGCCGGTATCGGCATCCGCCAGGGCGAGACCGAGCTGAAGGAGCGCTTCAACAAGGCTATTGACGCGCTCGTTGCCAGCGGCAAGTACAAGGAAATCACCAAAAAGTACTTCCCCTTCGATATCTACTGATCGCTTGCCGATCCAATCGCGCGGAGGCCGCAAGCCTCCGCGCCCTTTGACCAAGTCCATCCGATGAAAACAGATATCCTTGTTCTCGGTGCCGGCATTGTCGGCGTCAGTGCGGCCATTCATTTGCAGGATCGCGGCCGCTCCGTCGTGCTTGCCGATCGCGGCGAGCCGGGCGGCGGCACCAGCTACGGCAATGCCGGGCTGATCGAGCGCTCCTCCGTCGTTCCCTATGCCTTCCCGCGGCAGCTCGGCGCGATTGCCAAGTATGCGCTGAACGGCTCATCGGACGTCCGTTACGATCCCGCCTACCTGCCGCGCATAGCCGCATGGCTGGCGCGCTACTGGTGGCATTCCTCGCCGACCAATCTGGAGAAGGCGACACGGGCGCTTCTGCCGTTGATCGAAGCCAGCGTTTGCGAGCACGACAAGCTGATTGGCCGCGCCGGCGCTTCAGATCTCATCCGCGAACGCGGCTGGGTGTCGTTCTTCAAGAGTCCGCGCCGCTTCGAGGCTGCTCGTGCGGAGGCCGAAAGCCTCTCCGCACATGGTCTGACGATCCGCATTCTTGATGGAAGCGAGTTTCTGGCGCTGGAGCCTGCCTTCGCCGCGAACAGCAGTCGCATCGCCGGCGGCGTGCACTGGCTTGATCCGAAGACGGTGACCGACCCGCAAGCGCTGACGGCGGCCTATGCGAACCTCTTTACGACGGCCGGCGGCAAGATGGTCCGCGCGGATGCCTCCGCACTGCGGGAAGAGAAGAATGGCTGGTCGATCACCACGGCCGAAGGCGAGATCATCGAAGCTGGCGAGGTTGTCGTCGCCCTCGGCCCGCAATCCGGCCTGATCTTCCGCAAGCTCGGCTATCCCTTGCCGCTGGCGGTCAAGCGCGGCTATCACCGCCACTATGCACAGCGCGAAGGCCAACCGCTCGGCCACTCCGTCGTCGACGAGGAGGCCGGCTACGTGCTGGCGCCGATGGCGCGCGGCATCCGGCTGACGACAGGCATCGAATTCGCTGCACCCGATGCGCCGCCAAATACCATCCAGCTACGCCGCGACGAGGCTCATGCTCGCGCGCTGTTCCCGCTCGGCGAGCCGGTAGAGGCGACGCCTTGGCTCGGCCTGCGTCCCTGCCTGCCCGACATGCGGCCGGTGATCGGCCCAGCGCCACGCCATCGCGGCCTTTGGTTCAATTTCGGCCACGCCCATCACGGCTTGACGCTCGGCCCCGCCAGCGGCCGACTGCTGGCAGAGCAGATGGCAGGCAACGACACCTTTGCCGATCCCAAGCCCTTCCATCCGCATCGCTTCCTCTAGATCAGGATGATCTTAGGCTGATCTGGCCTAAGATCTGAATCCTGATTTACTTCAAAGAGATAGAGCGGGTATTTCGGCCGCAAACCGCTTACACTTTTCGACATCCTGCTCTAGATCCGCCATTCTATTTCGGCGATCGGTGCACTACCTTTAGCGCCGTGGACCAGATCGATTCCGAAGCCCGCGTTGCCCTGCCTCCGCCTTTCACCCGCTGGTTCGCGGACAAGGGATGGTGCCCGCGTGCCCATCAGCTGGAATTGCTGGCCCGCGCCGAGGCCGGGGAAAGCACGCTACTGATCGCGCCGACCGGTGCTGGCAAGACGCTTGCCGGCTTCCTCCCCTCGCTGACCGACCTGACCCGCCGGGGCAGGATCCCGCCCGGCTCCGCCTTCACCGGCATTCACACGCTCTACATCTCTCCGCTCAAGGCGCTTGCCGTCGATATCGAGCGGAACCTGATGAAGCCGGTAGAGGAGATGGGGCTGCCGGTGACGGTCGAGAACCGCACCGGCGACACACCTGTTGCCAAGCGCCAGCGCCAGAAACTGAACCCGCCCGATATTCTGCTGACGACGCCGGAGCAGGTGGCCTTGCTGCTTGCCAATCGCGAGGCGGAGCGCTTCTTCAAGGACCTGAAATACGTCATCCTCGACGAGCTGCACTCGCTCGTCACGTCCAAGCGCGGCCACATGCTCTCGCTTGGCCTTGCGCGCCTGCGCCGGCTTGCGCCCGCTCTGCAGACGATCGGCCTTTCGGCCACGGTCTCCGAGCCGATGGATCTGCAGAAATGGCTGGTCGCGCAGCGGGAAGGCGAGCACCATCACGCCGGATTGGTGATCGTCGAAGGCGGCGCCAAGCCCGACATTTCAATTCTTTCCACCGAAGAGCACATCCCCTGGTCGGGCCATTCGGCGAAATACGCGATCCCCGATGTCTACCGGCAGCTTCTCGAACACCGCACGACGCTGCTCTTCGTCAACACCCGGTCGCAGGCCGAAATGCTGTTTCAGGAGCTCTGGACGGTGAACGAGGAGAACCTGCCGATCGCGCTGCATCACGGTTCCCTCGATGTCGCCCAGCGGCGAAGGGTGGAAGCGGCGATGGCGGCCAACCGGCTGCGCGCCGTCGTCGCCACCTCCACGCTCGACCTCGGCATCGACTGGGGCGATGTCGATCTCGTCGTCCATGTCGGCGCGCCGAAGGGCGCCTCGCGGCTTGCCCAGCGCATCGGCCGTGCCAACCACCGCATGGACGAGCCCTCGAAGGCGATCCTCGTTCCCGCCAATCGCTTCGAGGTGATGGAGTGCCAGGCCGCGCTCGACGCGAACTATATCGGCGCGCAGGACACGCCGCCGGTCGGCAAGGGCGCGCTTGACGCACTCGCGCAGCATGTGCTCGGCATGGCCTGCGCCGAGCCGTTCGACATGCTGGAACTCTACGATGAGATCAAGAGCGCTTCGCCATACGCCGATCTTTCCTGGGAGACCTTCGAGCGCGTGGTCGATTTCGTCGCGACTGGCGGCTATGCGCTGCGCACCTATGAGCGCTATGCCCGCATCCGCAAGACGAAGGAAGGCCGCTGGCGTGTTTCCAATCCGCAGGTCGCCCAGCAATACCGGCTGAACCTCGGCACGATCGTCGAAAGCCCGATGCTCAATCTGCGAATGGTGAAGCGTGGCGAAGGCGGTAGGCTCGGCCGCGGCGGCGCGACGCTGGGCAAGGTCGAGGAATACTTCCTCGAGCAGCTCTCGCCCGGCGACACCTTCATCTTCGCCGGCAAGGTGCTCCGCTTCGAGGGCATCCGCGAGAACGAGGCGCTCGCCTCGCAGGCCTTCTCGATGGATCCGAAGATCCCGTCCTATGCCGGCGGCAAGTTTCCGCTTTCCACCTATCTGGCGGACCAGGTGCGTTCGATGATCGCCGACCCGGACCGTTGGCGCCGCCTGCCGGACCAGGTGCGCGACTGGCTGGCGATCCAGCAGGAAAAGTCGATGCTGCCGAAGCGCGACGAGTTGCTGATCGAGACGTTCCCGCGCGGCCGCCGATGCTACATGGTCATCTACCCCTTCGAGGGGCGGCTGGCGCACCAGACGCTCGGCATGCTGCTGACGCGGCGGCTCGAGCGGGCCGGCGCCAAGCCTCTCGGCTTCGTCGCAACCGACTATTCGCTCGGCATATGGGGCTTCGAGGATATGGGGGTGATGATCCGCAACGGCCGGCTCAGCCTCGCCGACCTCTTTGACGAAGACATGCTGGGCGACGATCTTGAGAGCTGGCTCGCCGAATCTTTCCTCTTGAAGCGCACCTTCCGCAATTGCGCCGTGATTGCAGGCTTGATCGAGCGCCGTCACCCGGGAAAGGAAAAGACCGGACGGCAGGTGACGGTCTCGGCCGATCTGATCTACGATGTGCTGAGAACCCACGAGCCGGATCACATTCTGCTGCAGGCGACGCGGCATGATGCGGCGAGCGGCCTTTTGGATATTTCTCGGCTTGGCGATATGCTGAGGCGAATCAAGGGCCACATCACGCATCGTGCGCTCGACCATATCTCGCCGCTGGCGGTGCCCGTCATGCTGGAGATCGGCAAGGAACCGGTGCATGGCGAGGCGCACGACGCGGTTCTGGCGGAAGCCGCCGACGACCTGATCGCTGAGGCACTGGGATCATCCTCCGCTTGAGGAGAGCATGAGCTGCTTGTGTTTGGATCCTCGGGTCGAGCCCGAGGATCCAAACACAAGCAATCAACATAAGGACGAGCGGGCGACGCCGAGAAGCGCCGCCCACACACTGGAAAGATTCGAGACGTGATGAACCGCCTGGCGCTCGCGTGTGAACTGAACGGACTGGCGGCGCTACCGGGCGTCGAGACATCCGTGCATGGCGTTGCTGCCGTTTGTGATCCGCTCGGCGCGCTCTATATGCCCGATGCCGGCATCCTCGTCGTTTCCGACCTGCACCTCGAGAAGGGCGCGGCCTTTGCCCGTCGCGGGATGCTGCTTCCGCCCTATGACACGCTGGCGACACTGACGGTTCTCTCTGCCGTCATCAGCCGCTACGATCCGAAGCTGGTTGTGTCGCTCGGCGACAATTTCCACGACCGCGTCGGCTCGGCGCATCTGCCCGAGGCATTCCGCAGCCTGATATCGGAAATGGCGCGCGGCCGCGAATGGATTTGGATCAACGGCAACCATGATCCCGACGGCACCGTCGATTTGCCGGGCACGTCCGCCGATGAAATGCACTACGGCGGCCTCACCTTCCGCCACGAGCCGAAAAGCGGGCTTCAGAACGGCGAGATCGCCGGACACCTGCATCCCGCCGCGACCGTCCGCCGCCGCGAGAAATCGGTCCGCCGCCCGTGTTTCGCCACCGACGGTGCCCGCTTGCTAATGCCCGCCTTCGGCATCATGACCGGCGGCCTCGACCTTCGCCACAAGGCGATGAAAGGGCTGTTCGATCAGACCTCGCTGATTGCCCACCTTCTCGGCCGCGACCGGATCTACTCCGTCAGGTTTGGCAACCTCGTGGGGTGAGCCCCTAGGGGGCACGCTCCAACCATCGTCGCTTTAGTCACCGAAATAGTAGAGGGGCTGGCGCGTCAGTTCGCCGTGGCCGACATGGCCATAGACATCTTTTCCCAGGATCCAGAACGAAATAGCCTGGGTTTTCATGCAGAAAATATAGTCGCCGGAGATCCAGTGCTCTGCCTTGTTGCCGGAGAGCGGATAAAGATGGTCGCCAACCTCATACATGACGGCCCGATGCGAACTGTAATCGTACAAGTAGCGCTCCGCCGCCATTTAGTCTCCCGATTCTATTTCGGAAAGAATCCCATGGCGGCGAATGTATTGTCAAACAATACTACCGCTGTATGTCAATGACCCCAATTTTGTTTCGATCCTTGGCGTTGTATATCGTTTTTTACTAGGTTTCTTCGTTTCCTGCGAAGCGATCAATTGCACTCCTGCAATTGCCGCTGATATGTGGCCGCCATGTTGGCAAAGCGTTGCGCCGTCTTCTGCAGTTGCGCATTCGAGCGCCAGTCGCCGCGCATGTAGCCTTTCGGGCCGGAATAATAGGCGAGGTACAGACCGTAGGCATCGTTCTGGGGGATACCGGTTGCCTGGCTGTTTTGCGAGTGATACCAGCCGATGAAGTCAATCGCGTCGGCGAAGTTGGTGCGGCGGGCAGCCCAGCTTCCTGTGGCCGATTGATAGTGGTCCCATGTACCGTCAAGTGCTTGCGAATAGCCGTAGGCCGTCGATGGCCGTGTCCATGGAATGAAGCCGAACAGCTTGGTGCGCGGCGGTCGCGCATAGGGCTGGAAGCCGGATTCGGTATACATCGTCGCCATCAGGATCGGAACCGGAACACCATATTTACGCTCCGTCTTTTCTGCTGCGCGCTGCCAGCTCGTGAACATCCCGTCGCGCTGCTCGAAGACGGCGCAGATGTTTCGGGTCTGTCGGGGAGCCGTGGCGCAGCCGGCTACAAGTGCCAGCAGCACGAGGGCGGGGAGGGCACGGATACGCATTACAGGGAACCTCTCGTTACCGAGAGATTACTAACTCGTAAATATTAACGAGGGGTTTTTAGTCGAATGTGAGTTGCGTGCCGCAATGCGATTCACCGGCCCGGCAGTGCTCAGGGAGCGCGTGCCGTGTCTTTTCCGCGGGGAGAGCGCTCCCCGTTGCGCTTGGCCGCAGGGCATTTATTCTAAGAGTGCCAGCGGCGGTTCGTGGGGTATTGAATGTCGGCACTGCCTTTCTCGAAGATCTCTTCGTCGTTCAATGCGCTGCTGACTGCGATTGGACTTCTCGCGGTGGCCGTGCTCACGACGCCCGATCTCGCTGAAGAGAGCAGGCTCGGGGTCGAAGCCGTGCTCGCTGCAATCTGGGTCGTCTATGTCCTGCAACTGAGCGGCACGCTTCTTGCGCGGCGTCGCAGTCGCGTATCGGGTGGGAACGCCGCCCTCGTGATCGACCTGCTTGCTGTCTTCGTCCCCATGGCGGCCTTCCTATTGGTCGCCTCGCGCGATCGAAGCCTGTATTGCGCCATCTGGCTTCTCAAGCCGCTGCGGGATTCAACCTTCTTCAGGCTGATGGCAAAGGTGGTTGCAAACGAATCCCGCAATCTGCTTGGCGTGACGTCGGTCTTCGGCATCGTTCTCTTCGGCGCGGCGCTGGCCGGATATGTCATAGAGCGCGATGTCCAGCCGGATAAGTTCGGCAGCATTCCGCAGGCGATGTGGTGGGCGGTCGTGACGCTGTCGACGACCGGCTATGGCGACGAGATCCCGCAAAGCCTGGCAGGCCGGATACTGGCTGGATTGGTGATGATGAGCGGCATCGGTATTTTTGCGCTTTGGGCCGGCATCCTCGCCACTGGTTTCTACGAAGAGGTCCGTCGCCGGGACTTCGTTCGCAACTGGCAGCTGGTCGCGGCGGTACCCCTGTTTAAGAAGCTTGGTTCGGCAGCGCTGATCGAAATCGTGCGGGCGCTGCGGCCGCGTATCGTGCCCGCGGGTGTAGTGATCTGCCGCAAGGGCGATGTTGGCGATCAGATGTTCTTCATCGTCGAGGGGCGGGTAAGCGTGGCGACACCCGACCATCCGGTGGAACTTGGTGCCGGAAGCTTTTTCGGCGAGATGGCATTGATCAGTGGCGAACCGCGCTCAGCGACGGTCAGCGCGGCAACCGAAGTGTCGCTGCTGTCGCTCTATGCCGTGGACTTTCAGATGCTGTCGAGCAGCAGTCCGGAGATTGCCGAGGCCATCCGCAAGACGGCACTCGAGCGACGAGGCGAGCTGCCGAAGGAATGATCAAGCCTGGTATGGCTGTGGAATTGCCGCAGCCATCGACGGTCACGCCATGACCGGTTCATAGCGCAGGATCACCGCGCCCCTCTTGGTCGTCGAGCTATCGAGCAGTTTCAGTGGAAGCTGCTGGCTGGCCGGCTTGAAATGCGGATTGCCGCCGCCGAGGATAACGGGGACGAGGCAGATGCGGATCTCATCCACCAGTCCCTCCTTCAGGAGCGAATCCGCGAGCTCCGCACTGCCGAAGATGAAGATTGTCTTACCCGCTTCGCTCTTCAGCTTCTTCAGTTCTGCGACAGGGTCGCTGACGACGCGCGTGTTGTTCCAGTCGGCCGCCGTCATCGTCCTCGATACGGCAATCTTGGCGATACCGTTCATGTATGCTTTGATTTTCTCCTCGCTCTCGGCTGTCGGCCAATAGGCGGCCATACCCTCATATGTCTTGCGGCCGAAGACGAGCAGGTCGCCTTCCTCGCCAAACTGCTCGGCATAGCGCTCCAGCTCCGGACCCCAGGCAAGATTGTGGAAGTCGATATCCCACGGTTTCGTGCCTTCGAAATAGCCATCAAGCGTCATCAGATTCCAAACGATAAGCTTTCTCATCTCTCGTCCTCCTCGAAACTGGTTGCGATTAACAATCGGTTGAAAGCTAGATTGACTGATGGCAAAATGCAAGCAGTTTTTTGGGAGAACCTTATGAACGATGCTCACCGCTCCGGCTGCCCGATCAATCTGACGCTGGAGGTGCTCGGCGATCGCTGGAGCCTGATCGTCATCCGCGACCTTATGTTCGGCAATCGGCGCCACTTCCGCGAGCTGCTGCAGAATTCGGAGGAGGGGATTGCCTCGAACATTCTGGCCGACCGCCTGCGCCGCTTGGTCGACAGGGGACTGCTGACGCGTGCGGACGATCCGACGCACAAGCAGAAGGCAATCTACAGTCTGACTGAAATGGCGATCCAGCTGGTGCCGATCTTCGCCCATATGGGGGCCTGGGGCCGCAGATATCTTCCGGTTTCAGAGGAGCTCTCCATTCGCGCCGAGCTTCTGGAGACCGGAGGTGAAAAGCTCTGGGAGGAATTCATGGACGAGTTGCGCGCCAAACATCTCGGCAAGAAGTTGCCTCCGGAAACGCCGTCCGTACTCGCACGCCTGACCCAAGCCTATCTCGATCTCGTCGCCGGAAAGGCGAAATCGGCCTGATCAATCCTTGCGGAACACCACGCTGGCACCCCAGCCTGTGATGAGCGCGAGGAAGACGGAGAGCAAGCCATAGGCGATCGGCTGCGCATGCGCCGCATCCGTAATCATCTGCTCGATCCCTGTTTTGATAACGCGCAGCGGAACCGACTTCTCGGTGAGGAAGCTGCCACTCTTGAAGAGATAGGCGCGCACGGTATGCACGCCGTTCGGAATATTTGCCGGCAACCGCAGGCTTGCCTTGAAAAGACTGGAGCTGACGAAACGCACGCCGCTCGGATCGCGATCGTAGAGGCCGCCGCTTTCCTGCAGCCGGCGAAAGGCTTGCCGGAATTCGCCGAGATTGCTGGCATTGCCGACGAAGCCGACCGGCGTCAGCGGAATGTGATCGATGCCGATCCCCCTGTCCGTGAGGTCAAGCGGCGTGGTGATGTCGTCAAGCATGCGCGAGCTCGACATCGAATAGGAGTGCGGCACCGCTTCGAAGGTCATCGACCGCGTATTGACCCAGATGCCGAACACCCGCTCTTTCCGGCGCACGGTCGCGTCTTCGCGCGGGCCTTCAAGAACGACGACCACATCATACTGGCCGATCGCCAAAAGCAGGCTGTCGGTGTTGGTCACGGCTCCAAAGATCGTCAGGTCTGCACCGCGAAAATCCGAAGTGATGGCGATTTCGCTGGTGGACGTGCCGATCTCAAGCCCTTCGGCGGTCGCCTGCGTGGCTTGGCCCGGGAGCAGCATTTGCGCGGTCGCGATAGCCGGCAGCATCGTGGCGCAAAATAGCAAAGCGGCGAGGAAGCGGTGCATTAATTCGCTCCCATGACCACGGAGTAGACATCCGCTGGCGTTACGACCAGCGCAACGGCAAGGCGAAGGCCGACGGCGAGCACGAGAAGCCCGAGCAGCGCACGCAGCTGCTCGCCACGCAGCTTCTGTCCAACGCGCACGCCATACTGGGCGCCGATCACGCCGGCAATCATCAGGATAAAGGCGAGCACGATATCGACCGAGAAGTTGGTGGCGGCCTGCACGACCGTCGTATAGGCGGTCACGAAAATGATCTGGAACAGCGACGTACCGACGACCACATTGGTCGGGATGCGCAGGAGATAGATCATTGCCGGCACCATGATGAAGCCGCCGCCGACGCCCATGACCGACGTCAGGATGCCGATGCCGAAGCCGAGCGTGACGACAGGGATCACGCTCAGAAAGATCTTCGATTTCTTGAACCGCATCTTGAGGGGCAGCTTGTGCACCCAATGGTGATGGCCGGGGCGTCGCGGCGTTGGTGGCACGTTCTTTGCCGCGCGACGCATGGCACTGACGCTCTCGAGCAGCATGAGCCCGCCGACCGTGCCGAGGAAGATGACGTAGAGCAGCGAGATGATGAGATCGAGTTGGCCGATCTGTCTGAGCAGCGAAAAGATCCAGATGCCGACGGTCGCGCCCGAAAGACCGCCAACGAGTAGCACGGTTCCAAGCTTCACATCGAGCGTTCCACGCCGGAAGTGTGTGATGGCGCCCGAGATGGAGGAGGCGACGACCTGGTTGGCGCCGGTGGCGACGGCTACGACCGGCGGAATGTTATAGAAGATCAGGAGCGGCGTGATCAGGAAGCCGCCGCCGACACCGAACATTCCGGAGAGAAAGCCGACGGCCGCCCCCATACCGAGAATGATGAAGATGTTCACCGACAATTCTGCGATAGGCAGATAGATTGTCACAGCAGACCCCGATCTATGAACTGCCTCCACAGGCAGGCGTTCTTACATCCCGTTCGAATGGCGCATCATACGGTGAAATCGTTGCCAGAGGATTTCGATACGCGACGTGCAATCCGCCCGATAGCGCGATCACTCTCGAATATTCAGGCTTTTTTTGGGTTTTATGGCAGACCCTTAGAGGGCGAGCCTCACAGGTCCATCGTTATGCTCGAACCGTCGCGGTTGAATGCGACGCACCCGCCGACTAGGGTCGACACGACATGATCTGGGGGATTCGCGTGAGGGCAGTATTGGTTCGTTGCTTGTTGGCTGCTTGGGTCCTGCAGCCGATTGCGGCAAAGGCGGAATGGCAGCCGGTTGAACAGGTGCAGACCTATGCGGTGACCGGCAGCTCCGGCGCAGCGCTCTACGATTCGATCGGCGAGCACGCTCCCGAGCTTGGCGGCAGTCGCGCGGTGGCGCATACGACGTTCAAGCTGACCTGGACGAGAAAATACGAGCGCCGTGGCGATGCCTGCGTCCTGGCTGTGGCGCGGCCGAAGCTGATCATCACCTATACGCTGCCGAAGCCCATCACAAAACTTCCTATGGCCACTCAGGCAAGCTGGGCCACCTTCGTTGCCGGCATTGAAACGCATGAGCGGGTGCATGGGGACTACATCAAGGAAATGGTGAGGGATATCGAGGCGATGAGCGTCGGTCTGTCCGCCGACGATGACCCCGACTGCCGCAAGATCCGGGTCGAGCTGACGAAGCGGCTCGGTGAACTCTCCGCGCTGCAGCGACAGCGCGGCCGCGACTTCGACAAGGCCGAGATGAGCGAGGGCGGCAATATCCGCCGCCTCATCTTGCAACTCGTGAACGGCCCCTGAGTTGGGCCGTTGCATACCGGGTGGCCCTGCATGCCCGTCATGGATGGCTTAGCCCAAAGCGGCGCGGGCGACCGGGGCGAGATGCGGCCAGACCTCGAGGGAGCCGCGATAGATCATGCTCAGCGCCACGTAGACGATGATGGCCAGACCGAGGTACGCGATCCAGTGATAGCGGTTGAGCAGGCGCGCGATGAAGTTCGCCGCGATGCCCATCATGGCGATCGACAGGATCAGGCCGATCACAAGGACCGTCGGATGCTCGCGGGCCGCCCCGGCGACGGCGAGGACGTTGTCGAGCGACATAGACACGTCGGCGATCACGATCTGGCTGGCCGCCTGATAGAAGGTCTTCCTTGGCGCCGCGCCGCCTTCGGCTCCTTCCGCGTCGCTGCCGCTGCCGTTGCGCAGGTCGCGCCACATCTTCCAGCAGACCCAGAGCAGGAGAATACCACCGGCAAGCAGCAGGCCGATGATCTCGAGAAGCTGGACGGTGACGCTGGCAAGTGCGATACGCAGTACAGTGGCGGCAAGAATACCGACGAGGATCGCCTTCTTGCGCTGGTCAGTCGGTAGCCCCGCCGCGGCGAGGCCGATGACAACGGCGTTGTCGCCGGCAAGCACGAGGTCGATGAGGATGACCTGCAGAAGCGCCAGCAAGCCGGCAGAAGTGAAAATTTCCATGATGTGACAATCCCTGACATACGAAACGCCTGCCGGCGCGCCGCTAACGCATAAAGGATCGTGGATCTGCTTATCAAGAGGCTGAGGGACATTGTGGAAAAGTTCTCAGGGCCCGTTGATGTTCTGCCCCATCGATTGAGCACCCTTCATGCATCGTTGTCAGGGCGCTTTCCGGATGCATCGAACTCTTTGTATGGCCCGGGATTGGCCATGACGTTCTGAACGTGCTAGCGAGAGCCGCAAAAGGCCCCAGCACGCATGAAGGAGGGGCACAGCAACGCTTTCGGACTCCACGCAGACATGATTCGTATCGAGAATATCAGCAAGCAGAACAGCCACCGGATCCTCTTTATCGAGGCCTCCGCAGCCCTCAACAAAGGCGAGAAGATCGGTCTCGTCGGCCCGAACGGTGCCGGCAAGACGACGCTCTTTCGTATGATCACCGGGCAGGAACAGCCTGACGAAGGCCAGGTCTCCGCCGAAAAGGGCGTGACGATCGGCTATTTCAATCAGGATGTCGGCGAGATGGCCGGCCGCAGCGCAGTGGCCGAGGTCATGGAAGGCGCCGGGCCCGTCAGTGTCGTCGCGGCTGAACTACGCGCGCTTGAAGCGGAAATGATCGATCCCGACAAGCTCGACGAGATGGACCGGATCATCGAGCGCTACGGCGAAGTCCAGGCGCGCTACGAGGAGCTGGACGGCTATGCTCTCGAGGGCCGTGCGCGCGAAGTGCTGGCCGGTCTCAGCTTCACCCAGGAGATGATGGACGGCGACGTCGGCGCACTGTCGGGCGGCTGGAAAATGCGCGTGGCGCTCGCCCGCATTCTCCTCATGCGCCCTGACGTCATGCTTCTCGACGAACCGAGCAACCACCTGGATCTCGAGAGCCTGATCTGGCTGGAAGAATTCCTGAAAACCTACGACGGTGCGCTTTTGATGACCTCGCACGATCGCGAGTTCATGAACCGCATCGTCGGCAAGATCATCGAGATCGACGCCGGCTCGTTGAACAGCTACTCCGGCGACTACGGGTTTTATGAGCAGCAGCGGGCGCAGAACGAGAAGCAGCAGCAGGCGCAGTTCGAGCGCCAGCAGGCAATGCTGGCCAAGGAAATCAAGTTCATCGAGCGTTTCAAGGCGCGCGCCTCGCATGCATCGCAGGTGCAGAGCCGCGTCAAGAAGCTGGAGAAGATCGACCGTGTGGAGCCGCCGAAGCGCCGCCAGACCGTCGCCTTTGACTTCCTGCCGGCACCACGGTCCGGCGAAGACGTGATCAACTTGAAGAACGTCCACAAGAAGTACGGCAGCCGCACCATCTATGAAGGCCTGGACTTCATGGTCCGCCGCAAGGAGCGTTGGTGTATCATGGGCATCAACGGCGCCGGCAAGTCGACTCTTTTGAAGCTGGTGGCGGGTTCCACCGAACCGGATCAGGGCAGTGTCGCCCTCGGCGCCAGCGTCAAGATGGGCTACTTCGCCCAGCACGCCATGGATCTGCTCGACGGAGATCGAACGGTGCTGGAATGGCTGGAGGATTCTTTCCCCCAGGCTGGGCAGGCGCCGCTGAGAGCGCTCGCGGGATGCTTCGGTTTCTCCGGTGACGACGTCGAGAAAAAGTGCAGGGTCTTGTCTGGTGGCGAGAAAGCCCGGCTTGTGATGGCCAAGATGCTCTTCGATCCGCCGAACCTGCTGGTGCTGGACGAGCCGACGAACCATCTGGATCTCGACACCAAGGAAATGCTGATCAAGGCGCTGTCGCAATACGAGGGCACCATGCTGTTCGTCTCGCACGACCGGCATTTCCTCGCAGCCCTTTCCAACCGCGTGCTGGAACTGACGCCCGACGGTATCCACCAATACGGCGGCGGCTACACCGAATACGTTGCCCGCACCGGCCAGGAAGCGCCCGGCCTGCGCAGCTGACGACGCCACGACGAATGCCGGTGGCCGTCCCTGCTAGCGCCTCGTCCCGGGGGCGCTCAGGTTCGCCGGAGCGGACACCGTTCAACGTCAGCATTTCGGTGCGGCCGGCAGGCCATACCGGCCAAGAAAGGCGCTGAGCCGTGGCCTGAGTTCCGGCTGGGGCCGTGCCGCCTCCGCAAGGCGTCGTTCCAGATCCCTGAACTCCTCCGTGTCGTCGGCCGCCGTCCCCGACATCGTAGCCATCATGCGAAGGATGGCTTGGCGCCGGTCCTCGCCGGCCCGCGTGCAAGGTGGGAAATAGCGGTGATAGGCGCCTCGGGCTGCATCTGCGCCGCCGTCTGTCTGCCGCGGCATGCCCGGGCGCGACGGCAGGCGGGATGTGGCAATCCTTCTAGAAACCGCATTCGCCGGCCGCAAGCCGGGTGATCACGCAGCCGCCCGGCCACGCCTTTTCCTCATCGCCGACAAGCCCTCCGTCCCCCCAGTTCATGGCTTCGACAACGGCAAGCACCTCGACCACCGGCAGGGCAGGAAGTCTCTTCAGGAACAGGCTGCTTGCCATGCGTTTCCTCTACCGCCGGCTTGCCGCCATGTTTTCAGATCCCGATCCGGAGAGCCCACGCAAATGCAAAACCTCACCTCGGGTTAAACCCGAGGAATAATGTAGCGCGTATTGATTGAACCTCCCGGACTTGAATGTCCAACCTGCTCGCGCCAACGACGCTTAACGGTGATGCGCGGCTTTAACGTTCTTGCGAATAGGTCTTTTCTATGCTCGGCAGTTGGCTCCGCGTGAAATGGCTTACATGGGGTGGAGAAAGACGGTTTGCTCCTTATTTCAGGGAGGAGATGGGAAGTAGAGAGCAAAAGGACCCGCGTAATGGCAAAGAACACGATCTGCCTGTGGTACGACAAAGACGCTGAGGCTGCTGCCCGCTTCTACGCTGAAACCTTTCCCGACAGCGCCGTGGGTGCCGTCATTCGTGCACCTGGGGACTATCCGGACGGTAAGCAAGGAGACGTGTTGGTTGTTGAATTCACTGTCGCGGGTATTCCTTGTATCGGCTTGAACGGCGGTTCCACGTTCAAACACAACGAAGCCTTCTCATTTCAGATCGCAACTGACGATCAGGAAGAAACCGACCGCTATTGGAACGCTATTGTCAGCAATGGCGGCCAGGAGAGTGAATGTGGCTGGTGCAAAGACCGATGGGGTGTGTCCTGGCAGATCACGCCGCGGGTGCTGATGGAAGCGCTTGCGGCAGGCGGGGAGCAAGCAAAGCGCGCTTTCGATGCGATGATGACCATGAGGAAGATCGACGTCGCGGCGATTGAGGCGGCCCGGCGCGGCTAATCCGCTGTGTAGTTACGTAGACTTCTGGTTGCTTCGAGACCTCTATGACGGATGCAGAGACGATCATCATCGGCGCCGGACCGGCAGGATTGGCTTGCGCCGTGGCGCTGCACGCGCGTGGACGCTCGTTTGTCGTGCTTGAGAAAGGCGATACGCTCGCCGCCGCCTGGCACCGCCACTACGATCGCCTTCGGCTGCATACCCACAAGATGCACTCGGCCCTGCCGGGAATGCCGATGCCGCGGCGGTTCCCAAAGTATCCGTCGCGGCTGCAGGTTATCGAGTATCTCGAAACCTATAGCTCTTCGAACGACATCGAGGTCAGGTTTGGCGTGCGCGCGACGACGATCCGCAAGGACAAGGCGTGGACCGTGGAGAGTTCCGAGGGGACATTCCAGGCGAGCAACGTCATTGTCGCGACCGGCCTCGCAAACGCGCCGATAAGGCCGACCTGGGAAGGACAGGAGCTGTTTGCCGGCAAGCTTCTCCACTCCTCGGAGTTCAAGAATGCCGCGGCGCTTGCGGCTGAGCGCGTCCTCGTCGTCGGCTTCGGCAATTCGGCCGGCGAGATCGCCCTTGAATGCGCCGAGGCCGGCCTTGATGTCGGGATGTCCGTGCGCGGCCCGACCAATGTCGTGCCGCTTGAACTGTTCGGATTGACGAGCGCCAGCATCGCGATAGCCCAGCGATTCCTTCCCTATCGCCTGGTCGATGCGGTGAATGCGCCCATCCTCAGCCTGCGGTTCGGAGACCTCGGGAAGTTCGGGCTGGAACGAGCAAAAGACGGCCCGCTGACCGGCATCATCGAAAGGGGCCGTACGCCTCTGATCAATATCGGAACGATCGAGCGGATCAGGTCCGGGGATATCCGGGTGTTCCCCGCAATCTCGACATCCGAGGCTCGGCACGTCCACTTCGCCGACGGCCGATCCGCTATGTTCGACGCGATCATTCTGGCGACCGGCTACCGGCCGGGGCTTGATGCGCTTCTGCCCGATTTCGAAGGGAGATTTGGCGGCGCCGATGGTCCCGCCCGCGGCGAGCTTCAACCGGCAAATGACGGCCTCTACTTTTGCGGCTTCACCGCCGTGTCGACCGGCCTTCTCCGGGAAATCGGAATCGAGGCGGAGAAGATAGCGGCATCGATTGACGGCAGATGAAACGCTTTTGGGGGGGCAGCCTACGGATGCGGAGGGCGCACGCATTGCGGAACTTCACTGACATGAACTGTGGTCGTGACAGCCGCCTGCTTGTGTAGGTGCTAGCAGGCTTGAAGAAGCGGCTTACGCCGCCTCCTTCTCCTTGGCATACGGATCAAACCGACCGTAGAAAGTCTCGCCCTTGGCCGCCATGTCCTTGAGCAGTGTCGTTGGCTTGAAGTGTGCGCCGTAGGTTGCCGCAAGTTTCTCGCAGAGTTCCACGAAGGCCTTCACGCCCATGCCGTCGATGTAGGAGAGCACGCCACCGGTGTAGGGAGCAAAGCCGAAGCCGAGGATGGAGCCAACGTCGGCTTCGCGCGGATCGGTGACGATGCCTTCCTCCATGGTGCGGGCGGCTTCCAGCGCGATGGTGACGAGGAAGCGCTGCTTCAGCACCTCGACATCAACCTCGTCGGCCTCCCTCTGCGGGTAGAAGGTCTTCAGCTCCGGCCATAGCGACTTCTTGGCCGGTTTCGCCGGATAGTCGTAGAAGCCCTTGCCGTTCTTGCGGCCGCGGCGGTCGAGTTCGTCGACCATCTTGTTGATCAGTGCCATGTGCTTCGGATCGACGGCGGCCTCGCCGAGATCGGCAGCGGTGGCCTTGAGGATCTTCTGCGAGAGATCGATCGCAACCTCGTCGTTCAGCGACAGCGGACCGACCGGCATGCCGGCCATCTTGGCGGCATTCTCGATCATGACGGGCGGGACGCCCTCGATCAGCATGTCGTAGGCTTCGTGAATGTAGCGGAAGACGCAGCGGTTGACGAAGAAGCCGCGCGTGTCGTTGACGACGATAGGCGTCTTCTTGATGGCGGCGACGTAATCGAGCGCAACGGCGAGCGCCTTGTCGCCGGTCTGCTTGCCGAGGATGACCTCCGTCAGCATCATCTTCTCGACCGGCGAGAAGAAATGCACGCCGATGAAATCGGCCGGGCGCTTCGAGTTCCTGGCAAGGCCGGTGATCGGCAGCGTCGAGGTGTTGGAGGCAAAGATCGCGCCTTCTGGCAGAACGGCCTCAACTGCCTCGATCACGGCCTTCTTGACCTCGCGGTCTTCGAACACGGCTTCGATGACGAGATCGGCGTCCTTCAGGTCACCATAGTCGGCGGAGGGCGCGATGCGGGAAAGCAGTGCGGCGCCATCGTCTTGCGTAAGGCGACCCTTACCGATGGAGTCCTTCACCAGTGCTTCGCCGACGCCCTTACCCTTTGTCGCCGCTTCGATGTCGCGGTCGATGAGGGTGACGGGGATGCCGGCGGCGGCGGTCACATAGGCGATCGAGGCTCCCATGAAACCGGCGCCAACGACACCCACCTTCTTCAGCTCCGTCCTTGCAACGTCAGCGGGGCGGCGGGCCCCTTTGCCGAGCTCCTGCATGGAGATGAAGAGCGAGCGGATCATCGAGAAGGCTTCGTTGGTCTGCAGGATCTCGGTGAAATAGCGCTGCTCGATCTTGAGGCCGGTGTCGAAAGGCACCTGCAGGCCTTCATAGACGCACTTCAGAATGGCGAGTGCTGCCGGATAGTTGCCTGATGTTTCGCGGCGCAGGATCGCGGGCGCGGCCGGCCAGAGCTGGGCTGCGGCCGGCGTCCAGATGCCGCCGCCGGGCGCCTTGAAGCCCTTCTCGTCCCAGGGGGCAACGGGCTTCAGCCCGTCCTTGATCATCTGCTTGGCCGTGGGGATCAGCTGATCCGGCTCAACCACCTGATGGACGAGATTCATCGCCTTGGCGCGTGCTGCCGTCAGCGACTGGCCGGTCGTCATCATCTGCAGGGCCGACTGGGTGTCCGCCAGGCGCGACACGCGCTGCGTGCCGCCGGCGCCCGGGAAGATGCCGACCTTGACCTCGGGCAGGGCGATCTTCACCGACTTGGCATTCGAGGCGACGCGGCCGTGGCAGGCCAGCGACATCTCGAATGCGCCGCCCATGCAGGTGCCGTTGATCGCCGAGACCCAGGGCTTGCCCGAGGTTTCGATCTTGCGGAAGAGGCTGGTCATGCGGCCGACGAGATCGAAGAGTTTCTGCGCGGCGCCATCGGCGTTGGCGGCCTTCTCGTGCTGGTAGAGCGAGAACATCGACTTGATCATCGAGAGGTCCGCGCCGCCCGAAAAGCTCGACTTGCCGGAGGTGATGACCGCGCCCTTGATGGCGCTGTCGGCGACGACCGCATCGACGATGGCGTCCAGCTCGTCCATCACCTCTGCGGTGAAGACGTTCATGGACTTGCCGGGCATATCCCAGGTGACAAGGGCGATGCCGTCTGCGTCTGTTTCGACGGTGAAATTCTTGTAGGTCATCGTCTCTCTCCCTTAGACGCGTTCGATGATGGTCGCGGTGCCCATGCCGGCACCGATGCAGAGCGTGACGAGCGCGGTGTTCAGGTCGCGGCGCTCCAGCTCGTCCAGCACCGTGCCCAGAATCATCGCGCCGGTGGCGCCGAGCGGGTGGCCCATGGCGATCGCGCCGCCGTTGACGTTGATCTTGTCGTGCGGGATCTCGAAGGCTTGGCAGTAGCGTAGCACGACGGCGGCGAAGGCCTCGTTGAGTTCGAAGAGATCGATGTCGGCAAGCGTCATGCCCGTGCGCTTCAGAAGCTTTTCGGTGACGTCGACCGGGCCGGTCAGCATCAGCGCCGGGTCGGAGCCGATATTGGCGAAGGCTTTGATGCGGCCACGGGGCTTCACGCCCATGCTTTCGCCTCCGGCCTTGGAGCCGAGCAGCACGGCGGCCGCGCCGTCGACGATGCCAGAGGAATTGCCGGCGTGGTGGACGTAGTTGAGGCGCTCGATCTCCGGATGGGCCTGGATCGCGACGGCCTCGAAGCCACCCATCTCGCCCGGCATCTGGAAGGAGGGGTTCAGGCTTGCCAGCGCCTGCATGTCGGTGCCGGGACGCATGTGCTCGTCATGGGCAAGGATCGTCAGGCCGTTCTGGTCCTTGACCGGGATGACGGAATTCTTGAAGTAGCCCTTCTCCCAGGCGTTTGCCGCCCGCTTCTGGCTTTCGACCGCGTAGGCGTCGACGTCGTCGCGCGAGAAGCCGTATTTGGTGGCAATCAGGTCGGCCGAGACGCCCTGCGGCATGAAGTAGGCCGGGAAGTTCACCGACGGGTCCATGAACCAGGCGCCGCCCGACATGCCGAGACCGACGCGCGACATGCTTTCGACGCCGCCTGCAATGACGATGTCATCGGCGCCTTGCGCGATCTTCGCCGCGCCGAAGTTCACGGCGTCGAGGCCGGAAGCGCAGAAGCGGGATATCTGCATGCCAGGCGCCTTGGTCGAATAGCCAGCCTCGAAGGCCGCCCCGCGCGGGATGACCGCGCCGGCTTCCATGACAGGATCGACGCAGCCCATGATGATGTCGTCGACGGTTGCGGTATCGAGTCCATTGCGGTCGCGGATCGCTTCCAGGGTCTTGGCGGCAAGGCGCACCGACGGCACCTCGTGCAGCGAACCGTCCTTTTTGCCGCGGCCGCGTGGCGTGCGCACGTGGTCGTAAATGAAAACCTTGGTCATTGTCTCATCTCCCTATCGGCGTCGGGCGCCGTTGAACTCAAAAAGCCTCGGCGGCCAAGGTCATCATCGTTTCTGCGCCGGTCTCGATGCGGGCCTTGCGCAGCGCCGTTTCCGGCATGATCCGCTCCATGAAGAAACGGGCTGTGACGAGCTTGTTGCGAAGGTAGCTTTCGCGGGCGTCGTCGCCGCTCGCAAGGCCATTCTCGGCAGCCTTTGCCATCTTCGCCCACATATAGCCAAGGACGACGAGACCGAAGAGGTGCATGTAGTCGGTCGAGCCTGCGCCGGCATTGTCGGGCTTGGCCATGGCGTGCTGCATGAACCACATGGTCGCCGACTGCACGTCGTTCAACCCCTTCTTCAGGTTCTTGGTGAAGAACGTCATCTTCTCGTCGTCGCGGTTTTCTTCACAGAAATCGCCGATCTCCTTGAAGAGCGCCATGACGGCGCGGCCGCCGTTCAAGCCGAGCTTACGGCCCACCAGATCAAGCGCCTGGATGCCGTTGGCGCCTTCGTAGATCATGGCGATGCGGGCATCGCGCACATATTGGCTCATGCCGTGCTCTTCGATGTAGCCGTGGCCGCCGAACACCTGCTGGGCCATGACTGCGTGGTCGAAGCCCTTGTCGGTCAGGACGCCCTTGAGGATCGGGGTGACGAGACCGAGAATGTCGTCGGCGGTCTGGCGCTCCTTCTCGTCCGCCGAGCGGTGGGCGATGTCGGATTTCAGCGCCGTCCAGAGCAGGAAGGCGCGGCCTGCCTCGTTGAAGGCGCGGATTGTCATCAGCGAACGGCGAATGTCGGGATGCACGATGATCGGGTCAGCCTTTTTATCAGGCGCCTTCGGGCCGGAGAGCGAGCGGCCCTGGATGCGCTCGCGGGCATAGTTGACGGCGTTCTGATAGGCGATTTCGGCGATCGCCAGACCCTGTAGACCGACGCCGAGGCGGGCTTCGTTCATCATCACGAACATGGCGTTGAGACCCTTGTTCTCCGCGCCGATGAGGAAACCGGTCGCCTCGTCATAGTTCATGACACACGTGGCGTTGCCATGAATGCCCATCTTGTGCTCGATCGCGCCGCAGGAGACCTGATTGCGCTCGCCCGGTGTGCCATCCGATTTGACGAGATGCTTCGGCACGATGAACAGCGAAATGCCCTTGGTGCCATCAGGCGCGCCTTCGATGCGCGCCAGCACCAGATGCACTATGTTGCCGGTCATGTCGTGCTCGCCGGCGGAGATGAAGATCTTCTGGCCCGAGATCTTGTAGCTGCCGTCACCTTGAGGCACGGCCTTGGTGCGCAGGAGGCCGAGATCGGTCCCGCAATGCGGCTCGGTAAGGTTCATGGTGCCGGACCATTCGCCGGAGACCATCTTCGGCAGATAGGTCTGCTTCTGCTCGTCCGAGCCGTGGACGACAATTGCGGCGATCGCGCCTTGGGTCAGCCCCGGATACATCATCAGCGACATGTTGGCGGCCGACGTATACTCACCGACGGCGGCGTGCAACGTATAGGGGAGGCCCTGGCCGCCGAATTCCTCAGGGACGGCAAGTCCCGTCCAGCCGCCCCGGCAGTAGGCGTCGTAGCCTTCCTTGAAGCCTTTGGGCACGGAGACGGAACCGTCTTCGCGGCGGACGCAGCCTTCCTGGTCGCCGGAATAGTTCAGGGGGAAGAGCACTTCTTCGGCAATCTTCGCAGCCTCGCCGAGAATCGCCTCGATCATGTCAGGCGTCGCATCGGCAAACCCCGGGAGATTGTTGTAGCGTTCCAGGCCGAGCACATCGTTCAGCACGAAGAGCGTGTCGTTAACCGGGGCCTTGTAGACTGGCATTGTTCGAATTCCTCCAATTCGGCACGCCGGACGAGGCCGGCATTTGAGAGTCTCTTACAAAATATTGACGTTTGCGTAAACGTCAAATTTCGCAGATCCTCGAATTTGTGATGACATGGTGTCGGGAATGGCGGGCGGGGAACGTCCTGGGGCTGTCGAAAATTTCGTCAGAGCAACTACGAGGAGGACAAATCCATGCTCAAGGTCAGTTCGAATCTCTGGTTCGAGAAGGACGTCCAGCAAGCCGTCGAATTCTATGTGGCGACCATTCCCGATTCGTCCATGGGGCGCACGACCATCCTGCCGGCGGAAACGCCGAGCGGCCCTCCGGGCAGCGTCAAGATCATCGACTTCAAGCTCGGGAACCAGGATTTTGTCGCCATGGAAGCCGGCCCGCTCGACGCCTTCAACCACGCCTTCTCGATCTCGGTCGAATGCGAAACGCAGGCCGAGATCGACCGGATATGGAACGCCTTCCTGAAAAACGGCGGCGTCGAAGAGCAGTGCGGCTGGCTGAAGGATCGCTGGGGCCTTTCCTGGCAGATAGTTCCGCGGGCGCTGATCGAGATGATCGCTGATCCGGATCGGGAGCGCGCCAAGCGCGTCACCGAGGTCATGCTCGGCATGGTGAAACTCGATATCGCGAAGCTCGAGCAAGCCTATCGGTAAGACGTGGATCGCGAACTGAAAGGCAAATGCGCGGTCACCGCTCTGTCATTCTAGCAATCACCCGTCCTCGTCCTTCGAGGCTCCTGCGAAGCCCCTCAGGATGAGGGCTGGTCGTTGGTGCGCCGGTGAGCGATGAAGCCGGTCGTTAGTGCGGCGTCAAAAGAATCGCTGACGATTTCCTTGCTCTGGGCGTACCGTCTCCAATCCTGCGCCGCCGCCGCTCCGCCCTCATCCTGAGGTGCTCCGGAGGAGCCTCGAAGGATCAGGATGGCCACCGGCCTCCTCGCCACGCAACAGCCACGCAACCGGGTTGCGTCCGAACGAAGACGCGCTAGACTTCACGGGCAGACCGACGAAAGAGCTTGGAGGAGCGATTTTATGAGACGGATGTGGCCGGAAGAGTTCAATTCCATCCTGGACGGAGCCGAGGAAGTCACGCTGGAGCTGCCGGCGGTGGAGCATGAGGACGGCACGCGCAGCGAGGCGGTCAGCCGCAAGGCACTGAAAGTCCGCATTTCAATGGATGACTATGAGCGCATCTGGCCGCTGGCCGAAATGCGCTTCCGGCTCGACGGCAAGAGGGCCGGCAAGGCGATCACGCTGATCACCACCAGTCCGCACTACCATCGCTGGCACCCTGCCGACGGCGGCAGTGTCGACAATATTTCCGACAGCGGCCGCCACTACACGACGAAATACATCGTCGTGCATTTCCTGCTCGACGATGTGAGGGAAACGGCGGCCGCCTAAGCCGCCGTTAAATTCACGCCGCGTCCAGCGCCTGTTGCAGATCGGCCACGAGATCGTCCGGATGCTCGATGCCGATCGACAGGCGGATGGTTGATTCCAGGACACCGATCCGTTGGCGGACGTCGGCCGGCACGCCGGAATGGGTCATCGTTGCCGGATGGCTGGCGAGCGATTCCGTGCCGCCCAGGCTGACCGCCAGCTTGAATATCTGCAGGGCGTTCAGGAACTTGAAGGATGCCGGCTGGCCGCCCCTGATGTCGAAGGAGAAGGTCGATCCCGCACCGCTGCACTGCGCCGCGAAGGTGCGCCCGACTGGCGAACTGGCGTCGTGATAGGGCAAGTAGTGAATCCCGTCGACCTTCGGATGCTCGCGCAGGAAGTCGGCAACGACGCGGGCATTATTGTTGGCCCGCTCCATGCGGATCTGCAGCGTTTCCAGCGAACGGCCGAGCATCCAGCAGGAGTGCGGATCAAGCTGCGTGCCGATGGCGCCGCGCAACGCCTTGACCTGCTTCATGACGGCCTTCGGGCCGAGCGCCGCGCCGGCGATCAGATCCGAATGGCCGCCGACATATTTGGTCAGCGAATAGAGCGAGATATCGGCGCCGTGTTCGATTGGCCGCTGGAAGACAGGACCAAGCAGCGTGTTATCACAGGCGACGATCGGCGTGTGGCCCTGTTTTCTGCCGATCGCGTCGGCGACACGGCGGATCATCGCGACGTCGACGAGGCTGTTCGTCGGATTGGCAGGCGTCTCGACGAGGATCACCGACACCCGGCCCTTGGCCATGGCGTCTTCGGCGGCGGCCTGAACCGACGCTTCGCTGACGCCATCGGCGAAGCCGACAGCCGCGACGCCGAGATTGAGGAACGTCTTTGCCAGCAGCGTCTCGGTTCCGCCGTAGAGTGGCTGGGAATGCAGGATGGCGTCGCCCGGGCGCACGAAGGCAAGCAGCGTCGTCGCGATGGCCGACATGCCGGATGAGAAGAGCGCGCAACTTTCTGTACGCTCATAGACGGCAAGCCGGTCTTCGACGATTTCGCTGTTGGGATGATTGAATCGGGAATAGACGAGCCCCGCACCCTTGCCGGCGGGTGGCTCCTTGCGGCCGGATACGTAATCGAAGAAATCCCGGCCATCCTCGGCGGATTTGAAGACGAATGTCGATGTCAGGAACACCGGCGGCTTCACCGCCCCTTCCGACAGTTCCGGGTCGTAGCCATAGTTCAGCATCTGCGTTTCGGGATGCAGGGCGTGGTTGCCGATATGAGTCTTGGAAGGGTGTGGTGCGGTCATTGTCGTCTCCTCAAGAGATACGCGTGATGCTCGCAAATTATATCAGAACGCGAGGACTGTTCTTGCTATTTGCAGCGCGCCTGTGCTTTCTGATGCAACTTATTGCGGAGAATTAAGAGTTGTGACGCAGAAAATTGCTGACGACATGGACCGGAAGATCCTTAGGGAATTGACGGGCGATGCCCGCCTTCCAAACAACGAGCTCGCCGAGCGTGTCGGGCTCTCCGCATCCGCCTGCCTTCGTCGTCTGCGCCGGCTGGAGGACGCGGCGATCATCCAGGGTTACACGACACTCGTCGATCCGGCCGTCGACGGCTGGACGATGACGGCACTGGCTTCCGTCAGGCTCAGCCGCCAGCACGAGGACGAGATTGAGATGTTCGAGAGCGCCGTTCGGGGATGGGACGAGGTGCTCGAGTGCCATCTGGTCACCGGATCGCGTGACTATGTGCTGAAGGTGATGAGTTCGGGGCTCGAGGATTATGAGCGTTTCATCAAGGAAAAGATTGCCCGGCTGAAATGCGTCGATACTATCGAGACCAGCTTCGTGATGAATACGATCAAGGCGCGGCGGGTGTAAATCCGCTGGCGAGCTTGATGCCGTGTTCTGCGGTTTGGGTTTCGGTGACATCGATCCGGAGGACGACAGGCATGACTGAGTTTCCTTACAGCTCGGCTCTCATCGTCGGTGCAGGGCCAGGCCTCAGTACCTCGCTTGCGCGCCAGCTGACGGCGCGTGGCGTCAAGGTCGCGCTGGCAGCGCGCAACATCGACAAGCTGAACGAACTGGCCGGTGAGACGGGCGCAAGGACCTTTGCCGCGGATGCCGCGCAGCCGGCTTCCGTCGCAGCACTCTTTGACGACGCCGCGGCTGCGATTGGCGATCCTGAGGTCGTCGTCTACAACGCCAGCGGCCGCCTGCGCGGTCCTGTGATCGAGCTCGACCCAGTCGCTGTCGAACAGGCAATTGCAATCAGCGCCTATGGCGGCTTTCTGGTCAGCCAGCAGGCTGCAAAGCGCATGATCCCGCATGGGCATGGCGCGATCCTGTTTACCGGGGCGACGGCGAGCATCAAGGGATATGCCCAGTCCGCCGCGTTTGCCATGGGCAAGTTCGCGCTTCGCGGCCTTGCCCAGAGCGCTGCCCGCGAGCTGGGGCCGAAGGGAATTCACGTCGCCCACTTCATCATCGACGGCGCCATCCGTTCAAGGATGCGTCAGGAAGACCCGGCCAAGCCGGATGCGACGCTCGATCCCGATGCCATTGCGCAGAGCTACATCGATGTCCTGCTGCAGCATAGGAGTGCATGGTCGCAGGAAATCGAGTTGCGGCCATGGACGGAATCGTTCTGATATCGGACTAACATGGCTTTGACGCCTACGATTGCACGCGAAGCGGTGTCGGCCGGTTTCAGCACGGAAACCGGCTCAAAATCCTGAAAAGTTAAAAAAATCTCACGCTGGTTAACGGGTTGTTTACCACGTTTCGTGAAAGGTGCGGTCTGAGCATTGGCGACCTGCATTCCTTTTTCCAGTCTCGCGTTTCATGGAATGCGGCTACGCCGTACAGGTTGCGGAAAGTCTAATTGATTATCCCTTCATGAATGGTGCTCTCGTCCGCATTCCGGTGCGGCGCTGACGGAAAAGCCAATGATCGGCCCTGACGAGGGTTCGGACAGACGAAGCGAGCAAGAAGATGAACGGATCGCGATCAAATTCCCCACGGCATTCCGACAGGGCGTCGCTCGATGCGCTGAACCGTACCATCGAAGGTCTGGAGGCGAGGATCGAGGGGCTGATCGGCACTGGCGCCCGCGACCAGCGCCAACCTCCCGCGGCGCCGGAGCGCGAGAGCTACGCCGATCTTTATGCCGCCCGCGCACCTTATGCCGCCGAAGCGCGGCTGGATCCCTTCGCTGAAATTCGCCAGCGCCAGCGCATTCTGGAGGCAAGCCGCGAACGCCCGGCGGTGCGCGAGCCCGCACCGTACACGCGGGAGCCGTCGGCCTCTCCGCGTGCGCCGCTCCCGGTTGCCGAACGCGCGCCGCGTTCCGCCGCGCCGCAACCGGCCGCGCCCCAACCGGCCCACCGCGCTGCCGAAGACACCATGACCGAGATCGCGCAGGCGCTCGTCAATCTTCGCCAGGACCTGAAGCGCGACATCTCCGATGGCGTGACGCGCGAAATGAACGCGCTGCGCGAAGAGATCCGCAGCATCAAGGTCGGGGCGGAAGACCGCCGCTTCGCCGATGACATCCGCGCCGACATGAGCCGCCTTGCGAGTAGCATCGATCAGCTTGCCGGTCGCTCCAATGCGCCCGAGGCGCAAGGGTTGCGCGGCGAGTTCGAAGAGCTGCGCTCGCTGATGGACGGGCTCGCACGCGAAGATTCAATCCGCCACATGGAAACCCGCTGGGACGGTTTCGAGCACCAGTTGCATGCACTCGACACGGCCGGTCTGCAGGAAGAGCTGGTGGCGCTTGCCTACCGGCTCGATGATATCAAGCGCCATATCGGCGGCATGGGCGAAAGCCCTGCCGTTCGGGCGCTGGAAGACAAGCTTATCTCCATCGCAACGGCGATGGAGCAGTTCGGCAGCATGATCCAGCCGCACGATCGGGCGATGGCCGAGCAGTTTGCAGCGGTCGATGGCCGGCTCGATGAAATCAGCCGCGCCATCGCGGCAACCGGCCGCGCCGCCGCCAGCGGCGATCCGGCCTTGATGCATCGCCTCGAAGGCCGCCTGAACGCCCTGGGCGAACAGATCGATATGATGGGTCATAGCGTCGCGAGCCGCGCGGCGCCGGCCGACGGCCTGGCCGATCGGCTTGAAACCCTGACGCTGCGCGTCGAGGAACTCGCCAATGCCGAGGCAACCTCGCGCCTCGACGAACGCCTGGAGCACCTGTCCTACCTGCTCGAGCGGAGCCACAAGGCTGCGCCGCAGCCGGAGCTGACGGGCGCGCTTGCCGACATCTCGCGCAAGATCGATGCGCTCGAGGTCGGCTCGGTCAACGACGCGCTCGCGCAGCGCCTGGACTATCTTGCGCGCCGTATTGACGAGATGGATTTCCAGCCGCTCCAGCCTGTCGCCGCTCCCGTGGACGACAGCGCGTTCCGCCGCATCGAAAGCAGGCTCAGCGACATCGTCGCGCGCCTGGAGGAAAGCACCGCTGCACCGGCGGCCGATCCATATGCGCTGAAGAATCTTGAGGACCAGATCGCAAACCTGTCGGCGCTGATGAGCGAGCCGCGGCCCGCGGCCGAGCTGCCGGCGGATTTCGACCGCCGCATGGGCGCGATCGAAGACTATATGGCGACTAGCGACGAATATATCATCGAGGCTGCCCGCCAGGCGGCCGAAGCGGTGGTCGAGGCCTATGCGAGAAGCGGCGCCCTGCAAGGCGGCGCGCCGGCTGCGGCCGATATGTCGGCGCTCAATGCGCTTGCCGAAGACCTGCGCCAACTCGAGGATCTCAGCCGCAGCAGCGACGAGCGCACCCACAAGACCTTCCAGGCCCTGCACGAAACCCTGGTCCAGATCGCCGAGCGATTGGACGTGATGGAAGACCGCGCTATCGCAAGGCCGGCGCTGAGAATGCCTGTCGCCGATGTCGATTTCGCAGTCGATACCTACGCGATAATGCAGGCTGGCGCCGAAGACGCGCAGAAACCGGCGGTGTTCGGAACCCGCGCCCCGGCAAGCCGTCAGCCCGAAGTCGCCGAAGAAGCGCCCGCCGTGCCGGTCATGGCTGCAACCGACACCAGTGCGATCGCGATCGAGGCCGCGACCAAGCCGGCATCATCCACAGGTCCCTCCAAGGGCAGCCTGCTTTCCAGCCTCGGAAAGCGTCTGCTGCCGAGCAAGAAGGCAAAGGCAGAGACCGCTGCCGGCGAACGCACCCTTATTGATCCCGCTCCTTCCATCGATCCCGTCGACGTAATGCCGCCGGAAGCCGCCAACGAGCCGCTGGAGCCGGGCTCGGGTGCGCCGGACATCAAGAAGATCCTGGAGCGTGTACGTGCCAGCCAGAACGCTGCGCGGACGAACGTCAAGCCGGCGACCGAAAACGAGCGCGCCGACTATATCGCGGCTGCCCGCCGCGCCGCGCAGGCTGCAGCGCTGGAAACCGAACCGGCCGCCAAGCCCGTCAAGGCCGAGAAGAAGGCAAAGGACAAGGATGCCGTGAAGGGTAGTGCCTTCTCGCGCTTCCGGCGTCCGATCCTGCTTGCCGTCGGCGCCGTGCTGCTGGCGATCATGGCGTTCCCGCTGGCCCGCACGCTGACGAGCGGCCAACCGGCGCCGTCCGCCGAAGTTGCCGTGCTGACGGATTCGTCCAGCAACGCCCTGCCGCCCGACAGCGAAACGGCACCGGACCAGGCCGAAGCGACCGCTCCGGAAGTCCCGGCCGCAGAAGCCCCCGTCGCGCCGCTTGCAAGCGCCGATCCGGTACCCGCGCCGGCAGCACCCGACCATCTGACCGCAACCGCACCGCTGAGCGGCGACACGGCCACCCCGCTTGCGCCATCCGGCGCTCTGCAGGACGCATCCGGCTTCGTTGCCAAGGACGCGGCCCCGGTCGCCGCAGGGATGGCGGCTGCGCCCGCCGCCCCGGCCATGGAAACAGCGGGTATTGCCGTTCCCGATGTCGTGCAGCCGAAGTCGCTCGCCGATGCCGCCAAGAACGGCGATGCGCTGGCGCTCTTTGAGATCGGCGCTCGCTATAGCGAAGGCCGCGCCGGCATCGCCGTCGATCCGAAGGAGGCGGCAAATTGGTATCAGCTCGCTGCGGACAAGGGCTTCGCGCCGGCCGAATACCGTCTCGGCAACATTTACGAGAAGGGCACGGGTGTCGATCGCGATATCGCCAAGGCGAAGCAGTACTACGAGCAGGCGGCAAACCAGGGCAACGCCAGCGCGATGCACAATCTCGCCGTGCTCTATGCCTCCGGCGCGCTAGGCCAGCAGGACTACAAGACGGCTGCGGATTGGTTCGTCAAGGCAGCCAATCTCGGCATCACCGACAGCCAGTTCAATCTGGCGATCCTTTGCGCCCGCGGCAATGGCGTCGCGCAGGATCTGACCGAGTCTTACAGGTGGTTCGCGATTGCCGCCAAGGGCGGTGACAAGGACGCGTCACAGAAACGTGACGAGGTCGCCAACGCAATGAAGCCGGATCAGCTCGAAAAGGCGCGCGCCAAGGCCGACCTCTGGAAGGCTGCACCGCTCGATAGCAAGGCGAATGGCGTGGACGTCCCGGATGAGTGGGTCGGCAATGCCACCAAGACCTCGACCGTCGACATGAAGAAAGCGATCCGCAACATCCAGGCGATCCTCAACAACAACGGTTTCGACGCCGGCCAGCCGGACGGCGAGATGGGCGCGAAGACGGTCGCGGCGATCAAGAACTTCCAGAAATCGATCGGCCAGGAGCCGAGCGGCAAGATCAACGACGTTACGGTGAAGGCGCTGCTGGAGCGCAACAAGGCGCCCGCCACCAAGGTCTGATTGCCACGCCCTCCGATCTCCCGTGCGCTTACCGGAGATCGATCAAATGCGTGCCATGGTGTGTGCAGGTCCGTGCAAGCTTCGCCGAGTATTTGTAAGCAGAGCCTGGATTCAGTTCGTGCAGGCTCGGAGGTGGTGCGATTGTATCGATCGCAGCTCAAGAAGAAATTTCGCATTCGGCGCGTATTCTTCCGAAAATGCTATTTGCAAAATATTGCAACTATGATTCTTCTTGCTGCGTAAGTGCTCTGCGTATCGTGATTCGGTGAATGTCGTTGATGCTGAATGATTTGGCGGAGATTCCGAATGATAGGTCTTGATATTGAGAGTTGGGCGCTGACGCGAGCTCACCATATAGTCCTCAACGAGGGATTGAATCTTGCGAAGGCGGCGCAGGATCTGGATCGCAAGCGGTCACGCACACTGGTCTACGAGCTTCAGAAAGTCATAGCCGCCGCCATCCTTGAAGCGCATGCAGCCAATGTGAATTCCGATGGGCCGCAGGCTGGCCACGGCGCCTAATCTTGCGTTGCTCTATATACGATAGCCGCCGGCTTAGGGGCGAACCCGGCGACTGCTCGCGTCCTTTCCATGAGATATCCATAGGTCAATTGCTTCAGGCCGACGAGCCGCCATAGCCGGCCTATGCCTTGCCGGTTTCCGCGTCGAGAGTTTCGATCAGTCTGGTCATGACGGTTCGGGCCGCATCGATTTCGGCTGACGTGAACGACTGCCCGAGCCTGTCGGCCCACTGCGCCTGCGCTATCTCGATCGCGGCGAGGCGGGTTTCGCCTTCATCAGTCAACTTTACCAGTTTGGCGCGCTGATGCTGCGGGTTGTCGACATAGCTGATCAGCCCGTCACCTTCGAGCGTATCCGCCAGCCGTTGGACGCCCTGCCGGGAAACCCCGAGCAGCCGGGCGATCTGCGCCACGGAATGCGCGCCGCCTCGCGCGCCTGCAAGCACCTGCCAGCGAGCGCTCGTCTGCCCGGTCGGCCTCGCCAAGTCGTCGCCGGCGGCGGTCAGCCGGCCTGCGAGCCGCAATGCGGTGATAGCAAACAGCGAGAAGGCATCGCCTTCGGCAGTCCGCTTCGGGCGATTTTGTTTGACAACATGTTGTCGTCTGTGTATTTCGTCAAGCATGACAACATATTGTCATGATCGGACACCCTTGCAAAGGGCCGGAGGAGGAATTTCCATGAAAAAGACCTACACGGGCAGCTGCCACTGCGGCAAAATCCGCTACGAGGTCGATGCCGATCTCCAGGCCGGCACCGGCCGCTGCAATTGCTCGGTCTGCGGCAAGCGGCGCTATTGGGGCGCGGTCGTGAAGCCGGAGGATTTCCGTCTGCAATGCGAGGAGACGGCGGCCGCTGACTATCAGTTCGCAACGATGAGCGGCCACCACCGCTTCTGCCCGACATGCGGCCTGCACGCCTACGGGCACGGGCATATTCCCGAGATTGGCGGGGACTATGTTTCGATCAACATCGCCTGCCTCGACGACATATCGCCAGAGGAGCTTGCTGCGCTGCCCATCCGCTACATGGATGGACGCCACGACAACTGGTGGAACGAGCCAGCGGTGACGAGCTACCTCTAGTTCAAGCCGGCAGCCTTGCAGCCCTGCTGCGTTCGGCGCGGAGGCCGAGCAGTCCGGCTCCCGTCACCAGAATGATCGCCGTTGCATAAAGGTCAGTGGTCAGCTGGTAGCCAAGCGATTTGGCCAGAAAGCCGGCGAGGATGGCCGGGAGGCTGAAAGCCAGATAGCTCTGGATATAAAAAGCGGACAACAGACCGGCGCGTTCGTCGGCCTTGGCAAGCGGCATGATCGTGCCGATCGAACCAAGGAAGTTTGTGCCGAACCCGGCGCCCGTCAGGAGCGTGCCGACGAGCAGCAGCGGTACGTTGCCGAGGTGGACGCCGGCGACGACGGTCAGAATGCCAAGCGTGGTCGCGGTCGTGCCGAAACCGAGGTTGGCCGCACCGGACTTGACGCGCCTGAGATAGACCGCAACCGCGCCCGAGACCATCAGCGCCGTTACGATCGCTCCGCCCGTCAGCGGCGCCCGGCTGCCGGTTGTGCTGGCGACCAGCGAGGGGACCAGCGAGAGGTAGAAGCCGCCGAGCGTCCAATTTGCGATGTTGATCGGCGTGACCAGGGTGAGCGGGCGCTTGACCTGCGGTGGGATCGAAATCGTCGGCTTCAGGGAGTTCCAGAATCCCGGCCGCCGGCCGCCGGTCTCGCGGGTCGCCCAGATGGCGCCGGCCTGTCCGACGAAGGCAGCGAGCAGGATGGCGTAGACGAGGTGAAGCGGGAAAGGTCCGTACTGGATCAAGGCGCTGGTGCCGATGGCGCCAACCGCCATGCCTGAGAGCGGTGCGATGGAGTTGACGAGCTGTCCCTTCGCGCGGTCGACGTCGACGAGCGCTGCGCCGATCGACGCGCCGGCGATGCCCGTCGCCAGGCCCTGCACGATCCGCGCAGCAATCAACCAGCCTGGGCCGCTTGCAACGACGAACAGCGCCATGGCGATGATCTCCATGACGAGGGCCGTGAAGATCACCGGCTTGCGGCCAAGGTGGTCGGAGATCGAGCCGGCGATGAGCAATGCGGCAAGAAGCGCGAAGGCATAGACCGCGAAGATTACCGTGATCAGCACCGGAGAGAGCGCGAGGTTTTCCTGATAGATCCGGTAGAGCGGCGTAGGCGCTGCCGAAGCGCCGAAGAAGGTCGCGAGCGTGATCGCGTGGAAAGGGATCGGATTGCACGAGGTCGTTGTGGAATTGGCGGCGCGGAACATATATAAGCCTCTTAAAGCTAATTCGTTGCGTTAGCCATGTAGGTCGATCCGACACTAAAAGCAAATAATTTGCGTTAATGGAACGGTCAAAGATTTTGAACCATGCGCCGGGCAGGAAGACAGGACGTTAGAAATGGCAGCAAAGGAAAATCTCCGGCCGGGTGGCCGCAGTGCCAGGGTGCAGGCTTCGGTGCATCAGGCGGTCCGCGAATTGCTTTCGGGCATGGAGCGCGCGGATGTCACGATCCCGCTGATTGCCGCAAAGGCCGGCGTCACCCCATCGACGATCTACCGTCGCTGGGGCGACCTGCAGGAATTACTGGCTGACGTGGCGGTCGAACGCCTGCGCCCCGATATGCAGCCGATCGACACTGGCAGCGGCAGGGGAGACCTCGAAGCCTGGGCGGAACAATTTGCCGAAGAAATGTCCTCCGGCGTCGGACGCGAGATGATCCGCGACGTGCTGGCCGCGCAAGACAATGCCAACGCCTGCAAGTGCTGCGCCTTCACCCGCGAGCAGATGGAACTGCTGAGCGAGTGGGCGCTTGCACGCGGCGAAAGCTTTCCGCCGGTCGATGCCGTGATGGATCAGGTCGTTGCGCCGATTATCTACCGCATTCTGTTCGGAGACGTGCCGAGCGCAGAACGGGTGCGCAGCCTCGTGGCCGACGTGATGACAAAGGACATGAACGTCACTCCGCCGCCGCACGCTTCTGAGCGGAAATCTGTGTGATATAGGCCCTCAGCGCTGCCGGACGCACGGGCTTGTGCTGGATGCCGATACCGTGCCGCTCGGCTTCGGCACGAACCTCGGGTGTGCGGTCTGCCGTCACGACGAGGGCCGGAATGAACGCCGTGAACCGTTCCCGGAGCGTGACGATGGCAGAAATGCCGGTGCCGTCGCCAAGGTGATAATCGGCGATAATCACGTCGGGCGGTGCTTGGCGCGCATCAAGCGCGCGGACCGCCCGTAGCGAGTCCAGGCATCGAACCTCGCAGCCCCAGCCGCTGATCAGGAGCTGCATGCCTTCCAGAATATGCGGCTCGTTGTCGACGCACAGGACCTTCAGTCCCTTGAGGCTCTGCGCCGAATGCTCCACCGGTTGGGCAGCGCCAACGCGCTCGGCAAGCCGCGAGGCATCACGCGGCATGACGATCCGGAAATCCGTGCCCTTGCCGTGTGTTGAGTGCAGTTCCACCGTATGGTTGAGGACGCGCGCGATACGATCGACGATCGAGAGGCCGAGCCCCAAACCGGAGGCCGTTTTGGCGCCTTCGTCAAGCCGGGCGAATTCCTTGAAGACGGTCCGGAACTTCGACGGCGGAATGCCGATCCCAGAATCCATCACTTGAATGACGACCTGGCTTCCGCGCCGGCGCGCGCCGACCAGCACCTTGCCGTCGATCGTGTATTTGATCGCGTTGGAGACGAGGTTCTGCACCAGGCGGCGAAGCAGGTTGGGGTCGGAGCGAACTCGCAGCGAGGTGGGCATCACCACCAGCTTCAGCTTCTTCTCGCGGGCGATCGGCGCGAAGTCGGTCTGGATTCGCTCCAGCAGATCGGAAAGCGGCACGGAGGCGAGGCGCGGCCGCATGGCTCCGGTGTCAAGCCGCGAAATATCAAGCACGGCGCCAAGGATGGTCTCGACCGACTCCAGCGCGGAATCGATGTTGCGAACGATCGCACTGCTTTCGGATTGGCCCATGCGCTCGACCAGCGCCGAGGAATAGAGCCGGGCGGCATTGAGCGGCTGCAGGATGTCGTGGCCGGCGGCGGCGAAGAAGCGGGTCTTCCCGAGGCTGGCTTCATCCGCCGCCGCCCGCGCCTCGCCGAGTTCGTGGTTGACGCGGGTGAGCTCTGCCGTGCGTTCGGCGACGCGCTGTTCCAGGGTTTCGTTCGCCTGCTTCAGGGCTCGGTCGGCGGCGACCCGCTGGCTGATGTCGGTAAAGGTTGCGACGATGCCCTTATCCGGCATGGCATTGGAGCGGACTTCGATGATGCGCTCGCCACCGCCAAGCACCAGTGCGAACGGCTTGTCCAGCGTCAGGAAGTGGCGAACGGTCTGGTTGACTTCGCCGGCCGGAATATCGCCGCGCTGGCTGAGGATTGCCACGATGTCGGCAAGCGGGAAACCCACTTGTCCGGCATTCTCCGGCAGGTCGAGCAACTGCCTGAAACGCCGGTTCCAGATCGTCAGGTTGTTCGAGCTGTCGAAGACCGCGATGCCCTGGTCCATCTGCGACAGCGCGGTCTGCAGCATGTCCTGGTTATATTGCAGCGCCTCGCTTGCCTGGTCGAGCAGCCAGGCGGTATCGGCGGAGGCGTCTTCCACCTTCTGAAGGATCAGCGACAGCACGAGCCGGGCCGACGAGGAGCCGATGGCGCTGCCGAGCAACTGTTCGGTAAAGTGAATGAGCGCCATGTCGGCCGGCTGGTCATCCTCAAGACCGCGGCCCGAATTTTGCTGGTAGGTCTGGAATGACCGTTTCATGCGCTCCTCGCCAAGATAGCGCGAGACCGTTGCCTTCAGATCGCCGACGCTGATGCGGGTCTTCCAGCCGCGCGTCGCAAACTGCGTACGGGACTGCCGCTTGACGAAGATTCCGGCCTGGATGCGTTCGAGCGGTCGCGCATTGCGGGTCACCGAACCGATGATGAAGAAGGCCGTATTGACGAGCAGGCTCATCACCGTGGCGTTGACCAGCGGATCAGTAGCGTCACCCGTGAAGATCGTCGTGCCGGGAAAGATGAAGCCGAGCACCGCGCTTGCAACGCCCGAATAGTCCGGTCCGCCAAGCGAGGGCAGGAACAGCAGGTAGACCCAGATCACGAAGCCCGATGTCAGCCCGAGGATGGCGCCACGCGCGTTGGCTTGCCGCCAGACAAGGCCGCCGAAAAGGGCTGGCGCCATCTGCGCAATTGCGGCGAAGGAAAGGAGGCCGATCGAGGCTAGTCCCGTTGTGCTGTCTGTCGACCGGTAATAGGCATAGCCGAGCAGCAGCACCGCGAAGATCGCGCTGCGCCTGACGTTGAGCAGCGTCTTGGCGAAATCGTTGCGCTGTCCTGTACGGTCGGTCAGCTTTCGGTGCAGGAAGATCGGCATGATGATGTCGTTTGACACCATGATTGACAGCGCGACCGACGCGACGATCACCATCGCCGTCGCGGCTGAAAAGCCGCCGATGAACGTGATCAGCGAGACGACCGGCATCTGCCCGGCAAGCGGCAGCGAGAGCATGTAGAGGTCTGCGTTGCCGCTGCCGCCGAACGTCAGCAGGCCGCCGATCGCCACTGGCAGCACGAAGAGATTGATGGCGACGAGATAAAGCGGGAACAGCAAGCCGGCGAGTCGAAGCTCACGCGACGTTCTATTCTCGACAACCGTGACGTGGAATTGCCTTGGCAGCATGATGATGGCGAAGGCCGACAGCAGAATCAGCGTGACCCAGCGGCTGATCGGCGTCTGGTAGTGTAGCGCTGAGAGCACGAGCTTGTTCTCGGCCGCCTTTTCCCAGAGGTCGGAGGGCCCATCGAACAGGAACCAGATGACGCAGACGCCGGCCGTGAGGAAGGCGAAAAGCTTGACGACGGACTCCATGGCAATGGCGAGGATCAATCCGTCCTGGTGCTCCGTCGCATCCGTGTGGCGTGTGCCGAACATGATCGCGAAGCAGGCGAGTACGAGCGTTACGAGCAGCGGCAGGTCGAGAAAATAGAGATTGCCGCTGCCGATGCCGTAATCCGACGGGTTGAGCATCGCCGTTACCGTACTCGATACCGATTTAAGTTGCAGCGCGATGTAGGGAATGGCGCCGACGAGCGAAATCAGCGCCACGATGGTCGCGACGGTCGGGTTCTTGCCATAGCGCGCGGAAATGAAGTCGGCGACCGATGTCAGCTTCTCGGCCTTGGCAAGCTCGATGATCCGTCGCAGCAGCGGCATGCCGAGCGTGAAGACGAGGATTGGCCCGATATAAATGCCAAGGAATTCCAGTCCGCGCTGCGATGCCAACCCGACGCCGCCGAAATAGGTCCAGGACGTGCAGTAGATCGCAAGACTGAATGCATAGACGACCGGTCGCCCGCCTGGTGGCGTGCCGAACATCCGGCGCCTGCGATCGCCATGGCTCGCCACTGCAAAGAGCAACAGCAGATAGCCGAAAGCAGATGCGACTATGACCCAGCCTGGCAGCATCGAACCTCCACCAGCGCTTCGGCGCCGGTCTCTTGGAATTCCAAGATTAGGGTAATTTCAAAGCTTTGAACATCGGGTGGGCTCTAGGCCTTAAGTCAAAGACCGCTGAGGACGGTGATAAATTGTAATTGGCGATTGAATAATTGCATCGAAGATGTAGCTAATGAAAACAATGACCTGTCAGTGCGACTGCATCAGAGGGAGACGGATCGAATGCTCAATGAGTTCAAAGCATTTATCGCCCGCGGCAATGTCATGGACCTTGCTGTCGGCGTTATCATCGGGGGTGCCTTTGGCGGCATCGTCAAGTCGCTGGTGGACGATGTCATCATGCCGATCGTCGGTGCCGTGTTTGGTGGGTTCGACTTCTCGAACTACTTCATCGGCCTGTCTTCCAATGTGAACGCACAGACCCTGGGCGCCGCGCGCCAGCAGGGTGCGGTTCTGGCCTATGGCAGCTTCATCACGGTGCTGATCAACTTTCTCATCCTTGCATGGATCATCTTCCTGATGGTCAAGGGCGTGAATACGCTGCAGAAGCAGGTGGACAGGCAGCTGAAGATCAAGGAGGCCAACGAAGAGGCGGCCGCACCGCCGGCCGATGTGGCGCTGCTGACGGAAATCCGCGACCTGCTGGCCAAGCGTCCCGCGTGAGTTTAAGAATTGGTTCTGCCGTTGCGGCGGGACCAATCATCACGAAAATCGATATCGCATCACCGATTGTCATGGGATTTGCCGCCGCGTTTGCTTTATGTAGGCGAAAACCGGAGTGATGCATGTCGATTGTCAGCAGCCTTAGCCCGCGTGCCGTTCTGGCGCCCGAAAGTGGAATCGTCGAAGTCGTCAATTATGCCCGTGGCCGCGATGGCCTTCTGCCGCTTTGGGTCGGCGAGGGAGATCTCTCGACGCCTGATTTCATCAACAAGGCGGCGATTGACGCGCTGTCAGGCGGTGAGACCTTCTATACCTATCAGCGCGGCATCCCGGAGCTGCGCCAGGCGCTGTCGGACTACTACGCCAGGCATTTCGACATCACCCTGCCTGTCGAGCATTTCTACGTCACCGGTTCCGGCATGCAGGCGATCCAGATTGCCGTGCAGGCTATGACGTCGCCTGGAGACGAACTCGTTTACCTGACGCCCGCCTGGCCGAACATTGCGGCCGCATTGGAAATTGCCGGCGCCCGTTCGGTCGGCGTGCAACTGACTTTCGAGGGCGGCAGGTGGGCGGTCGATCTTGACCGCATCGCGGCTGCAATCACGCCGAAGACGAAGGGGCTGTTTATCAACACGCCGTCCAATCCGACCGGCTGGACCGCAACTAGGGACGACCTCGTGGGCATCCTGGCGCTGGCGCGCAAGCATGATCTCTGGATCATGGCCGACGAGATTTATGCGCGCTATTACTTTGCCGGCGGCCGCGCACCGTCCTTCCTCGATGTCATGGAGCCGGACGACAAGGTGATGTTCGTCAACTCCTTCTCGAAGAACTGGTCGATGACTGGTTGGCGTGTCGGCTGGATCGTTGCCCCGCCGCAAACCGGCCAGGTGCTCGAAAACCTCATCCAGTATTCGACCTCCGGCGTGGCGCAGTTCATGCAGCGAGGGGCGGTTGCCGCCCTGAACGACGGCGACGCATTCGTGCGGTCCAACATCGACAAGGCCAAGCGCTCCCGCGACATCCTTTGCGACGCGCTGATTGCCACGAACCGTGTCGAGACGTTGAAGCCGGATGGCGCGCTATATGCATTTCTGAAGATCGACGGGGTGAAAGACAGCCGCAAGGCAGCCATCGACATCGTCGACAAAACCGGCGTCGGATTGGCACCGGGAACGGCCTTCGGGCCGGGCGGCGAGCTCTTCCTGCGCGCCTGCTTCCTGCGCGATCCGGCGCAGATCCAGATGGCCGCCGACAGACTGTGCGATTACATCCTGAAGCTTTGATAGGATCTGCGGCTGGGTTGCCCGCGCCTACACGGCAGCTCATGTGCCGCGGGCGGCGTCGTTTTACTCGGCTTTGTCGCGACCTGCCGCGTTAAGCGCCTGTACGCTGGCGGCGGCAACCAAGCCGGTCAGGACGATGCCGGAAAGTCCGATCAGTAGGGCGAGCATCCGCGCCACGGTATGCTTGGGTGCAAGATCGCCGTAGCCGATGGTGAGACCCGTGATGAAGGTGAAGTAAAAGGTTTCGCCGATCCGCCAACCCTCGATCTGTCCGATGACAATGCCGGATCCGACCATGATGACAAGGATTCCGGAGAAGATAGGCCAGAGGATGGAAACCTGCTGGAACAGCGCGGCAAAGAACAGTCGTCTCATTCGTTTTGCTTGGGACCTGGAGCTTACCGCCATGGCCATTTGCCTTTCGAGTCGTGCGATATGCTTGCCGTACCTGACAGCAAGTACGTCCAGCTGCGCAGGGCTGCGTTATGGAAAGCGTGGCCGAGAAGGCTTTCAGTCACCAGGACCGCCGTCGCGGCAACGGACGCCCCCTGCCAAATCTCAAGCTCCCGCGGCGACGGTTCCCTTAGCCGTATCTGCGAAACGCCGTCCCAATGCGAGCGGCCCTGGTTTTGCAGCACGCGGAGATCTCGCTGGAGTGTCCTGTCGGCGAGCCGGGTTTCCGCGTCGACATCGTTCGCCGCTTCGAAGGCGACAAATACCGCGCTCCGGGATCTCGGCCACATAAGGGGTCATTTTCGGTCCTTTCGCGAGACTATCGGACGGCATGCGAAGGCGGGCAGTGAACGACGACGCGCTCGTGAACCCGCTTGCTGAGGTGATTGCCGCTTTCGGAAGGCAGTGGCATCACGACGGATTCGTGGGAGGCAAGACAAACAACGTGAACGCGAAAATTGCATAAAGCGCCAGAGCCATGACGCCGGCATACCAGGCTCCACGACCGCCATTGGACAAGAGGGTGGCGGCCAAGGTGGCGACGATCATCATCGTTACCGCGCCCCGCCAAAACTGCAAAGTCATGGGTTCCGGACCGATGAAATAGCTGACGAGCACCAATATCGGCGCGACAAACAAGGCAATTTGTGCCGCGCTGCCCAGCGCAATGCCGACACTGAGGTCCAGGCGATTTGCACGGGCAGCCGAAAACGCGGTGGTCATCTCGGCGGCTGCACCTACCAGGGCTACGACAATGAAACCTACAAATGCCGGCGTCATCGCGAGGTGCTCGGCGGCGGCCTGAACTGAACCGACGAATATCTCGCTGACCAGCGCGACTAGCAGCGTCACGATAACCAATAGCACGATGCTCAGGCCAAGCGGCCACGGTTTTTCGTCTTTGCCCGCGTGGCTCACGCTTGCGAAAAGCTCGCGGTGGGTCCGCAACGAAAACAACATACCCAGCGCATAGACGACAATGAGAAGGATTGCCAATCCAAGGCTCAGCTTTTGGGATACGTCGAGTGCGGGAGGCTGGTCCACCTCGCTGATCAGCGATGGGACCAGGACCGCAATCGTCGCAAGGAACAGGAGGCAGGCCTGAAAGCGGGCGTTGACCCGATTGAATTCCTGAACATGATACTTGAGCCCCCCGAGCAGGAAGGCACCTCCCAGCATGAACAGGGTATTGGTGACGATCGCTCCGGCGAGCGACGCCTTGACCAACAGATATTGACCGGCCTGCAAAGCCGCGAGCGAGATCACGAGTTCGGTCAGGTTCCCGAGAGTAGCATTGAGTAAGCCGCCGACTGCGTCTCCGGTCCTGGCCGCAACCGCTTCGGTTGCGCGGCTCAGGAGTGCGGCCAAAGGTACGATCGCGACGACCGAAGCAAGGAACAACAGGGTGTGGCGATCGGGAAAAATCCATTCCAGAAGAATGACGACAGGCACGAAAACGATCAGCCCGAGAACCGGTGCATGATGGATTTCGTTGATGATGGCCCGTCCCACCGAAGACGGCGGCGCGATGGAAGGTCTTTCCCCAAGAGTGCCCATGTCTTTTCTCCGGAAACGGAGCGACGACCTGTGACGAAGGCTACCATCTTTTCTAATTGCTGTCGCGGTAGTCCTGAACTTGCTGGGGTACGCTAATTCAGCTTTACGACGTCATCCGACTTCGGGATTGTCAGATGAGTTTTGTCGAGCCGGTTGAGGCGCAGGTCTCTCAACCCGTATCCGCCGGCTCGCAGCGCGGGTCCGCCCCGTCCCGAGGCCAAGAACGAGACCAGTGTCTTGGCGACGCGACTTCCTAGGGAAGAAGGTGCCATTCGCGTGTTGGGGTTCGTCTCCTTGCTCGGGCCTCCGAACCACGGTCGGATCATAGACGTGCCGGCTATACAGCTTGGGCATGTTTGGTGTAGCAATTCCCTTAGGAGTTTAGCTCGGGGGTGGGTCTTGGTCAGGAAGATAATTTCCCTCGCTCTGGGAACGGTTCTCGTAATCTCAGGGGTCTACGGCCTCCTGTACCTGCTGTTCTTCACCGTCAATCCCGTCAGAATCCTGTATTTCCTGATTCCCGGTGGATTGTTCGCCATTGGGATAGTGATCCTGTGGGAAGACCTTGCGGAATTGCTTCGACGGCGCTGAAGCTCCCCGAAATGGCACATCGATAAAATTCTAGCGGATGTAGAAATCGGGCTCTAACCACGCCGTCAAACTTACCGGCGCGGATGCCCCAGAGGGCGCATTCGGTAGGAGATTCTGAAAGGAAAAACGGCGTCAGATGCACCCCGCGTGTATGAAAACGGGGATGCAGGACATGGCAATTTTGGTCACGGGCGGCGCGGGCTATATCGGCAGCCACATGGTCTGGACATTGCTGGATGCAGGCGAGGACGTCGTTGTCCTGGACAATCTTTCGACCGGTTTTCGCTGGGCGGTCTCGCCGCGCGCGCGCTTCTATCTCGGCGATGTGTCCGATGCCCAGGTTTTGAAGACGATCTTCATCGAGAACGACATCGAAGCCATCATCCATTTTGCCGGTTCGGCGATCGTGCCCGTATCCGTTGCCGATCCACTTGCCTATTATGACAATAACTCCGGCAAGACGCGGGCTCTGTTGAGCGCCGCGATCACCGCCGGCATTCGCCATTTCGTCTTCTCTTCCACTGCTGCCGTCTACGGGCCGCAAAAGACATCCGAACCGGTGAAGGAAACTGCGCCGCTCAACCCGGAAAATCCCTACGGTCAGTCCAAGCTGATGACGGAATTCATGCTGCGGGACGCTGCGGCAGCCTACGATTTCGATTACGTCGCGCTGCGCTACTTCAATGTCGCCGGCGCCGATCCGCTCCGACGCAGCGGCCAATCCACGTCAGGAGCAACACACCTGATCAAGGTCGCTTGCGAGGCCGCGCTTGGCAAACGCGGCGGCGTTCATGTCTACGGCATCGACTATCCGACCCATGACGGCACCGGCGTGCGCGACTACATCCATGTCAGCGATCTCACGGAGGCTCACCTGAGGGCGCTGCAGCATTTGCGCCGTGGCAGCGGCTCGCTGGTCGCCAATTGCGGCTACGGCACCGGCTATTCGGTGCTCGACGTCCTCAACATGGTCACGCGCCTGCACGGGCACTCCTTCAAGGTACAGATTGCACCGAGACGCCCGGGCGATGCCGCAAGCGTCGTCGCGGACTCCGGCCTTGCTCAGCGCGTTCTGGACTGGAAGCCGAAGTACGATTCGCTGGAGACGATCGTTCAAAGCGCGCTCGACTGGGAACAGTTTCTGCTCAACCGCAGCGCCGACGACCTCCAGAGTCTCCACCGGGCGCTCGCCGCCGCGTCGTTCTGAGACCCAAAGCAATCCTTGACCTCCGTCGGCGGCCATCGACTATGCCGCCGAGTGCGGTAAGGTGACGTCACGCAGCAATGCCGGTTCGCTCCAAGCGAGGTACCGGATTGCGGCGAAGCGATGTCTGTGGAAGCGAGGAGGTCAGCATGCGGGACGAGGTTCAGCACAGTGAGGTGATTGTCGAACGGCGCGCATCGGCCGGCATCATCCGCCTCAATCGACCGCGTGCGCTAAACAGCCTGACACTCGACATGGTCCGCGCCTTTGCCGCTGCAATGGACGACTTCGCGGCGGACGCCCATATCGCCACCGTGATCGTATCGGGAGAAGGAGAGCGTGGCTTCTGCGCCGGTGGCGATATCCGCGCGCTGCACGAAAGCGGCAGCACTGGCACCGATCTGGCCATGACCTTCTGGCGCGAAGAGTTTCGCCTGAACCACCGCATCGCGACCTTTCCGAAGCCCTATGTGGCGCTGATGGACGGCATCACCATGGGCGGCGGCGTCGGTCTGTCATCGCATGGCCGCCACCGCGTCGTGACCGAACGAACCAAGCTTGCCATGCCGGAAACCGGGATCGGCTATTTTCCGGATGTCGGGGCGACGTGGCTGCTGCCGCGCGCGCCGGGCGAGGCCGGCACCTTGATGGGGCTGACGGGACTGACCATCGACGCGGCTGATATCATCTATACCGGTCTGGCCGACCACCACGTCGCCTCCTTCCGGCTGCCTGACATCGTCGATACGCTGGCAGAGCTGCCGCGAAACGCGGGGCCGCGCGATGTCGAGGCGGTGTTGAAGAACCTATCCAGCGATCCGGGAACGAGCGCCGTCAAAAGCAACAGAGACCTTATCGAGCGTAGCTTTCATTTCGGCACTGTCGAGGAAATCACCCATGCGCTGCAAAAGGAGCCCGGCGACTTTGCCGCCGAAACGCTGCGGATCATCCAGACGCGCTCCCCGACCAGCCTGAAGCTTGCGCTTCGTCTCCTGCGCCAGGGCCGGCAAAGCAGGACCCTTGCCGAATGCCTGAACCGCGAACTCGGCGCCTGCCAGCAGATATTGAAAAGCCCGGATTTCTACGAGGGCATACGTGCCGCCATTATCGACAAGGATCGTAATCCACACTGGATGCCGGCGACACCAGAGGCGGTCGATCAGGCCGCCATCGATGCCTTCTTCCGGCCTCCGGAGCCGCCGCTCGCTCTCTAATACAAGCCTTAGCGCCACATGCCGCGCATGCGTGCACCAACATCGACACGCACCTGTCGCGCCTGATGCGACGCGCCGCCATCGGTTCTGGCCTGCGGCCAGCCGACCACCTCGAAGAACTGCAGCAGTGTCGCCGGGATGAAGCGGGTGCGCGACGCATAGACATGCCGGTCGCCCTGGGCGTTCTGACCGTGCGTGAAGAAGCGTTGTGGCACGACAAGGTCGAGATTGTCCTTGGCGCGGGTCATGGCGACGTAGAGCAGTCGCCGCTCCTCCTCGATCTCGGCGCGGGTTCCAACGGCGAGGTCGGATGGGATGCAGCCATCGACGACGTTCAGCATGAACACTCGCGTCCATTCCTGCCCCTTGGCGGAATGGATCGTGGAGAGGATTAGATAGTCGTCATCGAGCAGCGGCACGCCGGCCTGATCGCTGGTTGCATCCGGCGGGTCGAGCGTCAGTTCGGTCAGGAAGCGCTCGCGGGAAGGATAACCGACGGCGATCTGCTCGAGTTGCAGAAGGTCGGCCTGGCGGGTCGAGGCGTCCTCGTGCAGGCGTTCGAGATGCGGCGAATACCACTCGCGCACGAGGCCGATCTCCGCCGGCCAGCCGGCCTTGCCTGTCTTCACCTCCTGCAGCATCGCAACGAAGGCCGTCCAATCCTCGCCGGAACGGGGCGGAGCCGGCAATTCGGCAAGCAGCTGAATCGGGCTCGCATCCGCTGCCATCTGGTCGACGACGCGCTGCGCGGTCGAAGGGCCGACGCCCGGAAGCAGTTGCATCAGCCTGAAGCCGGCGACGCGGTCGCGCGGATTTTGTGCGAAGCGCAGGGCGGCCAGCATGTCCTTCACGTGCGCGCTGTCGAGGAACTTCAGCCCGCCGAATTTCACGAAAGGAATGTTGCGGCGGGAAAGCTCCACCTCGAGCGCGCCGCTATGATGGGAGGCGCGGAAAAGCACCGACTGCTGCTTGAGCTTCACGCCTTCTTCGCGATTCTCCAGCACCTTGTCCGCAACGTATCGTGCTTGGTCGGCTTCGTCGCGCACGGTGACGAGCCTTGGACGTTGGGCCGACTGGCGCTCCGTCCAGAGGTTCTTGGTGAAGCGTTCCGAGGCAAGATCGATGACTGCGTTGGCCGCTGCGAGGATCGTCTGGGTTGAACGGTAGTTGCGATCGAGCGTGATGATATTGGCGGCCGGGCTGAACGCCGAGGGGAAGTCGAGGATGTTGCGCACGGTGGCTGCGCGAAAGGAATAGATCGACTGCGCATCGTCGCCGACGACAGTCAGGCCTTGCCCGCCGGGCTTCAATGCGAGCAGGATCGATGCCTGCAGGCGGTTCGTATCCTGGTACTCGTCGACCAGTACATGATCGAAACGGCTGCCGATATCGTCCGCGATGATCGGCTCGCTGACCATCTGCGCCCAGTAGAGGAGCAGATCGTCATAATCGAGAATGTTCTGGTTCTGCTTGGCTTCGACATAGGCGCCGAAGAGCTCCCGCAACTGATTTTCCCAAGCCGAACACCAGGGAAAGGCGTCGCGCAGCACTAGGCTGAGCTCGCTTTCCGAATTGACCACGCGTGAATAGATCGCAAGGCAGGTGCCCTTCGTTGGAAATCGGCTCTCCATCTTCGAGAAGCCTAGCTCATGCCGGATGAGGTTCATCAGATCGGAGCTGTCTTCGCGATCGTGGATGGTGAAGGCGGGGTCGATGCCGATCTGCTCGGCATAGTCACGCAGGAGCCGAGCCCCAATCCCGTGAAACGTCCCGCTCCAGGCAAGTGCATCCGCCATGATGCCGGAATTGCTGCCCAGCACCTGGGTGCAGATGCGCTCGACGCGGCGCGCCATCTCGGCGGCTGCACGCCGGGAAAACGTCATCAGCAGGATCCGGCGCGGATCGGCGCCCTTGACGATCAGGTGGGCAACGCGGTGCGCCAGCGTGTTTGTCTTTCCCGATCCGGCACCGGCAATGACGAGCAGCGGCCCGGCAACGTGGGTGCCATCAGTGAGCGTGCCGTATTCGACGGCCGCGCGCTGCTGGGGATTGAGCTTTTCAAGATACATTCAGCCGTCCGGTTGCTTCGGCGGAGAATCGCACCGCGGAAATATTCGACGTTCCTTGAATGTTCTCGAAGGGCGCCGCTGTCAAGAACCGTTTCGTGAGGGGAAATCGGGCACGATAACACGTCGCGTCAGCTTCAGGGTGCGATCCGGCTGGAGGATATAGGTTTCCTTAACCCTGCTGCCGGTCGAGTCGTAGAAGGAATTGTAGATGACGCTGCCGGGCGGGGATTTCGTCAGCTTCGTGCGCGGTTGTCCGCCATAGGTGATGCTGCCCGGGATCGGCTGTACCTCGGTCGAACTGTCCGTGGTGCAGCCCGATAGCATCACGACCGATAGAATCGTCGGAAGCAGAATTTTCATCGTTGCAACCCCTACCCTAAACCGTTGGTATATATGGCCCTCTAGGTCGAGACGCCAAGTAGCGTGCGATGGTCACTGCGAGATTCCTCAAAGTATAGATTGATGCGGTGCAACTAAAACTCCCCACCGGCGTTAGTCAGTAACTGGTTTCGCCACACGGAGGCGATCATGGTGCTTCGATTTCAGACGACAGAAGATCACGGTGACGCCTGCGGGCAAGGCCACAACGTCGCATCAACGCGCGCCTCGGTCGAAAGCGTCCTCAGCGCTGCCGATGACATTGATAGCAGCGAAATCGTCGTGTCGATCCTCGGACCTTACGTCGTTCTTGAGGGATTCGTCCGGCAGAAAGGCCATGTCGAGCGGGCCGTTGAGATAGCTGAAGACGTCGTGGGGAAGGGCTATGTCCGCAGCCGGATGTTGCGACGTTAGCCAGGCTCCCCAAATATAATACTTAAAACTCATCAGTTTTGTCGCACACATACAGCATACAGCTGCGCACATCGAAGCGTTCACCTACCGTCATGTAAAATCATACAATTTAGCTAAATCGAAAATACGACGAGTTAACTGTGCGAAAGTAGTAGCAGCGGCACTGGAACTAAAAACGCTTTTCATTAGTTAATGCTTGTAATCAAAACACGGGAGAAGCGCATGCAAAGACTTCTTCGACTGGGAGTGCCGGCGTTCGCGCTGGCAATAGGGACCTTTATCACGCCAGCTTCGGCTTCGCTCGAACTCACGAGCGACTATTCCGCTCTGCCGCAGGATGAGATGGCGATGAACGAATATACTGGGCCGGTGTCCTGCACCGCGCCGACAACGCATTATGTTCCATCCTTCATTCGGTCTTTTGACGGCACCATTATCGGCGTCGGCTATCTGGAAGTGCAGAGTGACGGTCGCTGTTGATCGTCCCCGTTTCGTTTGGAATTCTATGAAATAGGGTAGCCAAGATCGCGCTCTCCCAGCCAGGGCCGATCAACTTTTCTGGTTGTGCGTTGTGCGTTGCAGCACATTGCGTTAGCTTCCGCGAAGCTGAGCCTCAACCAGAAGGATACCCGATGATCATTGAGAGCAAGCGGATCGGATGCCTCGACGGGCTGCGTGGTCTAGCCGCCCTTTGGGTGCTCGTGGGCCACAGCCTGCAACTGACAGGCTGGCACCTTCCGATCCTTTCGTCGCCGGATTTGGGCGTTGACCTCTTCATTATGCTGTCCGGCTTCCTGATGGTCTTTCACTATCGGCTGCGCGAGACAGCCAATCCCTGGGAGAAACCGTCCACCTGGTTCGGCTTCTGGCTGAAGCGCTTCTTCCGCATCGCGCCGCTCTATTATGTGATGCTGTGCATCGCGCTGCTGTTGGGCCCGCAGCTCTATGAGAGCCGCATGGTCATTGACACCTTCCTCGCGCATGGCCCGCAGTTGCCTGAGCGCTATCTGGATGGCAGCCTGCGCAATCTCCTTATCCATGCAAGCTTTCTATTTGGGCTGCATCCGGCTTACGCGTTCCGCACGCCGTTGCCGGATTGGAGTCTTGGCCTGGAGATGCAGTTTTATGCGGCATTTCCGATTGTGATGCTGCTTTTGCGGAAAACCAGATGGCTGCCGGGCGCCGCCGTCATTGCGCTTGCTGCCTTCTTCATCGCCAAGGCTATCCAGGCCGCGCATGTCGATTTTCCGATGCCGTCTTTCCTACCGCTGAAGATGCACGTCTTCCTGTGCGGTATGCTGATCGCCAACGGCTTGTTCGTGTCGCAGCGGCAAACCATCATGAATGGCTTGCTTGCTGTCATTCTGGTGATGCTTCCGATTGGCGGGGATATGACCTCGACGAAGGTCGCTATCCGCGTGCTTCTCGTGATCGGCTTCTTCGCGCTGGTGCACTACCATCTGTTGCCTGGTCTTATTGGAAGGCTCGGCGACCGCGTTTCGTCAGTCATGGGAAACCGCTTCTGCCATTGGCTGGGCGAGCTTTCGTTCGGTGTCTACCTGATCCATCTGCTGCTGCTGCAGCCGATCGCCGCATTCATGATTAGGCATTTCGGGGCTGAGATTTCGGCGCCGGTACGCTTTGCGATCGTCGTGGCCGCCCTCCTGCCGCTGGCCTATGCACTGGCTTACCTCGGTTTCACTCGCATCGAAGGGCCGGGCCAGAAGCTCGGGCGCAAAGTGTTGGACAAGATCGGGAAAAGGCGTCTGAAGCCGGCGTGAGACGGCTCATTGCAATCGAGGCTCGTCTGCTTTCGCAGAGGGTGACGAGCCTCTGACCATCATCATGATGGCTGCCGATGTTCTATTGAGGGACGTGCCTGAATGGCAATCAGCTTCCTCGCAGTGGTAACAGCAATTGCGGCCAAGGGTTAACCAAAAAATAAACTATCGCCCTATTCTGAGACAGGTTATCGACAATCTGCCGGGGATCGGAGGAGGAAGGCCCGATCAATGGACCTTCAGCTTTGCTTCCTCTGCCGCCGCGACGAACTCCGCGCGAGCCTCCTCGACCGTCTTGCGGCCATCAAGAGCGGCTCTGCATGTGCTTCTTGCCTTGAGGTAACGCAATCCGCGAGCACTTGGCCAAAGGTCTGCCAGGCATTTCAGCGCGTCTAGAGGACCAAGGATCGTGCGCGCGCCCGTATTTTCAAATCCCACATGAATAGGATCATTCCATTTCTCTACGGCCATCGGCGTGCTCCTCCATTGCTTAGGCCAAAAACGTATGGATCAGCCTCCTGGTTCCTCCCGAAGGCCTCATACTGAAGGCATTTTAGCGATATTTTCAGACCCCGCAAATGAGAAAACTGGTGCGCCGTGTGCCGGTCGACCGCTGTGTTCATGGGCCTCCCGTGACTTCCGATCTTTCGCGCCGTAAGGCGTTATCTCCCCCTTGAGCGGTGACAGATCGGATACCTGCACTTTTAACTGGCCGAATGCGGCGCTTTGTGCAACCATTAAGGCTCAACGTCAGTTGGCCCCTATCAGCGTTGGAGATCGGAGATGCAGGACCTCAAGCACGTGCTGAATGCGGAATGCCAGAAGTATGTGTCTCTGGTCGTATCCATGCGAAGTGGTCAGCATCGATGGCTCGAAGTCGACGACGCCACCGGCAAGAAAGTGGACGTCACCGATGCGAAGCTTGCGACATTTGAGGAGACTGTCCGAACGCTGAGGCAGATGATCCAGGATCTCGATGCGTCGGACTATCTGTCATGCCGTCCGACGAAGGACTGGCACTTCGACGCCTGATGCAGGCATATTGTCTTCAAGCCAACGACTTCGTGGGGTCCGCGAACCCTAGCGGAAGTTACAAAGCGATTCCGGATCGTAGCCGCCTGTTGATGTGAGTCCGGGCAGCACGCGCGACGCAAGCTTCACCATGTGCGGTACTCGCACTACCGGTTCTGAAGAGCGGTTTCAGCGACTTTCCGGAGTTCGATATCCACCGAAGCGGCCCATTCATGCTGTAAACCGTCTTATGCAGAATTAGGGGATGGGTGAAAACGGTCCTGCGTTTCAAAGCCTCGCCGAGTGTTGCTCGGCGAGGTGGCCGCTTTAGTGAAACGGCCCTTGAAGCTGAATATTGGGCTCTCACCAGACTGGCAGGCTTTGCAAAAGCGTTAAATAGCGCTACCGAGCCGACAGTTCAGTCTTTCGGAAGTCCACGGGCTCATGAGTGCCGCGCAACGAATCATCGCGACCGCAACAGATCGACACTTCGTCGAACTTGCGGGCGTAATGCTGCATTCCTTGGTAGCGACAGATGTCGCGGAGGATGTTCGGTTGGTAGTCTTCTGCGACGGGCTACGCTCTTGCGATAAGTCTAATATTGCAAAATGCGTCCATCCGCGAACAGTCGAATTCATCGATCTGGAAAAACCCCATGCTGCCAGGATACGCACTCTCCAAACCAATTCGAACTGGAGCCGTGCGATCTACACGAGATTGCTAATGCCCCAGCTCTTGGCGTGACGACGGGTCGGATCTTGTACCTGGACGCGGACACGCTTGTGGTCGACAGCGTTAGCCCGCTGTTTGAGATTGATCTGAGAAACTATGCCATCGGTGCGATGGGTGGAAAAAGCGCTAAGGAGACCGCTCGCCTCGGATTGGCGTCCGATATCGAGACCTTCAATTCGGGCGTGCTTGTCGTCGATGTTGAGAGATGGTTGCGAGAAGACATCAGCGAGAAAACGCTTGCTCTGGCAGCAGAACGCGCGAGCCAAAACTTGCCAGCTTTCGACCAAGACGTTCTAAACATCGTCATCAATGGCCGTTTCGCAAAGCTGGACTATCGGTGGAACTGTCTTGGCGAAAGCGAGCATCCTAGCCCGGCAATCATTCATTTCACGCATGCGAAGCCCAACACGACCCGGTGCAAGCACCCGTGGCGGCAAGCCTATTTTGAGCATAGAGCAGAAACTCCTTGGGGAAGCGCCCGTCTAAAGACAAAATGGGATCGGCGCGCGAGACGGTTATCCACCAGCCTTAGACGAATTCTCGGTCAATTTTTGACCTGAGAGTAGCTGGCCAGAACTTCTAATACTTAGCTCCCGCGTTATCCGGTCGCTCTCGCGCTGCAGCTTTGCCATCCAACGAGCAAGCGAAATGAGCAGCAATCTCTCATCCGTCCGTCCGCAAGTTAGAACAATAAAAGAACAAGCTGCACGGATTATGCACGGATTCGCCGTACAATTCGCGGTATGTGTTGCTCTTTTGTGTCGTATCTGTGTGATACGGCCCGAGCGACGGAGGCGATCTTCTATCTGATTTCATTGAGGAAAACTGGTGCTGCCGAGTGGGATTGAACCACCGACCTCACCCTTACCAAGGGTGTGCTCTACCACTGAGCTACGGCAGCGAGGACCAGACGCGCAACCGATGCGGCTGCATTGCGTGAACGGGGGGCCTATTGCCACAGCTTCATGATAAGCGCAAGCCGCAATTTCCATCTTTGTAGAGATTGAGGTCGAGCCACTTTTGAATTGTCGCAAATTCGGGTAAGCCTGCGACATGACCGAGAACACCGAAAAAGGCCGGCACAGCCGCAAGGCGGAGATCGAGCGCCAGGCCAAACTGCGCCGCGAGCGAGCCGCCGAAAAGCTTCGTGAAAATTTGTCCCGCCGCAAACAGCAGACCCGTGCGCGCCGATCGGGGCAGGCGGATGAGACGAATGGGCTGCCTGCCGCAAAAATGGACGAATCGTAATGTTCCGTTCACGGCGAATTGAAGCCCCCGCTAATTTCGTCTAAACACCCGCATCTTTTTACAGACAGCCTTTCAGAAAGGCGGGCATCGCCCGTAAGCGCACATGGATCGTATTAGAATTGTCGGCGGTAATGAGCTTAACGGCATCATTCCGATTTCCGGCGCCAAGAATGCCGCCCTGCCGCTGATGATCGCCTCGCTGCTTACCAGCGATACACTGACGCTTGAGAACGTGCCGCATCTGGCCGACGTCGAGCTTCTGATGCGCATCCTCGGCAATCACGGCGTCGACGTTGCCGTCAACGGCCGCCGCGAGCGCCAGGAAGACGCCTACTCGCGCACCATTCACTTTACCTGCCGCACCATCGTCGATACCACCGCTCCTTACGAGCTGGTATCCAAGATGCGCGCTTCATTCTGGGTTATCGGCCCGCTTCTGGCGCGCGAAGGCCAGTGCCGCGTCTCGTTGCCGGGTGGCTGCGCCATCGGCACGCGCCCCGTCGATCTGTTCCTCGATGGCCTTGCGGCGCTGGGCGCCAACCTCGAGATCGACAGCGGCTACGTCAACGCGACCGCACCGAAGGGTGGCCTGATTGGCGCGCGCTACACCTTCCCGAAGGTTTCGGTCGGCGCGACGCACGTGATGATGATGGCAGCGACGCTTGCCCGCGGCACAACGGTGATTGGCAACGCTGCCCGCGAGCCTGAGGTCGTCGATCTCGCCAACTGCCTGAACGCAATGGGTGCCAAGATCACGGGCGCCGGCACGAGCACGATCACGATCGAAGGCGTCACTTCGCTCTCCGGCGCGCGCCACCGCGTCCTGCCGGATCGCATCGAGACCGGCACCTACGCCATGGCGGTTGCGATGACCGGCGGCGATGTCACGCTTGAGAACACCGATGCCGCGCTCCTCGACACGGCACTGGAAACGCTCCGCCGCGCCGGCGCTGAGATTTCGCCGACCAACAACGGCATGCGCATCCGCCGCAACGGTGCCGGCATCAAGCCGGTCGATATCGTCACCGACCCGTTCCCGGGCTTCCCGACCGACCTGCAGGCGCAGTTCATGGCGCTGATGACGCGCTCGACCGGCATCTCGCATGTCACCGAGACAATCTTCGAAAACCGCTTCATGCACGTGCAGGAACTGGCGCGTCTCGGCGCGAAGATCTCGCTGTCGGGTCAGACGGCGAAGATCGAGGGCGTGTCGCGGCTGAAGGGTGCGCCCGTCATGGCGACCGATCTGCGCGCTTCCGTTTCGCTCGTGATCGCCGGCCTTGCCGCTGAAGGCGAGACGATGGTTTCCCGCGTCTACCACCTCGATCGCGGCTTCGAGCGCCTGGAAGAAAAGCTCACCCGCTGCGGCGCCATCGTCGAGCGCGTCAGCGAGTAGCTAAAAGGGCGTCACTCACCCTTTGTCCCGGTTGCGCATTGCGTTGCCGCGCCTTATGTCCGTTGTCAGACGCATCGCCATTCCGGCGATGCATTGGCGATGGGGTTTTGCCTGAATGACTGATCTGAGGCTCGTTGCACTCGATAGCGAGGATCTTGCCGTCGTCTCCGCGCATTTGCAGGATAGCGTCTTCAAGGTCGCCGATATCGCCTGGTCGCCGCGCGAGGGTCAGTTCTCAGTCGCCGTCAACCGCTTCGTGTGGGAAGAAGCAGGCAAGAAGCGCAAGGGTTTCGAACGCCGCCGCGCGGCTGTCGTCTTCAAGCGCGTGCTTGCGGTGCGCTCGACGGGAATTGACCGCGAGAACCGCGACGAAGTCTTGTCGCTGCTTGCCATCCGCTTCGAGCAGACAGGCGAGGGGCCGGAAGGCACGGTCGAGCTGGCGCTGTCAGGCACGGCAACGATTGCGCTGGATGTCGAATGCATCGAGGTTCAGCTTGCGGATATCGGCGGGGCGTGGGAAACCGCATCGAAGCCGCGTCATCCCGGCGCTTGAGATCTGGTTCGTCTGTTATCAAAGAGGAATATCGCATTGGCAATCTGGCTGGATCAGGCATCGGAAGGCTTCGAGCAACGGTTTGCCGCCTTCCTGACGACCAAGCGCGAAGTCTCCGAGGATGTGAACACGGCAGTCCGCGCCATCATCGATGATGTCAGGGCCCGCGGCGACGTGGCGCTTGCCGAATATTCGAAGAGGTTCGACGGGATCGATTTTGCCGTAACGCCGATGCGCGTGACCGAAGCCGAGATCGACGCGGCTGTCGAAGCGGTTCCATCAGAGGTTCTCGGCGCGCTGAAGGTTGCGGCCCTGCGTATCGAATCGCATCACCGCCGTCAGCTGCCGAAGGACGATATCTACGAGGACGACATGGGCGTCGGCCTCGGTTCCCGATGGACCGCGATCGAGGCGGTCGGCCTTTATGTCCCGGGCGGCACCGCGAGCTATCCGAGTTCGGTGCTGATGAATGCCGTGCCGGCTAAGGTCGCCGGCGTCGATCGCATCGTCATTGCTGTTCCCGCAACAGGAGGTGCCGTCAACCCGGCCGTGCTTGCTGCCGCCAAGCTCGCGGGCGTCACCGAAATCTACCGGGTCGGAGGCGCGCAGGCCATCGCGGCACTTGCCTACGGCACCGAGATCATCGCGCCCGTTGCCAAGATTACCGGCCCGGGCAATGCCTATGTTGCCGCCGCCAAGCGGCAGGTCTTCGGCACTGTCGGTATCGACATGATCGCCGGTCCCTCGGAAGTGCTTGTTATCGCCGACAAGGACAACAATCCGGACTGGATCGCCTCTGATCTGCTTGCGCAGGCCGAGCACGATGCGAGCGCGCAGGCGATCCTCGCGACGGATGATGCCGAGTTCGCGAAGTTGGTGGAAGCAGCCGTCGAGCGGCAGCTGAAGACGCTCAATCGCGCCGAGACCGCTGCAGCAAGCTGGCGGGACTTTGGCGCGATCATTCTCGTGAAGTCCCTGGAGGACGCTATTCCGTTGGCAAACCGGATCGCGCCCGAACACCTAGAGCTTGCCGTTGCCGATCCGGATGCGCTGTTGCCTCGTATCCGCAATGCCGGCGCGATCTTCCTCGGTGCACATACGCCTGAAGTCATCGGCGACTATGTCGGCGGCTCGAACCACGTTCTGCCGACGGCCCGTTCGGCCCGGTTTTCCTCCGGTCTTTCCGTGCTCGATTTCGTCAAGCGCACCTCGATCCTGCGGCTTGGACCCGAGCAGCTGCGCACGCTCGGTCCTGCTGCCATCGCGCTCGCCGTGTCCGAAGGGCTGGACGCGCATGCGCGATCGGTTGCGATCCGCCTCAATCTGGAAAAGTGAGAGATGGCAGCGGGCGACTTCCGGCTTTGCGACGTCGTCCTTGACGACACCATCGGCCGAGCGACGCCCGACGTCGAGCACGAGCGCGCGGTCGCCATTTTCGATCTTGTCGAGGAAAACAGCTTCACGCCCATCGGTCATTCCGGCGGTCCGTACCGGCTGAATATCTCGCTGGTCGATTCCAAGCTGGTTTTCGCGATCACGACGGAGGACGGAGGTGCCGTCGCGACCCATATCCTGTCACTGACCCCGTTTCGCCGCATCGTGAAGGATTATTTCCTGATCTGCGAAAGCTACTACGAGGCAATCCGCTCGGCCTCTCCAAGCCGCATCGAGGCGATCGACATGGGCCGGCGCGGCATTCACAACGAGGGCTCGCAGACGTTGAAGGATCGCTTGAACGGCAAGATCGAGGTCGATTTTGATACGGCGCGCCGACTGTTCACGCTGGTCTGCGTGCTCTACTGGCGCGGCTGACGGCGATGGAACCGGCGGTCGGGACAGGCGAGGGGGCACGGCCAGGCGCCATCCTGTTCATGTGTGGAATGAATGCCATCCGCTCTCCCATGGCCGAGGTGATCGCCCGTAGCATGTTGCCGGCGAATGTCTATATCAGGTCCGCGGGCGTCCGTGCCGGGGAGCGGGATCCCTTCGTCGACGTCGCACTGGAGGAGATCGGTCTTTCTCTCGGCCGGCATCATCCACACACGCTGGAGGAGCTCGAGGACGACTACTTCGACCTGATCATCTCGCTCTCGCCGCCGGCGCACCATGCCGCGCTGGAGCTGACCCGGTCAAATGCCATCGAAGTCGTCTATTGGCCGACCATGGATCCGACCGTCGTTCAGGGCACACGAGAGCAGATTCTGGACAGCTACCGGGAGGTTCGTGATCATCTGACCGAACTGATCGAGAGCCGGCTGGTTAGAAGAAACACCATCGCCGCGCAATCGGCGTGAAACAAATGACGGAAACGCGATCAATTAGGTTCACAAACCCCCGTTGATTGTGTAGTTTCCGCGCAAATTTGGGGCGGCTACCGCCGTCATCTCAACCGACAGGAAGAAAACCGCTATATGCCTAAAGAAGAAGTCCTCGAATTTCCGGGTATCGTGACCGAGCTTCTGCCGAACGCGACGTTCCGTGTGAAGCTCGAAAACGAACACGAGATCATCGCCCACACGGCCGGCCGCATGCGCAAGAACCGTATCCGCGTTCTGGCAGGCGACAAGGTTCTCGTCGAAATGACTCCCTACGACCTGACCAAGGGCCGCATCACCTACCGCTTCAAGTAGGCCGTTCAAGGCTCGAAAGCTTTAGCTCCCGTCTTCCGGTGGTCGAGGTTCCATGGCGCTGAAATACAAGCTCATTCTGGCTTCCGGCTCGCCCCGCCGTGTCGATCTGCTCAATCAGGCAGGGATCGAGCCGTCGCGCCTAATGCCGATGGATATCGACGAGACGCCGAAGAAGTCGGAACACCCGCGCTCGCTGGCGCGGCGCCTGTCGACGGAAAAGGCAGAGGCAGCACTTGCCGCCATCAAGGGCGACATGACCTGGAAGGGCAGCTACATTCTGTCCGCCGATACCGTCGTCGCCGTCGGCCGCCGTATCCTTGGAAAGGCCGAATTCGCGGACGAGGCATCGGCTGCGCTGTATCTGCTCTCCGGCCGCAGCCACTGGGTCTATACCGGCGTCTGCCTGGTGACGCCCGACCGCAAGATCCGCCAGAAGATCGTCGAGACCAAGGTCCGCTTCAAGCGCCTTTCCGGTTTCGAGATCGAGAACTATCTCGCCTCCGGGCAATGGCGCGGCAAGGCGGGCGCCTACGGCATCCAGGGGCTGGCCGGGACTTTTGTGCAGAAGATGGTCGGTTCCTATTCCAATGTCGTCGGTCTGCCGCTTTATGAAACCATCCTTCTGCTGACCGGTGAAGGCTTTGACGTGCATAGCCGGTGGCCCGAGGGCTGATCCTCGAAGGGACCGCTCCATGTTTGACGAAAAAAAAACAGCCGCCAAGGTCGAACCGCTGCGCAAGACACACCCTTGCCCGGAATGCGGCAAGCCATCCCACCGCGAACACTATCCCTTTTGCTCGAACCGCTGCCGCGAAATCGATCTTTCGCGCTGGCTCTCCGGCTCCTATGCCATCCCCGTTGCCGACGACGAGACGAAGGCCGACTACGAGGATGAGGAATAGGCTCGTTCTCCAGGGGCGAAGCCCTTAAATTCGTTGATGAATCCGGAAAAATGAAAGGCTTTTCAAAAAACTGTCATTTGGCGCTTGCCATGTCCGGACAAGATGCTATAACCCCGCTCGCTTCCGGGGCGAACCAAGGCCCTCGGTTCTTTCTCAGGAAGGAACATCTGCGAAGCGGGTTAGCCCAGATAGCTCAGTTGGTAGAGCAGCGGATTGAAAATCCGCGTGTCGCTGGTTCGATTCCGGCTCTGGGCACCACTCTTCAGGCCCGTACCAAACTAGTTTCAGCTCGATCGCCGGGCATCTTTTTCTCCGACGCGTCGTTTGGCCGAGCGGCACGATAACCATCGTACAGAATTTGTGTTGATTGCTGCCTAAGCCATCCGTCGCAGCACATCCAGCAGCGTCTGGGTGTCGTCATTGGCGCCGATCCGCCTGAGGCCGTCGTCCGCAAGCGTGATGATGGCTTCGAGCGCTTCGTGCTCGCTCCAGCCCGCTTCGACCGATGCGGCGACGAGGTCGCCAAATGCGAACTGCAGCGCGTCCTGGCAGCGGATGTCCCGATCGGGGTCGTCGCTGGCGACGAAGGGTTTGTAGATGTCTCTCATCTCGCTCTCCGCGAATGTGCCGACGAGGCAGTATATTCGAGATGAGTTTAAGGAAGTGCTTAAAAATGCGCTACCGTTCAGAGGCTGTGCTGCCTCCGCAACGAACCGGCAATACCGCTCCGCGGATGGGGTTGCCGGATGGTAACATGATGGTTTATCGAAGGTTAAATCTTCGAAGGCCGGCCGTTCTCAATTCTATTGAGCAATGATAATACTATCGACGCAAACGGAGGGGGATACTCTATGCCACGCATCTCGCAGCTATACTTCAAGACTGCAGTCATATTTCTGATCGTCGGCATCGTCATGGGTCTGAACATGGCGATTTCGCAGGATCATAGCGTCATCGGCGCGCATACGCACTGTAATCTCCTGGGGTGGGTGACCATGGCGATCTTTGGCGGTTACCATGCGCTCAATCCCCAGAAGGCCGAGAAGCGTATCGCCATGATCCAGTACTACGTGTACACGGCTGGCATCGCCCTGATGGTGCCGGCGCTCTACCTCATGCTTCAGGGCAATACGACCATGGAGCCGCTTGTCGCTTTGGCGTCGATTATCACCTTTGTCGGCGTACTGCTTTTCGCCTTCATCATCTTCTCCAACGGGAAGGTGGTCGTCACACCACCGGCGCCGTCTTACCGCTGATACCGCCCAATGCAACGTTTGGCAGGGCGTGATCGCCTTGCCGGACGGTCTGTTAGCGCAGATTTCCGTGCTGGGTGCGCTGTCGGCTTCGTGTCGCCCGCCCGCGTCACCGTTGCGCGGAGTTTCAGTGGATGATCTGTATGCGGATCTGTTCCTTGGCCGCATAGCTGTGGCAATCGCTGGCCGCATCGCCGACGAAGATTACGTCGCCATCTGAGTCGAACAAGCCCCAGCAGGGCTCGTCGTCGACGTAGACTTTTCTGACATAACCGAAGGGCTCGGCATCGATGATGACGCTGGGTGCAACAGGAACAGCCGCAAGTGCTCGCATGGATAACTCCAATGAGTCGTTTCTGTTTTAGTGCGCCCTTATATTGCCCCTTGAAGCTGACGCGGGGCTATCCTCAGAAATCGGGATGGGAAACTGAGGTTGACGAGCGGGCAGATTGGAGCCGGCCGAATCACTTGGGACGGTCTGTTTTCCTCGCGCGACCAGACCAGAAGCGCGTTGCTGCGGCCGTTCAAAATGCCTATCTAGAACGGGCTATCATCACCAAAGGATTTCCCCATGGCCGACCTCAAGGCCCGTCCCCGTCCCGTTGGCGCAACCGCCGTTCTTGGTCGTACCGGTTTTCCGCATATCACCTCGGCCACCAAGGGTGAGCTCGATATCGTCACCGGCGCATCGCAACCGGGCTTCAATCCGCTAGATCTCCTCTATGCGTCGCTGTCGGCCTGCCTTGTGCTGAGCGCGCGCATCGCTGCGAGCCAGATGGGCCTTCTCGACCGGATCACCGAGATTACGGCCGACGTCACCGGCGAGAAGGCGAGCGAGGGTCCGTCGCGCGTCCAGACATTCAACATCGCGTTCGCGATCAAGGGCGACCTCGACGAGGAAACGCGCGTGAAGATCGCGCATGCGGCAAAAGAGATCTGCACGGTCAGCAACACCATCCGCGGGACGCCTGAATTCTCGACCGTCATCTCAGGCTGACTTGTACAGTGCTGCAAACTCGCATCGGCAGGCATTTAAGATTGCGCGTTTGTCTGCCCTTGCCGTTCCTCGGCTATCCGCTCGCCACAGCTTCTGATAGGTCCGTTGCTCGCCGCTAGTCTTGAGGCGGTCAGAAAGCATTCGAGAGACATGTCGCAAGCCGCTGCCACTATCGCTGAAACCCCCGCATCCAACCGATTTGCCCTTGCCGCCCTGATCCTCGGCGGTGCGGCAATCGGCGGCTCGCCGATCTTCGTGCGGCTGTCGGAAGTCGGGCCGATGGCAACGGCCTTCTGGCGGGTGGCGCTGGCCCTGATCCCGATCTTCATCTTCTCGCTTGCCAAGGGCAAGGATGCCGGGCCGAAGCCTGAAAAGCTGTCGGATTATGCCCTGCTGATCCTGCCTGGCGTCGTCCTCGCCATGGATCTTGCCGCCTGGCACCTCTCCATCACCATGACGTCGGTCGCCAACGCAACGCTGCTCGCCAATCTTGCCCCCGTCTTCGTCACGGTGATCGGCTTTCTGTTTTTCGGCGCAATCGTTACCCGCGTCTTCGTTCTCGGCCTCGTGTTGGCGCTGGCCGGCCTGGTTATCCTAAAGGGCGGCCCCGTAGCGCTTGGCAATGGCGATCTGCGCGGCGATGGCGTGGCGGTGATCGCCGCCGTGTTCTATGCGGGTTACATCCTGGCGATCGGCAAGCTCCGCAGCCGCTTCGATACGGTCCGGATCATGCTTTGGAGCACCGCATCGGCCGCTGCCTGCATCTTTCCGTTAGGCTTCTTCTACGAAGGCCATATGCTGCCGCCGACGGCCTATGGTTGGGCAATCGTCTTCGGTCTCGCCTTCGTCAGTCATGCCGGCGGGCAGGTGGCCATCGCTTACGCGCTTGCCTATCTTCCCGCAGCTTTCTCCTCGCTGACGCTGCTGCTGCAGCCAGTCGTGGCGGCGATCCTCGCGTGGGTGCTGCTCAGCGAGCCGATCGGCCCAATGCAGGCGATCGGCGGCATTGTGGTGCTCGCCGGGATTTTGATTGCCCGGCGAGGCTGATTTCAATCAGGCGACCGCTGCCGGGGCCACCCGACGCGCATCGAGAATGGCAAGCGCCTCGTCGACCGTCGAGGCAAGCTGTGCCTTGTCGCTGTTGCAGGTACCCCACGCCTCGATGAAGCTGCTCGTCTTGCCGTAGCTATTATCGAGAACGCAATGGTCGGCACCCAGAAGCACGCACATGATATGGCCGTGCATGCGGTCGGTGATGACCTGGCGCGCGGAGCTCAGCAGGGCCACGCCGCGGTCGAAGCGCTGTTGCGCCCGCTCGCGATAGGCAAGCTCGGTCATCCGCGCGCGACCGCCGATACGACCGGTCAGCAGCCCCTTCAAGATTGCGGCATGCTTTGTCTGGCGCTGGAAATCGGCAGGCTCATCGGGCCAGTCCGATTTCACCGTGCCCGGACGCAATGTTGCAGCGGTCAGGTCCTGTGCGGCGCCGACCTCCTGGTCTTCACGGAGATTGAGCAGCAGCTCATGCTGCGGCGCCGGGCGAGTGACCGGACCGATGCAGAAGGCCATATCAGGGCAAAGGCGCGTTTCGCATGGGAACCAGCGCTGGGCGAATTCCAGGCTTCGCTGGTCGCGGACGAGAAGCGTGAACTGGCCGTGGCGCTCAATCGCCCGCGCAGTGCTGTCGATGTTGGCCTGCTCCTTGAAGTGAATGGTCTGCGGCATCTGCACGATCGGTCGGCCCTTGTGCTTGTTGAGCAGACCTTCGCGGAACTGGCGGTAGCCGGCCCAGATGTCGCCGAAATTGCCGCCACCGTGGAGAAAGATGCGGCCGCCACCGATTGCGCCAAGCATCCGGCCTTCGTCGTAGGTCGGGATTTCGGTCACATAGGTCGGCCGCGTGCGTTTGCGGTCGAAATAGGCAAGTTCACCGAGCCAGATGGCGCTGTCGCCGATGTTGTAATGGTTCGGAAAGTCGAGAAGCGCAAAACGCTCCGACGGATCAAAGAGATCGGAAAGGCAATTGGCGATCACGCCCTGAAGGCGGTTGATGATCGTAATATTGGATTCCATTAAATGCTCCTTGTTTACGGACAAGAGGTCCATGCAAGCGGCTATGCTTCGGCCTGTTTGCGGAATGGGTTGAGGGACATGGCAAGCGCGATGTAGGGGCGGATGACCGAGCGGCCGAAGATCGGCAGGAAGGCAAGGTAAATCGCTCCGCCGAGACCGATGCTAAGGCCGAGCGCCAGCCAGCGGTTGTGAACGTGCGCCAGGATGACGGGATGCGCAAACCAGACGCAGACGGCCATGAGCGCCGCGCCGCAGAAGGGCAGGGCGACGGCCTTCAGCGTGCTCTTTGCGTCGATATGCGCGTATCGCGCCAGCACATATTGCTGATAGGGCATCGTCAGCCAGGCACGCAATGTGTAGCCCGCCGCAACAGCGACAACGCCATAGGGGACGAGCAGCCAGGTGAGGATTAGCGTCGTCACCAGCTGCAGGGCGGCGACGGAAAGGATCGATTCCGCCCGGTTGACCGCAGAAAGCGCCGACGAGGCAAAGAAGTTCATGACGAAGGGAACCGCCATCAGCACGAGCACGGTGGCGATATCGCCCGCATTGCCCCACTTGTCGCCGAAGAGCAGGGCGATCATGTCGTTCGACAGAGCGCCGAAGCCGAGCAACAGCGGGATGGTTCCGAGTGCCGCTGCGCCGACGATCTTGTTATAGGCGTTGCGGAAGGCGGTGTGATCGTTCTGCAGGCGCGACAGCGTGACGAGCGATACGCTGCCGATCGGCGCAAGCACCGCCTGGCCGATCAGCTCGATCAGTCGCCAGGCAATGCGATAGCGGCCGACTTCAACCGGGCCGAACCAGCGCGAGATGAAGATATCTTGGGCGCGGGCAAGCAGCATCCACATCAGCTGGGTGACGACGAGGCTGATGCTGAAGAGGAAGACGGAGCGGAACATCGAGACGTTGAAGCGGAACTTCGGCATCCAGGGATAGTAGAACCACCCGAGCAGCACGGTCACGGCGGCGTTGACCGCGGTCTGCGCGACGAGCGCCCAGACACCCCAGCCGAGAAAGGCACAGACGACGGCGGTGACGCCGGAGAGCAGGCTGGCGGCGATTGCCTGACCGGCGAGGCTCTTGTGGCCGAATTCACGGGCGAGGCGGGCATTGTGGATGACCGCCAGCGAGGAAATCGGAAGCAGCGGCGCGAGCCAGCGAAGGATGCCTGATACCGACGGGTCGCGCACTAGATCGCCGTAGTAGGGCGCAAAGAAGAACACCAGCGAAGCAACGATGCCGCTGAATGCGATCGTTGCCCAGAAGGCCGTGTCGGCTAGCTCCTCGTCGAGATCGAGCTGGCGCGTGACGGCATCGCCGAGGCCCGCATAGGCAAGCACGCGGCCGATTTCCACGAACAGACTTGCAAGCGCAAAGGTACCGAAGTCGCCGGGGCCGAGAATGCGCGCAAGGATGACGAAGATCACAAAGGTTGCGATCGTGCTCCAGGCCACGCGGATGACCGACCACAGGACGGAGAGCGCGGTTTTCTTCTTAAGCTCGGCGTGGGCAATTGCCGTATCGGCCATGCATTATCCAATCGAATTTGGCTCGCGAAGGTTCGCGCGTTGATTCTGTTGGCGGCGAGGCGAGCGCCTCAGGCGGGCTGCTTTGCCTTTGGAGCCCGCCAGTAGGCGAGCATGCCGGTAAGGTTGTCACGAAGCTGGCTGCGGTAAGTCAGGCCAAGTTCCTCGTTCAGTTTTCGGCGCCCCATGGCTTCCATGACCGCCTGGCGGATTTCCCAGCGCAGCATGCCGCGCATGTTTGAACGGCGATCGAAGAGATATTTGGCGTATAGCGCTCCGTTGCCGAAGGCATAGCCGGTTTGGAGGCGCTTGATATCCGCGAGCTCGCGACGCCCATGGAAGTGTTTGACGGCAAAATCCGGCAGATATTCGACACGCACACCGGCATTGAAGGCGCGGTGCACATAATCGGTGTCCTCGCCGGAGCGGAACGGCGACCCGGCCCCGAAGCGAGTATCGAAGAGGCCGATCTTCTCGACCAGCGCATAGGGAAACGCCATGTTGGCGCCATGAACGAAGCCGCCGGCATGCAGGTCGCTGGTCAGTACCGCAGGTTCCATTTCAGGCTTGATCGTCACCGGCAGGTCGCGTGTATCGCCAAGCTCGATCCGCCCGCCGCGCATGACCATCTCCGTATCCGAGCTGAAAAGCGCCGCAAGCGTGCTGAAATAGTCGGGGAAGATCTCGCAATCGTCGTCGGTAAAGGCGAGGATGCGGCCTCTCGCGGCGTTCAGGCCCGTGTTGCGGGCGACAGCAAGGCCCGGCTTCCCTTCATAGATCAAATTGGTCTTGATCGGAGCGGTCGCCGCCCACTGGCGCACGACTTCCGACGTCTCGTCCGTGGATCCATTATCCACGAAGACGAGTTCAAGTCTCAGATAGTCTGCCTGGCGGGCGGCAACAGAAACGGCATCCAGGCAGTTCGTCAGTCCATAGGCTCGATTTCTCGACGAGATGATCAGGCTGATGTCCACGGGTCGAGGAGGCATTCAATTTCCCCTTCTGCGATCGATGTCGAAGCGAGGATAGGGCTGGGACCCCGCTTCGGCAAGGAACATTTTGCACTGCAGCAAAATAGAACAGATGGAGCAGTTCGCAGACGAATGTGGTAATTTCTTGCCGTCTGTAGAGAATAAGATAATCTAAATATAGATGAAAAAAATAAATCTTAAAATCTGTGGATATCGCAAGTCGAAATAATTCTTAAAAAATCATAGCTGTAAGAAATATAATATATATGGAGTGAAGATAGAGTTTTGCTATGTAATTTAGGCGACCTTTATTTTATAAAATTCTCAATTTGATTCAGAAAATACTTTTGCCATATGTGTCTCACAATAGATGATGCGAGAGGCTCTAGATCCCTGGAGAAACGAGCGTAAGCTCTTTCCTGAATTACAAATAACCGAAATGCGCCGGTGCGCCGGGATCACTGTTCAAACGCGGCACGAAGCAGAAAAGTGCAACCGCCGGGAACCAGATATCTTTGTTCGCTATCGTTCAGCGAGAATTGACGGAGGCTTGCTCGCGCTTTCTTTCAATCGTTGCTTCCGGACAATGCGAGAGGGCGGAATTTGCCGGCGTTTCCGCGCGACGTACCTGAGGAAAGGGCTCGCTGCGCCTGAGACGGAGTGCCGGCGCTGTGAGCCCGTCCGTGTTAGTTCCTCTGCTGTGACAGCCATTTCTGGATGATCGGAATGTCTGCGTCGCCGAGGTCGTGTCCGCCGGAGATGACGTCCGAATCGACGGTCGCTCCCGATTGCTTCAGTCGCGTTTCGAGCTCGCTGGCATACTTGCCGTATGCATCCGTCTTGCCGCTGATGACCAGAAGATCCGTACCCTTGAGATCGGCGTGTGGAAACGTCTTCAGGACCGGCATGGAGCGCAACAGAACCGCTTTGTGTACCAGATTGGGATGCAGATAGAGAAGCGAGTTGAGCAGGTTCGCACCGTTGGAATAGCCGACATAGACGATCTTCTTCGGATCCAGGCCATATGATGACACGGCGCCCTCGATGAAGGCGGCGAAGGCTTCGGCTTCGCTCTTGATGTCGTCCTGGTCGAAGGAGAACGGCGTGATGCGTTTATACCAGCGCGGAATGCCCTCCTCGGTCGCCCGTCCGCGCACGCCAAGCAGTGTGGCTCGCGGGGCCGCCTCGTGCAGCAGGGGCATCAGTGTCGTTTCGTTGCCGCCCGAGCCGTGCAACAGGACGAAGACACTGCCGTCGGGGTCTGGCGGCGTATAGAAGCGGTGGACGAAGGGCAGATCGCGATAATTGATACGGGGCTCGCCGGGCATCGAAAACTGCGGAAGCACGACCTTCAGATCCTTGAGATCGGTGATCGGGTCCTTGGGAACGAAAAGCTTGGTGCCAAGCGTGGCCTGCGGCTCGTCTACCGTCATGCCGGGCTTGTCGGTCGCCAGTTCGATCAGCGTTCCGCCCGGCTCGCGGGCATAGAGCGATTCGAAGTATTTGCGATCGTGCAGGTTCGTCGCCGACGCGCCGCTCTCCTTCAACGCATCATGCACTTTGTGAAGTTGCTCTTCGCTGGCGGCACGGAACGCGACGTGATCGGCCGTCCCAGGACCCGGAGCGCCGGACCAGAAGCCCTGCGCATTGCGGATGTCGACGATATCGCCCGATTCTGACACAAGCCGATCGATGTTGCCGCGGTTGGCCTGGAAACGGTAGCCGAAATGGCGCTCCACGAAGTCGCGGCTTTCGGCCGGCGTTTCCGTCAGCATGGTAACGCCGCGCACGCGCTGAACGGCGTGCTCCACCGGCACGCCCGCGCCATCCCAAACGGCCGAAGATTTCAGATCGCGGGCTCCCGCGAGCTTGACGATGATGTTGTCGGGATCCTTCAGGCGCAGGACCGGTTCACCAAACTCATCGGCCGGACCTTCCGAGCGAAGCCCGAAACTCATACAGCGGGTCAGCCAATAACCGATGCTGGCTGGGTCGATGGCAAGCGACAGTTCACCGATCTGGCTGTGGCCGACGCGCCCGGGTGATCCGTCTTCCCATACCAGGAAGGTCACCAGTGAACCGGGGCTGCCTTTGGCGTCTCCGTAAAAGAGATGAAGTTGTGTGGCGTCTTCGAAACCGGCTGTCTGCTTGACCAGCCGCATGCCGAGAAACCCCGCGTAGAAATCCACATTTGCCTGGACCTTTCGGGTGATAAGGGTCACATGATGAATGCCTGATACCATTGAGCACAGTCCGGATGGCTTGGAGGGCGATGTAAACGCCAAAATTAGTGCGATTATAAACGTCATGACGTCATAATTGGAGTTTGCCTCGAAGGTTCCGCCTAAAGAATTAGGCTATCTCCACGCGGCTGCAAATCCAAACTGTCCAGTGCGTCCAGAACCTCGGGGAATCGCTGGAGGGTCGGCGGCTTGATCATGTAGGCGCTTGCACCGAGACTCTTGGCGCGCTGAGAGCGCCGGCTTTGCAACCGGCGCCCTCATTTCGTTTCACCTCAGCACGGTACTTAGCCAACGGTCTTGCGCGGCTGGCCTTCTTCCGGGGGGAAGATCTCCCCCGCGGTGTCTGTCGCAGCGACAGCCTTGCCGTGGCGACGGCGCCAGTCGCCGAGGAAGAGCAGGATCGGCGCTGCGATGAAGACCGACGAAGCACCGGCAACAAGAATGCCGAAGACCATCGGAACAGCGAAGCTTTCGACCGCGCTGCCGCCCCAGATCGCCATCGGCAGCAGGGCCAGGAACGCCGTCGCGTTGGTGTAGAGGCTTCGTGCCAGCGTCTCGTTGATCGACCGGTCGATCAGCTCGCGCAGCGGCATCGACTTGTAGAGCCGCATGTTTTCGCGCATGCGGTCATAGACGACGACCTTGTCGTTCACCGAATAGCCAACCAGGGTCAGGATGGCGGCGATAGCGGTCAGGTTGAAGTCGAGGCCGGTCAGCGCAAAGAAGCCGATCGCCTTGGTCACGTCGAGGATCAGCGTGACGATGGCGCCCACAGCGAATGGCCACTCGAAGCGCCACCAGATGTAGAACAGCATCGCCAGGCTGGCGATGACGACCGACAGGATGCCGGCCCAGGCGAGCTCGCCGCTGACCTTCGGACCGATGACGTCTGTGCCGGTCACTGTTGCCGACGGGTCGATCTTTATGATCTCCGCCTTCAGCTTCTCGACGGCTGCCGTCTGGGCTTCTTCACCGCCGTCCTGCCTCTGCGCGCGCACCGCCATGGTGTTGTTGTCGCCGTAGGATTGGAGCGAGACTTCGCCGAGGCCGAGGCTGTTCAAGCCCTCGCGGAAGCGACCGAGATCACTGGCCTCCTGCGTCTTCACAGACATCTGGATGCCGCCGCGGAAGTCGACGCCGTAGTTGAGACCGGGATGGATGAAGAGAATGACCGAGGCAATCGACAGAAGCGCCGAGACCGTCACGCCGAAAAAGCGGGCCTTCATGAACTGGATGTGGCGGCCGTAAGGGTTGAACATCATCGGTATCAGCGGCCTGATGTTCAGAACCTTCAGCTTACGACGGCGCGTAATCTCGATCATCGTCACCCGAACGAACGCGACTGACGTGAACATCGAGATGATGAGGCCAAGCGCCATGGTCACGGCAAAGCCGCGGACCGGACCAGTGCCGAACCAGAACAGGATCGCCGCTGCGATCAGAGCCGTCATGTTGCCGTCGATAATGGTCGAATAGGCGCGGCGGAAGCCGGTGTCGATCGCGGCGAAGGCGCTCTTGCCCTTGCGCGTTTCTTCGCGGATGCGCTCGTTGATGAGAACGTTCGCGTCAACCGCAAGACCGATACCGAGGACGACCCCGGCGATACCGGGCAGCGTCAACGTCGCTCCGACAAGCGTGAGCGCAGAGAAGGTCAAGATGGTGTGGATAAGCAGCGCGAAGTTCGCGAGGAAGCCCCAGGTGCCATACAGGATGAAGATGAAGGCTGCGACCAGCGCAAAGCCGACGATGCCGGAGTAGATACCCATGCGGATAGCGTCCGCACCGAGGTCGGCGCCGACGGTGCGTTCCTCGATGACGGTGAGCTTGGCAGGCAGGGCACCGGCGCGCAGCATGGCGGCCAGTGTGGTTGCGCTGTCAGCCGAGAAGTTGCCGGAGATTTGACCGGAGCCGCCGGTGATCGGTTCACGGATGACAGGTGCGCTCAGAACCTTGTCGTCGAGAACGATGGCGAAGGGATTGCCGACGTTCTGGCGGGTGATGTCTGCGAAGCGGGTTGCGCCGGCGCTGTCGAAGCGGAAGCTGACGACCGGCTCATGCGTGTTTGGATCGAAGCTGACGCGGGCATCCGAGAGGCGGTCGCCGGAGATCTCGACGCGATCGAGAACTGGATAGCTGTTGCCCTCCTCGTCCTTCAGCATCGTCACGCCCGGTCCAGGCTGGTTGTTCGGGGCGAGCATGTGGAAGGACATCTTCGCCGTCGAGCCGAGAAGCTGGCGAAGACGGGACGGATCCTGTGCGCCGGGAAGCTGCACCAGCACGCGGTTTCCGCCGATACGCTGGATTGTCGGTTCTGCAACGCCCACTTGGTCGACGCGCTGGCGAATGACTTCAAGGCTCTGCTGGACCGCTGAATCGACGTTGCTGGCGATGCCGGCCGGCGAGAAGGCGACGATGATGTTACCGCCATTTGTTGTCACCGAGAGATCGGACTGGCCGGCGCTGAGGCCGGTGGCGATCGCGTTGCCGAGGGTCTTCAGCTGCGTGACGGCTTCGTCGCTCTGGGCAGGATCGGTCAACGTGACGACGATCTGGTTCTGGTTGCGAACGATCGACTTCGTCTGGATATTCTTCTCACGAAGCACGCGACGGGCGTCCTGCAGGAGCGATTGCAGACGCTCACGGGTCAGGTCCGCTTCGTCGACTTCGAGAACGAGGTGCGAGCCACCGCGAAGGTCGAGACCGAGCGAAACTCGGTTGTGTGGCAACCACGAGGGCAAGCGGTCGAGCGTCGACTGCGGCAGTGCGTTCGGCAAAGCGATGAGAATGCCGAGGAAAATGATCACCGAATAGGTGAACACCAGCCATGGTGAATTACGCATGTTGTTGTTTATCCTTGATAACGCTTGACCCTGCGCTCCTCGCGCAGGCGGCGTGTCTTAAAAGCAATGGAAAGCGCCGGATTGGCGCGCATTCATGCCGCGGCCGCTGGCGGGCCGTGCGAATCGTAAGCCTTGCCGTCGGCAGCGCGAAGCTGCGGGTGGAAGGCGACGGGATATGTGGGCTCCCCGGTTGAGAGGAGCGCGATTCCAGGCGCTGCGCTTACTGCCGCGTTGCCGGAGTCAAAGGGAATGTATTTGGGGGCCGCCTTGCGCTCGGCGGTTAAGATGCCGCGAACAACGTCTCGCGCACTTACCTGTAGCGGCTGGCTGTCCTTGCTGGACGAAGAAACTGAATTCGGGCCGCGCGTCGGACCGATGACGAGGTTGCCGCCGAGCAGCAGACCGAGATAGGCGAAAATGGCAACGACGAGAGAAATTGCAACGCGGCTGCTTATGCGGCGCGCGTCGAGCCTCATCTCGTGTTCGTTGGGATTTTCAACCTCGTACCGGCTCAACGGCGCAAAAGTCTCTCATTCTTTGTCGGGAGAAGGCGTTTCCTCGGCTGCGATTGTAGCAGTCTCGGCTTCGCCTTCATAGGGCACACTGTCATGATGCACTTGAGCGAGCCGGTCAACCATGCCCATGGCGATTTCCCGTTCGCCCATGATGACGGTGTCTGCACCATATTCCTCCAGCTCGGCGACCTCGGCGTCCGAATGCGCGCGTGCGACGATCAGGATGGAAGGGTTGATGGCGCGGCCCTGCTCGGCGATGCCGCAGGCTTCGAAGGCATTGGGGATGGCGATGACGAGACTGCGGGCGCCGGCGATGTTGGCAAGGTCGAGCACATCACGCGACACCGCATTGCCGCTGATTGCTTCCATTCCCTGATCCCGCAGTTCACCGATGCGCTTGTCGGAGTCCTCGATCACGAGGAAAGGCGTCCCGGACGATTTCAGGTTTTGGCCAATGATACTGCCCACACGGCCATAGCCGACAAGGATCGCGTGCCCCCGAAGCGCCGTCGGATGCATCTCGTCCTCCTCTGCAGCGGTCTCGTCAGCCGGTTCTGGTAGCTTCTCTGCCGTCGGTTCGGCGACAGGTTCTTCGCGCCTTGTCCGCTCCAGCATGGGACGCAGACGATCGCAGCCGTAAAAGAGCAGCGGATTGAGGATGATCGAGATGATCGCGCCAGCGAGGATGAGGTCGCGTCCCTCCTCGGGCAGCAGGCCAAGGGAAACGCCCAGCGTTGCCAAGATGAAGGAGAATTCGCCGATCTGCCCGAGACTCGCCGAAATCGTCAGCGCGGTGCCGACGGGCTTGCGGAACAGCAGCACGATCAGGAAGGCGGCGATCGATTTGCCGATGACGATGATGAAGACGGTGGCAAGCAGCGGCAGCGGCTTCTCGATTAGGATGTTTGGATCGAACAACATACCGACCGAGACGAAGAAGAGAACCGCGAAGGCATCGCGAAGCGGCAGGCTTTCCTGGGCGGCGCGATGGCTAAGCTCGCTTTCGGCCAGAACCATGCCTGCAAAAAAGGCGCCGAGAGCCAGCGATACGCCGAACATCTTGGAGGCGCCGAAGGCAACGCCAAGAGCGATCGCAAGGACGCCAAGGCGGAAGAGCTCACGGGATCCGGTGTGCGCGATGCGGTGCATCGTCCAGGGAATGATACGCCGTCCGAAAACCAGCATCAGCCCGACAAACAACGCGACTTTGACCAGGGTCATGACGATGATGCCGCCGATGCCGAAATCGAGGCCGAAGAGCCGGCTGAGCGCGGCGGAAAGAGGCTCGACCGTCGCGTGCTCCCCGCCGCCGATACTGGCAGCCGCCGGAATAAGGACGAGCGCCAGAACCATTGCGAGGTCCTCGACGATCAGCCAACCGACCGCGATCTTGCCGCGATCGGTTTCGACCAGCCGTCGCTCCTGCAGCGCCTTCAAGAGGACGACTGTCGAAGCGACGGAAAGGGCCAGCCCGAAGACGAGACTCCCTCCCGTCGGCCATCCCATAAGTGCGCCCAGTCCCCAGCCGAGCAGCGTGGCAAATCCAATCTGCACGATGGCGCCCGGAACCGCGATGCCGCGAACGGAGAGGAGATCCTTGAGGGAGAAGTGCAGCCCGACGCCGAACATGAGCAGGATGACGCCAATCTCGGCGAGCTCAGGCGCAAGGCTCTGATCGGCAACGTAACCGGGCGTATGCGGACCGACGAGCACGCCGGCGACGAGGTATCCGACCAAGGGGGGCATGCGGAGCCTGTTGGCAAGCGCGCCGAGGATGAACGCAAGCACGAGGCCTCCGACGATCGTCGAAATCAAAGGCGTATCGTGCGGCATCGCTTTCTCCCGAACTGGAAATCCCGTCTAAAACATGACATATATGATCTATATCAACCAATATGGGTGGTTTGGCAGTATGGGTCAAGGCGCAAAGGAAACAATTCTGACCCCGGCATTGTGTCGGGCCGCTCGCGGATTGCTTGACTGGACGCAGCTCGACCTCGCGGAGCATGCGGCCGTGTCGCGTAGTACCATCCGTGACTATGAAGGAAAACACCACGAAATTCATCGTGCAACCGAGGCGCAGCTGCGTCTCGCGTTCGAAAAAGGCGGCGTCGTGTTTGTGGAGGTTGAGGGGATGGGAACCTGTCTTGGCCTCCTGTCCGCCCCGAGATGACGGTCTACTTGCCGGCAAGGCAGGTCGGCGAAATCCTGTAAGCGAAGATCGTTTTCCCGCGATAGTAGCCTTCCACCGGCAGCCAGCTCTGGACTAGTTCGGGCGTTTGCGCGCAGTCTACCGGATGCGTGGTGACGAAGAGGACGCTGTCTGCAACATCGCCCGGCAGGGCAAAGGTCTGCTCGTAATAGTTGTCGGGTGCGCCGGCAGGCGGCTTGGCGTAGATGCGGACGGGATCGTTTCGCAGCGTATGGAACATGTCTGCAAGGAGATCGCGGTTATCGCTGACGATGATCGGGATGGCTGACTGCCGCGCCAGCTCACCAGCCTCGCGGCTGATCGCGCTGCGACCGAGATAGCGCTTCATGATCTCGTTTCCGTTCGGCAGAACGAGCTGGTGTGCAAAGACCGCAGCCAGAGGAAACAGGAAGCTGGCCGCACCATTTATAGCAAGCGAAAGGCGTAAGCCTTTCGGCCAGAGGCGGTCAAGCAGCCACACGGCAAGGATCGTTCCCGCGATGTAGGCTGTGACGCCCCAATTGGCATAGGCCTTGGCCACCAGCGCCTGAAGCGTGATCAGCAGAACGACGGGGACTGACAGCCAGATCAGCAGCGCTTCTCGCTCATTGTTCTTGCCCTTGATGGCGCGCGCGACGGCCCAGAGCATCGCGAAGAAAACGATTGGCCCGACGACGCCGAATTGCGCCGCGAAGAATTCGAGGCCGCCGGCGACGTCGATACCAAGCTTGCTCCAATGTGCGATGTTCGTGGTGTGACGGACGGTCGTGCCGTCGTGGGCAAGATTCCACCAGAGGTTCGGCGTCGCGACCGCAAGCGCAACGATGATGGACAGGAAAAAATCGCGCCAGGCTATGCGCGCGCTTGGAAGCAGAATGAGCGCGATTAGCCCGCCGGGAACGACAAAGAGGATCGCATATTTCGAGAGGAAGGCGCAGCCGAATGCATATCCCATGAGAAGGGCGAGGCCTACGGAGCGCTTCTCGGCCAGGCCGAAATAGGCCCATAGCGCGACGGTCAGGAAGAAGAGAAGCACGACATCGGTGGAAAAAAACACCGACGACAGCGCAACGCCCGGCAGAGTGATGAAGGTGGCGCCGGTCCAGCCTTCGATTTTGGGGCCGACGAAGCGCTTGGCTGTCTTCATCAGCATAATCGCGGTCGCCATATGAATCAGCGGTCCGCTCACCCTGATCCAATAGATCGAGGTCGATCCCGCGAGCTCCGTCATCGCTCGAATGACCCAGGCGATCATCGGCGGCTTAGAATAGTAGCCGAAATCGAGATGCTGCGACCAGAACCAGTATTGCGCCTCATCGACGAACAGATCGGTCGTGTCGAAATGAAGGGTGATCACTCGCCAGAGCGTCACGCCAAGAATGATAAAGAGGCCAAGTCTGGCAGACATGAACGGACGTTCCGCTGAACGCAAACACAATGGTAGAGGCGAAGTTTAGCGCGCCGGCATGCCGGGCGCGTGACTGGCCTTTACTGGCTGGTTACGGAAATTCAAAGGACGCGCAGGGCAACCTGGCCGCGGCTCGCTTCGATCTGGTCAAGCAGCGCAACGGCTACGAGAACCGCAATTGCGAGGAAGCACGACCCCAATCCGAGAACAATCATTGCCCAATCCTTCTGACGTCATGTCACGGTTATTTCTGGGCGTATAACACAAAGCTTGCGTCGAACTTGTAGCAGCGATGCAACGCAAGCCCAGTAATTCGTAGATGGTTATTAGGGCCTGCTGGAAAGTCGACATTCATAAAATACGCATTAACCTTCAGGCAAGGAATTAACCATAAAACATTGCATGACACGTCGGAATGGGAACACTCACTAGTTCCCACCAGGCATGACGCCGCACCGCCGTACCGGTCGATCCGGAATCCATCTCATCAAGGCTCCGAAGCAGAATCTACTGATCGGGAGGCTTCAGGCCGCCGGCAGCCGCCGGAGTCAAGCCACCAATCAGCAGTGCTGCCGCCCGGGGCGACAGATTAATGACGGGCTCGCGCCCGCCATGTGGTTGGGGACAGGCGTTGGGGCAGGAAATGCCATCAGATCAGGCTAGGGGGGCGCAGGCAGGCAGCTTGCGTGACCGACTGCGCTTTGCCGGTCTCGATGCCGAGCACTGCGATTTGGTTCGGCGCCATCGCGTCGATCTTCAGCTATACCTGACCGCCGGCCTGCGTGATCTTTTCCAACGGTTTCAGTCCTTTCCCGACGCCGCACGCAATTTTGAAAGTGAGCGCCAGGTCGAGCGGCTCCACGACCTGCAGTCCTCGCATTGGGATGTTTTGACGGATGCACGCTTCGACAGTCTCTATGCCGAGCGCGTGAAGGTTCTGTCCGATTCCGAAAGCAAGATGGGCCTCGACCCGCGCTGGCATGTCGCAGGCCACGGCGTCGTTCTCGAGCACCTCATCGGTGGCCTTGCGACCGAGCTGGCCGGCCGTTCCTTCCTGCCGAGCAGCCGTCGCCGGGCCAAGGAAATTTCCGACCTTATGGCGGCAATCATTCGCCTCGTGATGGTGGACGTCGAGATTGCCGTATCCCTGCGCTTCAATGCCCTGCGGGCGACCCAGCAGCGCGCGCTCGCCGATCAGCGCAACAGTGATAAAGCCGAAATCGCTCGCGTTTTCGCCGATGTGATCAATGGCCTTGCCGCCCGTGACCTCACGGTTCGAGCAACTGTCGAGGAAGACGGCACCCACCAGGACATCGCGCTGGCGCTCAACGGTGCGCTCGATGCCGTCCAGTCCGAGTTTCAGGCCATCGCCGAAAAGACCGCGGTTGCTGGAACGTCCGTGCAGACGCTCGGCGATGCGTCGAAGCAATTCGCCGGCAATGCGTCGGCTCATGCCCATCAATTGCACTTCTCTGCCGCCGCGCTTGCCGATCTCTCGCAAAGCGTCCGCCACGGTGCCGCAGGCAGTCGCGCTGCCGAGCAGGCTTCGGCTTCGACACGCGCGGCAGCCGAGGAAAGCGGCCAAGTCGTCGGACGCGCAATCGCTGCCATGGCGGATATCGAACAGTCCGCCGAGAGAATCGGCCAGATTATCGGTGCAATCGACGAGATCGCCTTCCAGACCAATCTCCTGGCGCTCAATGCCGGCATTGAAGCTGCCCGTGCAGGCGACTCTGGGCGTGGCTTTGCTGTCGTGGCCCAAGAAGTGCGCGCCTTGGCGCAGCGTTCGGCGGACGCCGCGCGCGAGATCAAGACGCTTGTGAGCACAACCAAATCGCAGGTGGATGCCGGCGTCCAGATGGTCGGACGGACCCAAGATTCGATCGGTAGCATCGTTCGTCAGGTCAGTGAGATCAACACGGCGATTGCGGCGGTTGCAAATCAGGCAAGCGAGCACGCCGCGAGCCTCGATGTCGTGACGGATAACGTGAAGGGCCTTGGCGTGCAGATGAGCGACAACGCGGCTTCCGCAACGCGTTGCGCTGAAGGTGCGGACTACCTGCATACCGTCATCGTCGAACTTGGCCAGACGATCCGCGAATTTCGCATTGCCCGGCAGAATGCCGAGCCCGCGCGCCCGGCACCGCTGTTATCCCCGGCCGTCGATGTCAGGCGCTCTGCCGATGTCGTGGCTGACGACGAGGACTTCGGATTTGTGCAGCCCGTCGCCTCGGTCGGAGGGCGGATTGTTTACTAACAGACCGGTATATGAGCCCTGCTCGCATTCGTTGAGCGGGAACCAGGAGACAAGGAAGAGCTGATGGCGGCAAGGAAAACTGGGAAGACGCTGAACCTGTCAGCGGTGCTTGATCTAAACGAAGCGACCTCGCTTCGTGACAAGCTTGCTTCGTTGCGCGGCAACGAGCTGGCCATCGATGCCTCTGCAGTCGAACGCGTCGGTGCATTGAGCGCGCAGGTCCTGATGGCCGCGGCAAAGACCTGGGACCAGGACAAGCTCGCCTTCACGTTCAGCAAGGTTTCGGACGCATTTCAGAAAACCATGCAGCTGATTGGTGTCGATATTCACCATCTGCTCGCCAAGGAGATCCGGCAATGAAGAAAAAAGTGCTTACCGTGGATGATTCACGGACCATTCGGAACATGCTTCTCGTGACCCTCAACAATGCGGGCTTCGAGACGATCCAGGCCGAAGACGGCGTCGAAGGCCTCGAGGTCCTGGAAGAATCCAATCCTGATGTCATCGTCACCGACATCAACATGCCGCGCCTTGACGGTTTTGGCTTCATCGAGGGCGTACGCCGCAACGACAAGTATCGTGCGATCCCAATTCTGGTCCTGACGACCGAAAGCGATGCGGAAAAGAAGAACCGCGCGCGCCAGGCCGGTGCCACCGGCTGGATCGTCAAGCCTTTCGACCCTGCCAAGCTGATCGACGCCATTGAGCGCGTAACCGCTTAAACCCAGGATTTTCGCCTATGGATATGAACGAAATCAAAGAGATCTTTTTCCAGGAGTGCGAAGAGCAGCTCGCCGAACTGGAATCCGGTCTTCTGAAAATGAATGATGGCGATCGCGATCCGGAAACCGTCAACGCGGTGTTCCGTGCTGTCCATTCGATCAAGGGCGGCGCTGGCGCCTTCGGTCTGGATGATCTCGTCGCCTTCGCGCATGTCTTCGAGACCACACTTGATTGCGTTCGTTCCAACAAGCTTGAGCCGACACAGGATGTCCTGAAGGTCATGCTGAAGTCGGCAGACGTCTTGGCCGATCTGACCAACGCTGCCCGCGACGGCGGCAGCGTCGATGAGAGCCGCAGCCGCGGCCTGGTGAAGGAACTGGAAGCGCTCGCCAACGGCGAGCTGCCGACGTCGTCTGCTGCCGTGGAAGCCCCGGCTGCGACGCCGGCGCCCATCGCTGCGCCTGTTGCTGCCGCCCCGGCGCCGAAGCCGACCGATGATAGCGGCTTCCAGCCGATTCCCTTCTCTTTCGATGATTTTGGCGGCGAGGAAGAACCCGGCTCCGATCTGCCTGCCTACGAGATCACCTTCAAGCCGCGTTCGGACCTCTATTCCAAAGGCAATGACGCGACCCTGCTGCTGCGCGACCTCTCCCGTCTCGGCGAGATGAGCTGCTACTGCAACATGGATGCGCTGCCCGGTCTCGATGATCTCGATCCGGAAGCGGCCTATTTCTACTGGAACGTGACGCTCAAGACGGACAAGGGCGAAGACGCGATCCGTACCATCTTCGAATTCGCCGAGTGGGATTGCGATCTGCAGATCACACCTATCGAGGCAAAGGCAGCCGCCGCCGAGGTCGAAGAATTGCCGATGATCCCGGTTCCCTTCGACCTCTCCATCCTCGATGACGGTGCTGCTGAAGTGCCGGCCGCACAGCCGAAATCCGATGCCGCGGCTGCCGTTGCCGCCGCCGGGACGGCAACCAACGTCACGCAGATGGCTGCCGCCGCTGCCCGTGTCGAGAAGAAGGAATCTGCTGCCGCCGCTGCTGCAAGCGCGGCTGCCGCCGCCCAGAACAATGCCGCTGCAGCAAGCGCGGGCCAGACGATCCGCGTCGATCTCGACCGTGTCGACCGCCTCATCAACCTCGTCGGCGAGCTCGTCATCAATCAGGCGATGCTCTCACAGAGCGTCATCGAAAACGATACGACCGGGACGTCCTCGATCAACATGGGCCTCGAAGAGCTGCAGCAGCTCACCCGCGAGATCCAGGACTCGGTCATGGCGATCCGCGCGCAACCGGTAAAGCCGGTCTTCCAGCGCATGTCGCGTATCGTCCGCGAAATCGCCGACATGACCGGCAAGACGATCCGCCTGATCACCGAAGGCGAGAACACCGAAGTCGACAAGACGGTCATCGACAAGCTGGCCGAGCCGCTGACGCACATGATCCGCAATGCCGTCGACCACGGCATTGAGACGCCGGAGAAGCGGGCCGCAAACGGCAAGAATGTCGAGGGTACGGTTCGCCTGACGGCAAAGCACCGCTCGGGTCGCATCCTTATCGAGCTTGCCGACGATGGCGCAGGCATCAATCGCGAGAAGGTGAAGCAGAAGGCGATCGCCAACGAGCTGATCCCGGCCGATGCCAACCTGACGGACGAGGAAATCGACAACCTGATCTTCCTGCCGGGCTTCTCCACGGCAGACAAGATCTCCGACATTTCTGGCCGCGGCGTCGGCATGGACGTCGTCAAGCGCTCGATCCAGGCGCTCGGCGGCCGCATCAACATCACCTCTAGGCCGGGGCAGGGCTCCGTCTTCACCATGAGCTTGCCGTTGACGCTCGCGGTTCTCGACGGCATGGTCGTCACCGTTGCTGGCCAGACGCTGGTCGTGCCACTGACGGCGATCGTCGAAACGCTGCAGCCGGAAGCCTCCGCGATCCACTCCTTCGGCGCCAGCCACCGCCTCATCTCGATCCGCAACAGCTTCTGCCCGCTGGTCGATGTCGGTCGCATCCTGAACTTCCGTGCTACCCAGGCCAATCCGGTGGAAGGCGTTGCGCTTCTCGTCGAATCCGAAGGCGGCGGTCAGCGCGCCCTCATGGTCGATGCCATCCAGGGCCAGCGCCAGGTCGTCATCAAGAGCCTCGAAGCGAACTACACGCACGTTCCCGGCATCGCTGCCGCAACCATCCTCGGTGATGGCCGTGTCGCGCTCATCCTGGACGTCGATGCCGTCGTGGGTGCATCCCGCGGCCAGGCGTTGAAGCAAGAAGTATCGCTGGCAGCGGTGGGATAAGGTTATGTCGTACGCCGTGAAAAATCTGCACGAGGGGGACCGCGAATTGATCGCGTTCCGCGTCGGGGATCAGGAGTTTTGCGTGAATATCATGTCGGTTCGCGAGATTCGCGGTTGGACGCCGGCAACGGCGATGCCGCACTCGCCATCCTACATGAGGGGCGTGATCAACCTGCGCGGCGCGGTGTTGCCGATCATCGACCTATCCGCCCGTCTCGGCATGAAGCCGGCGGTGCCCACGCAACGCCACGTCATCATCGTTGCGCAGGTTCATCGGAAGGTCGTCGGCCTGTTGGTCGATGCTGTGTCCGACATTCTGACCGTTACCGAAGACAATGTTCAGCCGACACCGGAGATCGCATCGGAACTGCAGCGCCAGTTCGCCCGCGGCATCCTGGCGATCGACAAGCGCATGATCTGCCTGCTCGAACTAGAAGCCATTTTCCCCGAGACGGAAAGCGAAGCTGCATGAATGCCCTGAGTGCAAAAGACACGCGGCAGGGAAGCCCCGACGAGGTGCTGGCGAGCGGCGAATACCCGCTGACCCGCCGCGACCTCATGGAAATTGCCGCGATGATCTACTCGGATGCAGGGATCTACCTGAACGAGACGAAAGCCTCGCTCGTCTACTCGCGTCTGTCGAAGCACATTCGCAATCTCGGCCTGTCGGGCTTTCGCGAATATTGCGCACTCGTTTCGTCGCCGGCAGGTTCTGCCCCTCGCCGTGAAATGCTGTCGCATCTGACGACGAACTTCACACGCTTCTTCCGCGAGAACCATCACTTCGAGCACCTGCGCGATCATGTTCTGCCGGACCTGCTGCATCGTGCAAAGATGGGCGGTAGGGTCCGCATCTGGTCGGCAGCCTCCTCGGATGGTCAGGAGCCATATTCGATCGCACTCACCGTGCTGTCGATGATGCCGAACGTTGCCGACTACGACTTCAAGATCCTGGCGACCGATATCGATCCGAAGATTCTGGCGATTGCCCGCGCCGGCGCCTATGACGAAAGCGCGCTCGAAACCGTGTCGCCTGCCATGCGCAAGCAGTGGTTTAGCGAGGTCGAGGTCCAGGGGCGGCGCAAGTTCCAGGTCGATGATCGCGTCAAGCGCCTGATCACTTATAACGAACTGAACCTGATGGCGCAGTGGCCGTTCAAGGGCAAGTTCGACGTCATCTTCTGCCGGAATGTGGTGATCTACTTCGATGAGCCGACGCAGACGAAAATCTGGTCGCGCTTTGCCGAACTGCTGCCGGAAGGCGGTCATCTCTATATTGGCCATTCCGAGCGCGTTTCTGGCGACGCGAAGCACGTCTTCGACAACATCGGCATTACCACCTACCGCTACACGTCCAAGGGCGTGGGGAGGAAGGCATGAGCGCACCAGCTAAAGTTCTCGTCGTCGACGACTCCGCCACGATGCGCGGCCTGATCACTGCCGTGCTGAGCGCCGATCCGGAGGTTAGCGTCATCGGTCAGGCCGGCGACGCGCTCGAGGCGCGCGAGGCGATCAAGAAGCTCAATCCAGACGTGGTGACGCTCGATATCGAGATGCCTAATATGAACGGTCTCGACTTTCTCGAGAAGATCATGCGGTTGCGTCCGATGCCGGTCATCATGGTCTCGACGCTGACCCATCGCGGCGCCGATGCCTCGCTGGCGGCACTTGAGATCGGCGCGTTCGACTGTGTCGGCAAGCCGCTTCCGGGCGATGCACGCCCTTTCGGCGACCTTGCCGAAAAGGTGAAGGCGGCCGCTCGTTCGCAGCGGCGCCAATACACCCAGCCGGCACCGGCTGCACCGCCGCCTGCTGTTGCCGACTTCCGCGTTGGCCGCAAGATCGTTGCGATCGGTTCGTCGACCGGTGGCGTCGAGGCGTTGATTGCGGTGCTTCAGAAATTCCCGGCAAACTGCCCGCCGACGGTGATCACGCAGCATATGCCGCCAACCTTCACCAAGAGCTTTGCCGAACGCCTCAACCGGCTCTGTGCGCCGGTCGTGCAGGAAGCGACCGACGGCGCACGTCTGGAGATAGGCAAGATCTACCTCGCACCCGGCGGCGAACGCCACCTACAGGTTGCCAACGCCCATGCACCTTGTTGCCGCCTCATCGAACGTGATCCCGTGAACGGCCACAGGCCGTCCGTCGATGTGCTGTTCGATTCGGTTGCCGAACTGGCTGGTCGTAACGCCGTCGGCGTGATTCTGACCGGCATGGGACGTGACGGTGCCGCCGGCCTATTGAAGATGCGCCATGCCGGCGCGCGCACGCTCGGTCAGAACGAAAAGACAAGCGTGGTCTACGGCATGCCGAGGGTTGCTTACGAGCTCGGTGCCGTCGAACAACAGTTGCCGCTGAATGGCATCGGCGAAGAAATCTTGAAAATGACAGCCGCCCGAAAGGAAGGAACCGACTAATGTCCATCGCAGAGAAAATCAAAGTTCTGATCGTCGACGATCAGGTCACCAGTCGACTGCTGCTCAGCGACGCGCTGACCCAGCTCGGCTTCAAGCAGATCACCGCTGCCGGCGATGGCGAGCAGGGCTTGAAGATCATGACCCAGCAGCCGCATCATCTCGTCATCTCCGACTTCAATATGCCGAAGATGGATGGCCTCGGCTTCCTTCAAGCTGTTCGGGCCAACCCGGCGACGAAGAAGGCGGCCTTCATCATCCTGACGGCGCAGGGCGATCGTGCGCTGGTCACTAAGGCGGCGCAGCTCGGCGCCAACAACGTTCTCGCCAAGCCCTTCACGATCGAGAAGATGAAGGCGGCGATCGAAGCCGTATTTGGAGCATTGAAATGAATCTCGACGTAGCAGCCCGCCGCGTTAATATCATCCAGGGCGAATGGAAGGTCCTGAATGATCCGAATGCGGTACTGACGACCATCCTTGGATCGTGTGTGGCTGCATGCCTGCGAGATCCCGTGGCAGGCGTTGGCGGAATGAATCATTTCCTCCTGCCGGGGACAGGAAACACGCCGATGACGGGCGGAGACGCCACGCGTTACGGTGTCCATCTGATGGAATTGCTGATCAACGGTCTCCTGAAGCAGGGCGCGCGCCGCGACCGGCTGGAAGCCAAGATCTTCGGTGGAGCGAAGACGATCTCGACATTCTCGAATGTCGGCGAACAGAACGCCGCCTTTGCTGTGCAGTTCCTGAAGGATGAAGGCATTCCGGTCATCAGCTCCAGCACTGGTGGTGAGCACGGGCGCAAGCTCGAATACTGGCCGGTCTCCGGGCGGGCTCGACAGTATCCGCTCACCGGCGCGGAAACGCAGAGAACTGTTGCGCTTGAGCAGCGTCCGGCCGCTCCGCAGAAACCTGTCGAAACCAGCATCGAATTCTTCTGAGGGCGAGGACCTATTAATGACCGTGAATGCAATGACAGAGCAGCCGTCGCCCGCTGAAGCCCTGCCTGATGTCCTGATGCGTATCGTCTCGGAATTGCATGACGTCGCCTATCTGATCGAACGGATCGAGCCGCAGCTCCTCGAAGTCGGGGGCGGTGCCGAACTGCTGAACTCGCCGGAGAGTGTGAAGGTCATGCAAGGAATCGATCTTGCCGTGCAGAAGACGCGCGGTCTTGCAGAGTTCATCGACACCATCACCGGCGAAATCCCGCAGGACTGGGCGGTCGATGTCGCGACGGCATTGAGCCTTGTCAAGCTCAGCGAAATGCAGCGGGCGCTCGGCGGCTCCATGTATCATGGCAACGTTCAGCCTCTGGCGAAGGCAGCCGGAGACTTCGACTTCTTCTAATCCGGGTTCTACTCGCACTTCCCCACGAAACGCTCGCACAAGTTTCGGCATCTATCGTCGAGATGAGGCAATAAGCCCGCTTTGTCTGTGACGGTCGTGCGAGAACAGAATGAATCTGTTAAATCAATTAGTTCAAATCTTTAAGAACTTCAGTTCGCTAGGGCGGAATCGCCTGTTGGCGCTGGCCGGCGTGGGCGTCGTTTCAGTCGCGCTGATCCTGGCGGCAGCCTTCTTGGTCAACAAACCCGCCCAGGAAACCCTTTATGTCGGGCTTGATACGCCTGATCTGAACCAGATCAGCATAGCACTTGCCGAAGCGAATATTGGGTTCCAGGTCGGAACCGACGGCTCCAGCATTACGGTTCCCGCCGGCACGACCGGCAAGGCGCGTCTCCTGCTCGCCGAGCGGGGTCTCCCAAACAGCGCTAATGCAGGCTACGAACTCTTCGACAATGTCGGCTCGCTCGGCCTAACCTCATTCATGCAGGAAGTCACGCGGGTTCGCGCGCTCGAAGGTGAAATTGGTCGCACGATCCAGTCGATCTCCGGCATCACCGCCGCTCGTGTTCACATCGTCATGCCCGAGGTCGGCAACTTCCGCAAAGCCGAACAGAAGCCGACAGCGTCCGTCATGATTCGCGCAAGCGCCGCCGCCGGCCGGAATGCAGCGACGTCGATCCGCCACCTTGTTGCGTCAGCCGTTCCCGGCCTCGATGTCGGTGATGTCACGATCCTCGATTCGGCTGGGCAACTGCTCGCTTCCGGTGACGAAGCCAGCAACAGTTCGCTGAACCGTTCGCTGAACATCGTTCAGAACGTCCAGGGCGAAGTTGAAACCAATATCGACAAGGCGCTCGCACCGTTCCTGGGTATGGATAACTTCCGCTCCAGCGTTACGGCCGAACTGAACACCGACAGCCAGCAGATCCAGGAAACGACCTACGATCCGGAATCGAAGGTCGAGCGCTCGATTCGGACGACGAAGGAAGCCTCTCAGTCGCAGCAGAAGCAGTCCGACAACGCGACCACCGTCGAGCAGAACATTCCGCAGGCAGCGCCAGACTCCGGCGGCGCCACCGGTCCGGAATCGCAAGACAAGTCCGACAAGAAAGAAGAACAGACCAACTACGAAATCAACAGCAAGACGACTGCTACGACGCGCAACAGCTACAAGATCGAAAAACTCTCTATCGCCGTCGTCGTCAACAAGGGCCGTATTGCCCAGATGGTCGGTGAGCCCGCGGATCAGGCGAAGGTCGACGCCTATCTCGCAGAGATGCAGAAGATCGTGGCATCGGCCGCCGGCATCAGGGCCAACCGTGGCGACGTCGTGACCGTCACGGCTATGGACTTCCTGGAGAACCAGCTTCTCGAGGAGACCGGCAGCGGCGTCCGGGTCATGGATATGCTGAGCCGCAACCTTGCGGGCATCATCAACTCTTTCGCCTTCGTCGCAGTCGCTTTCCTGGTGATCTGGATGGGCATCCGCCCGATGATCCGCAGCGTAACGGGCAATGGTACGGCGGTCATCGGCGACACCTCGCCGGAAAGCGCGGGTCTCGAACTTCCGGATTTCGCTCCGGCAGGAGGCGTGGGCGCCGGTGGTGCGCTCATGGATGGCTTCGGTTCGGACTTCGGTTTCGACAGCACCGAGGACCTGCTCAGCCTCGGCGACGACGACGGCAACTTCAATCGTCGCGTCAAGGAAGGCCCGGAACGCAAATTGGCGCGTATGGTCGAGATCAACGAGGAACGCGCCGCGAAAATCCTTAGAAAATGGGCGGTCGACAACGCCGCCGCATAAAGAAAGGCCGGGCAACCGGCCTTTTTCTTTTGCCCACGCGCTCCACAGCTATCCAGTCATCTTTTGCCATCGCTCGAATGCGGGCATGAAGATTTCTGAGGATAGAACTTGACGGAGGGCTGATATGAACACGCGTTTTACGCGAATCGTATTGTCAGAATTCCCCGAATCACTTTAAATTAAGAATTCCTTAACAAGCGGAATTGTGCGCGAATCAGGGCACAAAATGCAGAAAATGTAAATCCCAAGAACTCGGAGATGGTGAATTGTGCCACCTATCGTAATCTTGGATGATTCGCGGAGAGGTCGTAATTTGTTCAGGAGCATGCGGATCAAGCTTCTGTCGTAGGTGGTTTACAGCCGCGGGGTTTTGCCAATGGACATGCATATATTGCAGGCTCTCAAGAGCGATACGCACAAGGCAAACTTCGTTGGTATCGCCGCGACAAACCTCTCTTCACGCGACGAATTGATCGCACAACTCTGCGAGATCTCGAACACGGGACGGTTGCAACCCGGGTTGCGCGCACTGACGGACTATGTTGGCGCGTCGCACTATCTCTTGGCGCGAGCAGACTTGGTGCAGGAGGCCGGCCTCGACTTCGTGGTCTCCTCGGACTGGCCGTTCGATCTCGTCACCAACCTGGCGCATGCCTTCGTCGGCGGCTTCGCCCGCGCGACGGAACTCGAAAAATGCATGCTGCTCTTCCAGCCGCATTTCGCCCTCTTGCCGGATACGGCGGACGCGCCTGATGGCGCCAGCCGCCAATACTGTTCGTTGATGTTCAACATCGGTCGTTCGCGCCTGGTGCTGATGTTCCTGTTTGATGATGGGTTCATTCTGTCGCAGGAGCGGTTGCGGGATGTGGGGCTTTTGGCGGCCTATTTCGCGAGCTTCCTGCAATGCGGAGCCACCAAGGCTGACCGGGACTTCGAACTGACTGATCGGGAACTGGAGTGCCTTTTCTGGATCGCCGAAGGCAAGACGAGCGACGAGATTGCGATGATCCTCGGCATCTCCCGCAACACCATCAACAACTACATCACCAGTGTCATGCGAAAGACGGCCACGAAGACTCGTTCCGAGGCCATCGCATTCGCGGTCAGGAACAATCTCGTCTAAGGGGACGGCGTTATGGGGCAGCCATCCGGTCGGTCGATGGGAAATTCGGAAATGATGCGCGGCGTGCGGGTCAACAAGGTGGCGAGTCGGTCTGATCTGTTCCCGCGCCTGATCGGCATGCAGAAGCTCGCCGATGCCCAGAACTTCGCGGTCTACCGTATCAGCGCCGTCGGCGTCCCCGCAAAGCAGCGCCTGGTTTGCGAGCTGGAGAACTGGGGCCCGACCAATAGTGGCTTCAGCCGGGCATTCATCGACGCCCATGGGGAAGCGCTGCTTGATCATATCGAGAAGTCGCTCCTTCCGGTCGTGTGGGCCGGCGGGCTCGATCGCGCCGCTCCCCGGCCCGCAAGCATTGCTCCCTTCATGACGCGACTGAAGGACGGCCTTCTTCCGTTTTCCGGCATGGCCTTTCCAGTGCGCCTTGGCGCCGTCGGCAATGGCTTCGTTGTCTTCACGGGCGATGATCTCGAGCCGGCGAGCGACATGATTGTCGAATTGCATGCGAGGTCCTGCCAAGTCATGATCGATCTGCTCTCGCTCGACGAGCGCCGTGTGGCGGCGGCCGAAGCTCTCAGCGAACGCGAGATTGCCTGCCTGCAGCTTGCCGGCGACGGGCGCATCAGCGAAGAGATTGCGGAGAAGCTCGGCCTCTCCGTGCATACCGTCAACGCCTATCTTGGCTCGGCAACGATCAAGCTGGATTCGGTCAACCGAATCCAGGCGATCGCAAAAGCAATTCGCCTTGGATACATAAGCTGACAGGAACGTGCCTGACGTGCTTTAACCCGCCAACGCCTGCAATGGCTCGACGTTATAGCGTGCGTCGCGTAGGCTCTGCTCGAGGAAAGCGGTGTTTTCGTCCGGATCCGTCGAGGGGTTCTGGAAGGCGATGTGGTTGATCTCAATGCCGGCATGCGCCTCGGCAAGCGTCAGCTGCGCATAGATCGTGACGTCGCGCGGCTTGATTTCGAGGTCGATCACCACTTCGGGCTTGCCGCCCCATTCCAACGTATAGCTGCCGCCATGGCCGAAATTGACCGTGCCGGGATGGAAGAAAAGCTCGGCGGCTGACGATACCAGATCGGAAAGATTGCCGTAGTACTCGAAGCGCAGAAGAGAGATGAGGTCCGAAGCGTCCAGAAGCCGCAATTCCGTGGCGACCGGGCTGATTGCTTCCGCCAGGATTTTTTCACGCTGGGTAGAGTAGGGGCATTTTTTCATTCGGCTATCTTACCCGTTTGTTCTTGGCTTGCGTCGCGTAAACCCGATGGATGAGTTCCGCGACTGCCTTATAGAATACAGACGGTATGACACTATCGACCGAGACTTGCGCAAACATGGAGCGCGCGAGAGGCGGGTCTTCGAAAACGGGAATGCCGTTCCTTTCCGCGATCTCTCTGATTTTCAACGCAATTAGATCCTGACCCTTGGCGACGACGATAGGCGCATCGTTCTCCTCTCGTACGTAGCGCAGGGCGACGGCAAAGTGCGTCGGGTTGGCGATCACGAGCGTCGCGCGATCGACGTTGGCGATCATGCGGCGGCGGGCGCGGTCGCGCATCACCGAGCGCTGGCGGCTTTTGACGAATGGATCGCCCTGCGACTGCTTGTTTTCTTCCTTGACCTCGTGCCGCGTCATCTTCAGTTCGGTAAACCAGTGATAGCGCGTCCAAAAGAAGTCGGCGATCGCCACGACAGCGGTAGCGATCAGGACAACGATCGTAATCTTCTGCATCGACGTCATCATGCGCGTGAAGATCGTTTGCGGATCGGAGAACATCGCGTCGATTGCGTTGAAGTATTCGCTCTTCAGCACGAAGAACATGACGACGCCGACGATGACGATCTTCGTCAGCGATTTGCCGAACTCGACGAGGCCAGGCAGGCTGAACAGCCGCGACCATCCCTTGGCGAGCGAAATACGCGAGTATTGCGGCCGGATACGCTCGAGCACCGGCGTCGGAAGGTTTTGCGAGATGGACGCGGCGACACCGAATACCATGAACAGGATGAAGGCCGGCGCAAGCAATGCTGCCGAGACCCAGCCCAGGTGAACGAACAGGGAAAGCGCGTCCGGTCCGGTTTCGAGCTTCCATTGGTCAGGCTGTTCGAAAATGTCCTTCAGCGCCTCGCCGACCTTGCTGAGCCCCTCCGGCAGGAAGAAGATGATGTAGACGAAGGTGGCAAGCACGGTGGCAAAAAGCGGCACCTCGCGCGAAAACGGCACGTTGCCTTTCTCGGCAGCGTCGCTTTTCTTTTTCGCTGTCGGGTCTTCTGTTTTGCTGTCCTTGTCGTCGTCGGCCAAGGCCGAGGCCCTCCATCAATAGAAACGGCCGCGCCAGGGCGCGGCCTTTCTGGAAGGGTATCTCCCTTTTGCCGCCGCGATCAACCGCGGCTGTAGGGAGAGGGCGCTTCGTGCACAACAACAGCGGCTCAGGCCGCAGCCGAACCTTCGCCCTCGGTTTCCTTGAGCTGGATCTGACCGGAATTTGCCAGGCGAATCGCTTCCTGGGCGATGGCGCGCCGCGCGATCGCGATTTCGCGCGGATTGATGCCGACTGTTCCGCTTTGCAGATCCGATTCGATCATGCGGCGCTGGCGCGGGCTGATCGAGGCGAGCACCGCCTCGCGCATTTCGGCCGCCGAGCCGCGCAATGCCATCGTGAGGATGTCGGACGAGATATCGTTCAGCAGCATCACGCGGCTGCGCTGCGGCATGAGCATGAGGTCGTCGAAGAGGAAGATCTTCGGCCGGACCTTGTTGACCGATTCGCGACTGATCGATTCGAGCGAGGTGAGCAGGGTATCGACCTGCGGCTTGTCCATCTCGTTCATCAACTCGGCAACCTTCGTCGAGCCGATCGAATTCTTCTCGGCGTCGATCTCGGCCAACAGGGTCATAACCTGCTTCTCGATGATCTGTGCGGCCTTGGGGCTGACGGACTTGAGGTTGACGGTACGGTTCATGATGTCCGCGCGGCGCCCGTCGGGAATCTGCATCAGGACCTTGGCGCCGAACGAGGAGGGCATCATGGAGAGAATATAGGCAACTGTCTGCGGATGCTCGCGCAGGAGGAACTTGCCGATGAAGGCCGGGTCGCCTTCGCCGAGGCGGTCCCAGATCGACGTCTCGTAGGCCTGGAAGGTCGTGCGGCGGCCGAGGAGGCTGTCGACTTCGTCAGGCGTCAGGCCCTCTTCAAGGATACTCTCGATCGCCTTGGCGTTGTCCATAAGACCGGCGCCCTCGGTGAACAGATCCTCGAATTCGGCGACAAGTCCGAGCAGTTCATCCGGCGGAATGGCGCGCAGCGTTTGCGCCGAGCCGATGATCGTCTGCAGCTCGGCCTGCGTGAAATACTTCAGCAGCCTGCCGGCGACCCCTTTCCCCATAGCGAGGAGAACGGCCGCCGCCTTTTCAGCCTGGGTCAACGGTTTCTCGGCAAGAGCGCCGCCGAAATCGTCAAAGTCCATCATGGTCTAACCTCTCCGTCCCTGCACCGGGATCAGGCTTTCTTCGTACTCAAAACTTCTATCAGCTTCACGCCGAAACGCGTGTCGTCGTTTTCCAGAACGGTGATCTCACCGCGCGCGATCTTGCGGCCGTTCACCATGATTTCGACCGGCTCGCCGATCTTCTTGTCGAGCGCGATAGTCGCGCCTTCGTTCAGGTTCATCAGGCCGGCGACCTGCATGCGGCTGCTGCCGAGCATGATCTGAACGTCGATCGGGATGTCCATGATCAGGTCAAGGTTCGACTGCATGGCGCTGCCAAGCGGCGCCGGTTCGGAAGCGACCGCACCGAAGGAGGTGTCGCCGAAATCGGCGGAGCCGCCAAAGTCGGACGTTGCACCGAAATCGCTGCCACCGAACGCAGGCTCCTCGGCCGCGTCTTCGAAATCGCCGCCAAAGGTGGACAGATCAGTGCTGCCGCTGAAGCCGTCGCTCTCGTCGGTGAAGTCGGGCAGGCCGCCTTCCGCGTCGGTCTTCAGGACGCCGCGCAGGTCATCGATGGCCTGATCGAGCTCGGCCTCGTTGCCCGGGAGCTCCATTGAAAGGTCGCTGGTCTTGGGTGTCTTCTTCGTCGCCATGAAATCACTATTCCAGTTGAAACTTGCCTCAAGCTGCCGTGCGGCAGCCGGTTGGAAAATGGGCTAATTCATCAAGTGGCGGATGAGCTCGTCATCCGAGTTAATCGTATCCTTTACCCGGACGGTGTAATTCTCGCCCGAACGTCCAAACTCGCAGACGTACAATTCCTTGCTGTTGGCGCTGACTTCGACGCGGACGTCGCCGCGATCGTAGAAGGGGATGACATCACCAGCCGCAAGCTTCGAAATGGTCTTGAGCGTCAGGTCTTGCAGACGGATCTTGGCGTTGAGCGTTACCTGCGAGCGGCGCACCTGCTCGCTGAGCTGATCGGTCCATTCGGACGACTTGGCAGGCTGCCCCTTGGCCTTTGGAGCCGTCACGCTCGTCTTCAGCAGAGCAGCCTGGGGAACGATCAGCGAGAAATCCGAGGTAATGCCGGAAAGCGTGATCGACATGTTGATCGCGGCCGCAAACTCGTCGGGCTTGTCTTCGGCCGGCTTGGCGCGGGTTTCGAACGCATAGGGAAGCTCTAGGGCCGGCTCGAAGCCGCCAGGCGCGTTCACTGCCGAGCGAAGAACATTGGCGATCTTGTCGAAAACCATGACCGCAAGCTCGAGTTCGATCACGGACAGCAGGCGGTCGGCCGGCTGCTCGACGGTCTCGGCCGCCGCACCCAACAGGTGCTCCATCAGCGTGATGACGAAGCTGTTGCCGCAGGCCAGCGTAATGTTCTGCGACCAGTTGCGGAGTGTTGCGTCAACGAGCGTCACGTTGCCGCCGAGATCGGCGACGAGGTCGTTCTTATGTCCGCTGTCGCAGCCGAGATAGGCGACCTCGACATCGAGATTGGTCTCGCTTTTGATGATGTCGGGCAGGAAGACCGTGTAGACATCGCCGAAGGCGCCGCAGATCTTCTCGATGGTCGCCTTGTCGCCGAGCCTGCCGGTCAGCTTGGCAAGCAGGGCTTCGTCCATAAGGGGGGTCTTGAGGGTAGCGTTCATGATCGTTTACGCCGCCTTGTTCTCGCCGCCGGGGTTCATCATTTCCTGCTCGACCGCGTCGATCGAAGGACGCTCATAGGCCGAGATCGTCTTGCGACCGTACTCGAGAGCAACCTGCGGCACGGAGCCGTTCATGTAGGCAAGCAGCGTCTGCTTGACGATGACGTAAAGGCGATGCTGCTTGTTGCGGACGATCTTGATCTGGGAAACGATCGGCGAACATACGCAATAGGACAAGAGAATGCCGAGGAAGGTGCCGACGAGCGCCGAGCCGATCAGGTGGCCGAGAACCTCAGGCGAATCGTTGATGTGTGCCATCGCCTTGATGACGCCGAGAACGGCGGCGACGATACCGATGGCCGGGAAGGCGTCGCCCATCGTCTGGATGGCGTGATAGGGCTTCATCTTGTCGTGAAGGATCGTGTTGATCTCTTCGTCCATCAAGGCCTCGATTTCATGCGAGCGGGCATTGCCGATGATGATCAGGCGAACGTAGTCACAGATGAATGCCGTCAGTTCCTTGTTCTTGAGGATCGTCGGAGCGGACTGGAAGATCGAGGATTCGGCCGGATTGTCGATATGTGCTTCGATCTCGTTGCGGGACTTCGTACGAAGGTCGCGCATCAGGGAATAGAGAACACCAAGCGTGTCGAGATAATTCCGTTCCTTCGGGACGGTGTGCTTGAACGCTTCACCAAGCGCCTTGCCGGAATCCTTCACGACCTTCATCGGGTTGCCCATGACGAAGCTGCCCAGGCCTGCGCCGCCGATGATGACGAGCTCGAAAGGCTGCCAAAGCGCCTCCACATGGCCGCCCATCGCCATGAAGCTGCCGATGATGCAGCCGCAGGTAATCACAAATCCGATAATGATATTCATCGTCAGTCCAAACCTGATCGTTATTTTCAACCCAAGGGATAGGGCTGCTGGCTTGCGTGAGGCTGATGATTGGCCCTGCAAACCCGAGCTTTTCCATGCCAGCTTCGCGCAAGCATTTGCTGTCAGCTTATTGGTGACGAATGGGCATCCGTGCCTGTTTCTGAGATGCCGCCTCAGCGAGATCCGTGGTCCAACCGACTGCAAACACCCGGATTTCGTACCGTTCATCGCCAATGCAGGAGCCTATCGGGATGCAATCCGGTCTATATGTTTCGTTGTCGTCGCAGATCGCACTCGAACGTCGCCTCACCACCATCGCCGACAACATGGCGAACGTGAACACGACAGGCTTCCGCGCGACGGAGGTGAAGTTCGACGAGATGCTCGGTGAGACCGGCAACAAGATCAACGCCAAGATCGCCTATGTGTCACAGGGCAACGACTATCTCTCGGGTGACAGCGGTGAGCTCCAGCACACCGGAAACATGCTCGACTTCGCGATCAAGGGCGATGCCTGGTTCTCTCTGGAAACGCCGGCCGGCAAGGTTCTGACCAAGGATGGCCGCTTCACGATGAAGGAAAACGGCGAGCTGGTTTCGGTCCGCGGTTATCCGGTTCTCGATGCCGGTGGTGCGCCGATCACGCTCAACACGGCCGCTGGCGAACCGAAAGTCGGCGCTGACGGATTGATCTATCAGGACGGCAGACAGGTCGGCTCGCTGGGTCTCTTCGAAGCCGATATCAGCAAGGGCTATCTGCGCTATGAGAACAGCGGCATCATGACGACCGAGCAGCCGCGTGCCGTCACCGATCGCTTCAATGTCGGTGTTCAGCAGGGCTACCTGGAAAATTCCAACGTCAACGCCATGCGCGAAATCACGCAACTGATCGAAGTCAATCGCGCCTTCGAGAGCATGACGTCGCTCTCGAAGGACAGCGAGGCCTCGTTCAGCGAAGCGATCAAGACGCTCGGCGGCAGCCGCTAGCCGAGGTCTGACCCATGAGCCAAACGCCGCTCACTGAAGCCGATCTCTCGCCGAAGCTCGCGCACCTCGCCGGGCTCGTCTCGCGCTATTGGAATCCAGAATTCTTGGTCGCGCCCGGCGGCCATGTCCAGACAATAGCCGCCGGCCACTACACGGTCACGGGGCTGTCGCGTCAGGTGCGCCTGGGCGAATTCGTGGCGCACAAATCGTCGACCGGCATCCACCTCGGTGAGGTCGTCCGCGTCGAGCCTGAACTGACCTACGTCTGCCCAATCGAGCCGGGCGAGCCGATCGGCATCCACGACACGGTGATCCGCAAGGGTGCGTTCCGCATCTCGCCATCCGAAAGGTGGTGCGGACGCACGATCAACGCGCTGTGCGAGCCGATCGATGGCCTGGGTCCGATCGTCGAAGGGCTCGGCCGCCGCTCCATTTCGAACACCGCTCCACCATCCATGACGCGAAAGCGCGTGGAGAAAGGCTTCAAAACAGGCGTTCGCGCCATCGACATTTTCTCGCCGCTCTGCCTTGGGCAGCGCCTCGGCATTTTCGCCGGCTCGGGCGTCGGCAAGTCGACACTGCTCTCCATGCTGGCGCGCGCCGATGCCTTCGACAAGGTCGTGATCGCGCTGGTCGGCGAACGTGGCCGCGAAGTGCGCGAGTTCATCGAGGATACGCTTGGCGCCAACATGAGGAAGGCGATCGCCGTCGTCGCGACGAGCGACGAGAGCCCGATGCTGCGCAAGATGGCACCGCTGACGGCCGTCACCGTCGCCGAGCATTTCCGCGACCAGGGCGACAACGTGCTGCTGATCGTTGACAGCGTCACACGATTTGCCCATGCCATACGAGAAGTCGCGACCGCATCCGGCGAGCCGCCGATCGCGCGCGGCTATCCAGCTTCGGTTTTTACCGAGCTGCCGCGCCTGCTGGAGCGCGCAGGTCCCGGCCCCGAAGGCACGGGGACCATCACCGCGATCATTTCGATCCTGGTTGATGGCGACAATCACAACGACCCGATCGCGGATTCGACGCGCGGCATCTTGGACGGCCACGTAGTCTTGCAGCGCAGCCTCGCGGAGGAGGGACGCTATCCACCGATCGATCCGCTTGCCTCGATCTCGCGTTTGGCGCGCAAGGCCTGGACCCCGGATCAGGAGAAGCTCGTGTCTCGCCTGAAAACGCTCATCCACCGCTTCGAGGAGACACGCGACCTTCGCCTGATCGGCGGCTATCGTCCAGGCGCCGACCCTGATCTCGACATGGCGGTCAAGCAGGTACCGATTATTTACGATGTTTTGAAACAGTCGCCGGGCGACGTCGATTCGCAGGATGCGTTTGCCGATTTGGCTGGCGCCCTGAAGGCGGCGGCCGGCATCGGCGGCCAGCCGAATATCCGCAGATAGAAAGGCGCGACGTGAACGATTTCGATGACGATGAGAAGATCGCCCCGCTGAAGCCTCTCCGGCGCAAAACCATCTTTCTCGACCGTGCCCTGACAATTGCCGGCCTCGTCCTGGCAGGAGCGTCCGCGTTCTTTCCGTGGTACGTCTTCTTCAACGAGGACAAGTTCGGCATCAATGTCGCGCAGGGCGACCGGACGCGCGACCTTCCGGACTGGCCGGCGCGGAACGTCTTCAGCGTCTCGCCGCTGGCGATGGCCAACAAGAACCAACACGAAAAGAAGCCCGAGATTCCAGTCGATCCGCTGACGACGGCGACGGTCTCCACCATCGGCAAGGAAGACGACAACGGACCGCCGGCCGAAGAGCAGCCGTTTCCTGGCAAATCGGGTTTTCGCCTCCTCCATGTGGCAAACGGTCGTGCCTTGATCGAAGACACATCAGGGATGTATGTCGTGCGTGTCGGATCCATTCTACCGGACGAAAGTCGGCTGGCGACACTGGAGGAACGCGATGGCAAATGGGTCATCATCACCTCCAAGGGCGATGTCTATCAGCACAATTGAGTGCCTGCCGCCACGCAGCGAATCAGCCGAAGGCTCCACTGGATACGGTCGGAGCCTTCTTCGCATTAGTGACCAACAAGGTCCCGATTTTCGCAACGCATTCTCCGTAAGTCTGACGCAAGATTACCGCCGTAGGTTCGCCTCAGTAAAAACGGAGAGTTCCCATGCAACCGATTCAACTTTTCGACTTGGCCTCGCGGCAGGCCGAATGGCTGACGATCCGTCAGGAGGTTGTTGCCGGCAACATCGCGAACGCGAACACGCCGAAATATCACGCCAAGGATATCACGCCCTTCCAGGCTGCCCTCGATAGGTCGGATATCACGATGGCGCGCACCAATGCTGCGCACCTGACCGGCAACGATCTGGGTACGAAGAGTGACATCGACGTCAAGGATGCGGCTCTCGATCAGGAGATCGGCGTCCAGGAATCCGGCAACACGGTCGGCCTCGCCGAGGAACTTTCCAAGTCCGGTGAAATCAAGCGTCAATACGATTTGAACACCTCGCTGGTGAGCTCGTTCAATCGGATGATGCTGATGACGGTGAAGAGCTAAGGTCATGGATCCTTTATCAGCAGCACTCAAAATCGCAGGATCGGGACTGGAGGCGCAATCGACGCGCCTGCGCATCGTGTCCGAAAACATTGCCAACGCCCGCTCGACCGGCGACACGCCCGGCGCCGATCCCTATCGCCGCAAGACGATTACCTTCGGGGAAGCCGTGGATCGCGCCAATGGCGTCACCACGGTCAACGTCAAGAAGCTCGGGGAAGATGAATCGAAGTTCATTACCGAATACGACCCCAGCAATCCGGCTGCGGACGAAAAGGGCGTCGTCAAGCTTCCGAACGTCAACGTGCTGGTCGAGATGGCCGACATGCGGGAAGCGAACCGCTCCTACGACGCCAACTTGCAGACCATCAAGCAATCCCGCGACCTGATCTCGGCAACGATCGATCTACTGAAGAGCCAATAATGATCAACAACGTCAATAGTGTAAGCTCCCTGTCGATGACCCGCGGCCTTGCCGCCATCGACCAGGACAACTCCACGGCCTCCTCCGCTGCAGAAAGCGCGGCAAACGACGGCGGGTTCGGCGCGGTTCTCAGCAATGTCGCGACCGGAGCCGTGAACACCCTGAAGAACGCGGAAAGTATGTCTTTCGCCGGCATCAAGGGCACCGCCACGACACGTGAAGTCGTCGATGCCGTCATGCAGGCGCAGCAGACCCTTCAGACCGCGATCGCCATTCGCGACAAGGTTGTTTCGGCCTTTCTCGACGTTACCCGGATGCAGATGTAATTGATTTAAGGACGAAGCCATGAGAGCGCTTGCCATTGCTGCAACGGGTATGGATGCCCAGCAGACCAATCTTGAAGTCATCGCTAACAACATCGCGAACATCAACACGACCGGTTTCAAGCGCGCTCGCGCTGAATTCACCGACTTGCTGTATCAGACCGAGCGCGCTAAAGGCGTTTCCAACCGCGCGAACCAGTCGATCGTACCGGAAGGTGCAAACATCGGTCTCGGCGTCCAGACGTCTGCCGTCCGCAACCTGCACATCCAGGGCGAGCTTTCGCAGACCGGCAACGACCTCGATGTGGCCCTGATCGGCCGCGGCTTCTTCCAGGTCCAGGCGCCGGATGGCACCACGCTCTACACCCGCGCCGGCGCATTTAACAAGAACGAGACCGGCCAGATCGTCACCGTGGACGGCTATCTCGTGGCGCCGAACATCACGATCCCGCAGGGCTCGACGCAGGTAACGATCAGCCGCTCGGGCGAAGTTTCTGCGAAGCTGCCGGGCAACACCGATCCGACCGTGCTCGGCCAGCTGCAGATCGCCGACTTCGTCAACGAGGCCGGTCTTCAGCCGCTCGGCGACAACCTGTTTCAGCAGACGCCCGCCTCCGGCGATCCTGTTGTCGGTACGCCCGACGAAGAGGGATTCGGCTACATGAAGCAGGGCTACCTCGAATCGTCGAACGTCGATCCGGTGAAGGAAATCACCGAGCTGATATCGGCGCAGCGCGCCTATGAAATGAACTCCAAGGTCATCACCACCGCCGACGAAATGGCCTCCATCGTCAGCAAGAACCTGAAGTAATCGGGAAGGGCCGAAACATGATGTTTTGCCGGGTCAACGGTATCCTCGGATGGGTGGCAGCTGCCGCCATTACGATCACCGCATGTGCTGCGCCGCAGGCAGCAGCCGCTGCCGGCATGGGCTATGCGGTTGTTCCGACAACTACCATTTACCCCGGCGAAACCGTTTCGGGCACCCAGCTCCAGGAAGTGGAAGTGACCAATCCCAACCTGAAGGGCGATTATGCAAAGTCGATCCGCCAGGTCGAAGGGATGATCTCGAAGCGCACGCTCCTGCCGGGACGCACGATCTCGGTCTCGGCCCTGCGGGAGCCCTATACCGTGACGCGCGGCTCGTCGATCCGGCTGATCTTCACGCTCGGCTCGATGACGATATCGGCAGCCGGGTCGCCGCTTGAAGACGGTATGACGGGCCAGCTCATCCGCGTTCGCAACATGGATTCCGGTGTGATTGTCAGCGGCACCGTGCTCGCCGACGGCACCATACACGTGGCCGCAAAATGAAGATGTTTTTCCGCCTATTCGTAGCCCTCGCTTTTCTGTCCCCGAATGTCTTGGCCGTCGCGCCTGCTGCGGCCATGAACTCGCGCATCAAGGACATTGCCTCCCTGCAGGCGGGTCGTGACAACCAGCTGATCGGATACGGTCTTATCGTAGGCCTTCAGGGAACCGGCGACGGCTTCCGCGCCTCGCCATTCACCGAGCAGTCAATGCGCGCGATGCTGCAGAACCTAGGCATCTCCACGCAGAGCAGCCAGTCCAACGCAAAGAATACGGCGGCCGTCATGGTCACGGCCAATCTGCCGCCCTTTGCCAGCCCCGGAAGCCGTATCGACGTGAACGTCAGCTCGCTCGGCGACGCGACGTCGCTGCGGGGCGGCACACTGATCATGACATCGTTGTCGGGTGCCGACGGCCAGATCTACGCGGTCGCGCAGGGCTCCGTCGTCGTCTCGGGTTTCACCGCGCAAGGCCAGACCGCAACGGTCACCGAGGGTGTGACGACCGCCGGGCGAGTGCCGGGCGGCGCCATCATCGAGCGCGAGTTGCCATCACGCTTCAAGGATTCCGTTAATCTCGTTCTGCAGCTACGAAACCCCGATTTCTCGACGGCCATCCGCATCGCCGATGTCGTTAACGGTTATGCTTCGGCTCGCTTCGGCGGCCCGGTGGCAGAGGCGAAGGACGCGCAGGAAGTCATCGTCCAGAAGCCGAGAACGGCAGACCTCACGCGCCTGATGGCCGATCTGGAGAACCTTGTCGTCGAGACGGATACGCCGGCGAAGGTGGTGGTGAACGAGCGAACCGGCACGATCGTTATCGGCGCCGATGTGCGCGTGTCGCCTGTTGCCGTCAGCTATGGTACTTTGACTGTCCAGGTGACCGAGACACCGCAGATCATTCAGCCCGAGCCATTCTCGCGCGGCGTGACCGCGGTTCAGCCGCAGACCGACATCGCTGCGCAGAAGACGGGCGGCAAGGTGGCGCTGCTGGATGGACCTGACCTCAGGACACTCGTGGCCGGTCTCAACAATATCGGCGTCAAGCCGGATGGCATCATCGCCATCCTTCAAGGCATCAAATCAGCCGGCGCGCTGCAAGCGGAGCTCGTCCTGCAATGATGAAGACCATGGCTTTGTCAGACTTGCTCCAGCGGCTTGCACTGCCTGCAATTGCCGTCGTGGCGCTGTCCGTTCCCGGGGCCTTCGCGCAGGAGCAGCCGGCGCCGAAGAGTGAAATGACCTCTCAGGAGGAGATCAAGCAGTTCTGCACGAACATTGCCGATCCTGCTCGCGACCAGCGTTACCTGCTGCAGAAGCAGGAGCTCGAGAAGCTCCGCGCCGACGTCGATTCGCGCATCGCTGAGATGAACAAGCGCAAGGAGGAATATCAGGACTGGCTGAAGCGCCGCGACGATTTCCTCAAGCAGGCCGAAGCGGGCCTTACCGATATCTATAAGAAAATGAAGCCGGACGCGGCCGCATCGCAGCTGCAAGAGGTCAAGATCGAAGTGGCGGCGGCCGTCATCATGCGGCTGAACCCCACACAATCGAGCCTGATCCTCAACGAGATGGATCCGCAGAAGGCCGCGGTCATCGCCAACATCATCGCCAGCGCGTCCGATCCCAATACGTCGAAGGACCCCTCATGAACAAGCGTTTCCCGGTCGCGATCGCCGCCGTCGCCCTCCTTGCAGGCTGCGCATCTCCGCAGGCTGTCAATGAGGTCGGTCGTGCGCCGGCCATGAGCCCTATCGGCAGCGGTCTCGCTTACGGCCAGACGCCGCAGATGGCGCTTTATCCGAAGCAGCCGCGCCAGGTCGCGCAGGGCTATTCTCTCTGGAGCGATTCTCAGGCCGCCCTCTTCAAGGATGCCCGCGCTCTCAACGTCGGCGATATCCTGACCGTCGATATCCAGATCAACGACAAGGCGAAGTTCGAGAACGACACCAGCCGCAGCCGCACGAATTCGAGCGGCCTGAATTGGGACGTCGACGCGAACGTCATGGGCTGGAATCCGACGTCCAAGACCGATGTGACCTATGGTTCCGACACGAGCACCGACGGCAAGGGCAAGATCGACCGGTCCGAAACGCTGAAGCTTATGGTCGCCGCCGTGGTCACCGGCATCCTCGAGAACGGCAACCTCGTGATCAGCGGCTCCCAGGAAGTCCGCGTCAACCAGGAGATCCGCATTCTCAACGTCGCCGGCATCGTTCGGCCTCAGGATGTCAACGCAGACAATCAGATTTCCTACGAGAAGATTGCTGAAGCGCGCATCTCCTATGGCGGTCGTGGCCGCCTGATGGAAGTGCAGCAGCCGCCGCGCGGCCAGCAGCTCGTCGATCTCTTCTCGCCGCTCTGAGGCAGGACACCATGGCAGACACAGAAGCCGCAGAAGGCCAGCCGAACAAGAAGTCGGCCGCAATAATGACTATAGCCGGGCTCGCGGTCCTGACGCTGCTCGGCGCCGGCGGCGGCTGGGTGGTCGGCGGCATGGTCGCACCTAACATCAAGGGCGCCGAAGAGGCGGAGCAGGCCAAGGCGGACGAGGCGGCACAGAAGAAGGAGGGTGAGGCAGGCCTGCCTCACATTTCGACCGAGGCCAACAATGTCGTTCAGCTCGAGCCAATCACGTCCAACCTCGCCTATCCGTCGGAAAACTGGGTTCGTCTGGAAGTAGCCCTGCTGTTTAACGGCCCGCCCGACGTGAAAATCGCAGAGGATATCCATCAGGATATTCTCGCCTATGTCCGCACTGTTTCGCTGCAGCAGATCGAAGGGCCACGGGGCTTCGAATATCTTAAGGATGACATCCAGGAGCGTGTTGACCTTCGCGCGCAAGGCCGCGTATCGAAGATCATGTTCAGGACCTTCGTCGTCGAATGATTCGATTCCTATTGCTGTTCGCTGCCATGATGGCGGCACCGGAGCTGGCGCATGCGCAGCAGCTCCCGACAAATCTGTTGAACTTGCCGGTCGACGGTTCTGTCGCGGCATGGATCATCAGAACATTCGGCCTGTTGACCGTTCTTTCGGTCGCGCCAGGCATCCTGATCATGGTGACGAGCTTCCCGCGCTTCATCATCGCATTCTCGATCCTGCGGTCGGGAATGGGCCTGTCTTCCACGCCCTCGAATATGATCCTCCTGTCGCTCGCGCTGTTTATGACCTTCTACGTCATGCAGCCGACCTTCGATCAGGCATGGCAGACCGGCGTTCAGCCGCTCCTGTCGAACCAGATCGACGAGCAGCAGGCGGTGGCGCGCATCGCCGAGCCCTTCCGGACGTTCATGGCGGCCAATACGCGTGACAAGGACCTGGCGCTTTTCGTGGACCTAGCGAGGGAGCGCGGCCAGAGCGTCGAGACCGAAGAAAAGATCGATTACCGTGTCCTCATTCCCGCTTTCATGATCTCGGAGATCCGGCGCGGCTTCGAGATCGGTTTTCTGGTTGTTCTTCCGTTTTTGGTCATCGACCTGATCGTTGCCACCATCACTATGGCGATGGGCATGATGATGCTGCCGCCGACATCGATTTCCTTGCCGTTCAAGATTCTCTTCTTCGTGCTGATCGACGGCTGGAACCTGCTGGTCGGAAGTCTTGTCCGCTCCTTCCATTGAGCGGTACCTCCATTTAGCGCAACGCACCATGGCGTAAAAAGACCGCCGGTGAAAGCCGGCGGGTTCTAAATGTCTTGGAGTGCTCCCTAGTCAAAACTGAAGAACGGTTCGGTACGGGGCGGCAGCGCCGGAACGTCGATATGGTCCGGTTCCTGCCCGAGTTTCGCGTGCTCTACCATCATTTCGTAAGCCCTTTCGAGATGCAGGGTGAAACGTTCAGCGTCGAACAGTGGCATGATGCCGGCATTGTCCCTGATGCGCCGCTTGTATTCAGCGATGCGGTCGGGGGCGTTCGCGAGCTCGACAGCCATGTCTTCATAGGCCTTGATGTCGCTGGCTACCAGTTCCGGCAGGCCTATCGCGTTGAGCAAGCTTTCGCTGACGCGAGAGGCAAAATTGGTACCCTTGACGGTCAAAACCGGCAGGCCACCCCAGAGCTGCTCGGAGGTGGTCGTGTGGCCGTTGACCGGGAAGGTGTCGACGCCAAGATCGGCCACTTGTTGGCGATCGATGTGCTCTTCGTAGGACACGCGCGGGCAGAAGATCACTCGATCCGATTCCAGCCCTTTCTTGTTCATGTAATTGAGCAGGTTGGTCTGGGTGCGTGGCGACGAGAGCATTAGCCAAAGCACGCTGTTGGGCGCGCGCTTCAGGATGTTGCACCAGACGTCGAGTATCGCCGTGTTGATCTTGCGGTTTGCGTTGAACGAGGCAAAGACAAATGCTCCCTGCGGCAAACCCACTTGGGCACGTGTCGTTGGCCTTGGTTTCGGACGATTGGCGGGGTCGTTGGGCTGATAGCAATCCGGCATGCGCACCAGCTTCTCGTAATAGTTCGCTTCGCTGGTTTTCGGCAGCACGAACCGATCGCCGATGGCATAATCAAGGTCGACGTCAGTCACGCTGCCCGGGAATCCAAGCCATGTTGCCTGCAGCGGAGCGCCGCCATAGTTCAGTATTCGGGATCGACCGCCAAATGTGTGTCCCTTGAGGTCGACCAGAATGTCGATTTGCCGCTCCCGGATAGCCTTGGCGGCTTCCTCGTCCGTCATGTCTCGCACGATGCACACGTCACCCCATTGTGAGCGATCGACCGTGCCAGCCTCATGTTCCAGGTACTTCTCCTCGGTATGGCAGAAGAGCGTTATTTCAAATTTGTCCCGGTCGTGCAGCTCCAGAATACGGCGCAGTAGCTTCATGGTTGCGTGTCCGGCCCAGAAGTCAGACGAAAGATATCCGATGCGGATCTTCTCGCTCCAGGCGTGGGGGACGGCTCTTCGTCGCGCTGCCGCTTCTCTCAATGGAAGGGACGGATTGTGAGAAGCGAGGGCATTGAGCGCTTCGTCACTGCACCAGTGAAGATTGTAGAAGGGATTGTCTCGTTCCAAGGCGCTGTGGTCGCCCCCATCGAGCATTTTCTGCACCGGCAGGAATTCCTTGGCGACGAGCTCGAAGTCGCAGACCTCGCGGGCGAAGACGAGCTTAAGCAGCCGCAGCGGCATGATGTCGGGAAACTTCTTGAACAGATTATAGACGAGGGTCTCGTTCGTCGCGTCCAGAATGTCGTCGCTGAGGAGTCGCACTGCAAGGCGGGCATGGTCGGGATTGCTGCTCTCGGAGATCACCTTGCGGTAGGGGCTCACGAGGTCCTTTCGGCCTTGCTTGAGGTGGATTGAGGCAAGAACGCAGGCGAGATCGGCGTCCGAGCGGGCAAGCGTCATGACGCGCAAGGCCTGGAGCAAGGCTTGCTCTTCGTTGCCGCACGCAAAATACAGAAGCGCGGCTTCGCGCGTATAGGGCGATTCCTTGTTGCTATCGAGTTCGCCGGCAAGCGCATATGCGCTTGCTGCTTCCGATTTGAAGCCCAACTTGAGAAGGTTTTTGGCTAGGAGAACGTAGGTTTTGACGTCCTGCTGCGTGTTGATCAGTTTGTTCAGGACTTCAAGCGACTTGAGATATTGTCCCTTCTGATAGTCCTTCGACGCCGCCGCAAACGAAATATTCGTATTCAAGAGCCCACTCCATCCGGAACTTCTTCAACGAGCGTCGTGGCCAATCGTGCGCTGGCCAACATCACGCCCCAGTTTGCACCATCTAGGCACGCCAAGCTTGCTTGAAGCCGGTGTGCAGTCCTGCTGCAAGGTGTTCGAAGATGTTTGGAGACTGTTAACCACCGGCTCCATGCGACGCCGTTTCGCCAGCCGTTTTAATGAGTTGGCAATGAATGGGTGCGAGATTGCCTCTCGACATGACGGGTTTGGTTGCTCAAGAGAAACGGCACCGAGTGGCATGAAGCTGGACCGTCATCGCCGGTATTGAAGTCCGGTATGTCCTCCTTTGGTATTTTGTTTTTGGGGACAGACTTATGACAAGCATTAACACCAATAATTCCGCAATGGCGGCACTCCAGACGCTGCGTAACGTCAACAAGGGCTTGAGTGACACGCAGAACGCCGTTTCGTCTGGCCTGCGCGTCGGCAAGGCTTCCGACAACGCCGCCTACTGGTCGATCGCCACCACGATGAAGTCCGACAACAAGGCGCTTTCGGCCGTGTCCGACGCGCTCGGCATGGGTGCCGCCAAGCTTGATACGGCCTACACCGCTGTCGACAGCGCCATCGACGTCGTCGGCGAAATCAAGGCAAAGCTCGTTGCAGCCAGCGAAGCTGGCGTCGACAAGACCAAGCTTCAGGACGAAATCACGCAGCTGCAGGCCCAGCTTTACAGCGTCGCTCAGTCTGCTTCGTTCAACGGCGAAAACTGGGTCAACAACGCCGGCGGCACAGTCAGCGTCGTTTCGTCCTTCGTTCGCGGCACGGGCGGCGCGGTCTCCATCAAGACCACCGACTACACGCTCGGCGCCACCAACACGCTGTTCGACGGCACGACGACGGGTGGTATCCTCGGCGCGAACGGCGCCAGCTCGGGCAGCTCCATCTACGGCTTCACGATCGGCGCCAGCACGACCCAGGGCGACATCGACAACCTGCTGACGGACGTCGAAACCGCTCTGAAGGGCATGACGACCCTTGGTTCGCAGCTCGGTTCGCTCCAGCAGCGCGTCGACATCCAGACGGACTTCGTGTCCTCGCTCAGCGACTCGATCGACTCCGGTATCGGCCGCCTGGTCGACGCCGACATGGAAGAAGAGTCCTCCAAGCTCAGCGCCTTGCAGACCCAGCAGCAGCTGGCGATCCAGTCGCTGTCGATTGCGAACTCCTCTTCGCAGAACATCCTTTCGCTGTTCCGCGGCTAACAATAGCCTCGCGCAGCAGCAAAGAAAGAGATTTGCGGCCGGGGCTTGCCCCGGCCGCAAATGTTTTAATTTCCGGTTAATGAAGTCAAGCTAACCAACGGATATTTTTAGTGATTTTTAATTTCTTGGTTCAGCATTTCTTAACCATGATAAGGTTTTATGTGCCTATCGAAACGGCGAGTTGACTGAGCACGAAGAGAGCGGTCAACAGGCATGATGCTGATCGCCGTTCCCGGTAGTCCGGAGTGTCCCTTCCTATCAATTATGCCAAAGGGGCAAATTAAAAATGACCAGCATTCTGACCAACAACTCCGCAATGGCCGCACTCCAGACGCTGCGTGGTGTCAACAAGGGCTTGAGTGACACGCAGAACGCCGTTTCGTCTGGCCTGCGCGTTGGCAAGGCTTCCGACAACGCCGCCTACTGGTCGATCGCCACCACGATGAAGTCCGACAACAAGGCGCTTTCGGCTGTGTCCGACGCGCTCGGCATGGGTGCCGCCAAGCTTGACACGGCCTACACCGCTGTCGACAGCGCCATCGACCTCGTCGGCGAAATCAAGGCAAAGCTCGTTGCAGCCAGCGAAGCCGGCGTCGACAAGCTGAAGCTTCAGGACGAAATCACGCAGCTGCAGGCCCAGCTTTACAGCGTCGCTCAGTCTGCTTCGTTCAACGGCGAAAACTGGGTCAACAACGCCGGCGGCACAGTCAGCGTCGTTTCGTCCTTCGTTCGCGGCACGGGCGGCGCGGTCTCCATCAAGACCACCGACTACACGCTTGGCGCCACCAACACGCTGTTCGACGCCACCACGTCGGGTGGTATCCTCGGCACCGCCGGCGCCAGCTCGGGCAGCTCCATCTACGGCTTCACGATCGGCGCCAGCACGACCCAGGCCGACATCGACAACCTGCTGACGGACGTCGAAACCGCTCTGAAGAACATGACGACCCTCGGTTCGCAGCTCGGTTCGCTCCAGCAGCGCGTCGACATCCAGACCGACTTCGTATCTTCGCTCAGCGACTCGATCGACTCCGGTATCGGCCGCCTGGTTGACGCCGACATGGAAGAAGAGTCCTCCAAGCTCAGCGCCTTGCAGACCCAGCAGCAGCTGGCTGTACAGTCGCTGTCGATCGCGAACTCCTCTTCGCAGAACATCCTCTCGCTGTTCCGCAGCTAATAGCAGGAGCGCCTCCGGGCGCTCGGATAAAAGATCGCCAATCGAAAAGCCGTGCTCCCCCGAGCGCGGCTTTTTTAATGTTTGTTAACTCCGCGTTAACCAAACTGATGTTTTCTGCCGTCAACGAAACGGTATGTTAACCAAGCTTAAGAAGCGGTTAGCGGGCATGAAGCTGATTGCCGTTCCCGGTGGCGGACCGGAATGTCCCTTTTCAATTTTTGCCAGCAAGGGGCGATAATTTCATGACCAGCATTTTGACGAACGTCGCGGCAATGTCCGCTCTCCAGACACTCCGCAGCATCAACGGCAATCTGGAGGACACGCAGAACCGTGTTTCGTCAGGTTACCGCGTCGCAGAGGCCAAGGACAACGCCGCTTACTGGTCGATTGCAACGACCATGCGTTCGGACAACAAGGCTCTCTCCGCTGTGTCCGATGCGCTCGGACTCGGCGCCGCGAAGGTCGATACCGCCTATTCGGCCATGGACAGCGCTATCGACATCGTCAGTGAGATCAAGGCGAAGATCGTGGCTGCTACAGAAAAGGGCGTCGACAAGACCAAGGTTCAAGACGAGATCGGACAACTTCAGCAGCAGTTGTTGAGTGTCGCTCAGTCCGCTTCCTTCTCCGGCGAGAACTGGGTGGCAGGCAATACCACGAAAAGCGTTGTCTCCTCGTTCGTCCGCAATGCCAATGGTCAGGTTTCCGTGCAGACGACTCAGTACGTTCTTGATGACACCTCCACCGGCAACGTGCTTTTCGGCATGACGACGTCAGGATCGATCGACACGACGACTGGTATCATCGGCACATCGAGCGGCAGCGTCGGCTCAATCTACGGCATGGACATCACGAGCTTCAGCCAGAGCGATATCGACTTGGCTCTGACGACCGTCGAATCGGGCCTCAGCGCGCTGACAAAGGCTGCCTCGCAGCTCGGCTCCATCTCGACCCGCATCGATCTGCAGGAGAGCTTCGTTTCCAACCTCAGCGACTCGATCGACTCCGGTGTCGGACGCCTTGTTGACGCTGACATGGAAGAGGAATCGAGCAAACTGACCGCGCTGCAAACGCAGCAACAGCTGGCGATCCAGTCCCTGTCGATCGCCAATTCCAGCGCGCAGAACGTTCTCACGCTGTTCAAGAGCTAAGCCGCCCAGCAACATCCGAAGAAGATGGAAAGTCGCGTCTCTGATGCGGCTTTCTCTTTGTTTTTGAAGCGATAATCAAGATTGCGCGAGGCTTGCGACACCGAAGTTTTGGCACTTGCGCGCGTCGAAGGCCTTGGTTAACTTCGCTTAACAGTTGATTTGTTTTTAGCGACAAACCGGGCCTGGGGGACCAGCCGGGGGCATGACGCCAGGTCAGTCGCTGCCGGTCGCCGGCCTGTCCCGTTTCCCTATTCAGAGCCAGAAAATGACATACAAAATTACCAGCTCGGCACAGGTAAACGCCCTCGCGGCGTTGCGCATCATCAACAAGGACGTCGCAACGGTTCAGCAGCAGGTTTCGTCGGGCTATCGCGTCGAAACGGCTGCGGACGATGCAACCTACTGGTCCTATGCAAGCGTCATGCGCTCGGACAGCAGCTCGCTGCAGAACATTCATGACGCACTCGGTGTCGGCGCATCGAAGGTCGATACCGCCTATACGTCCATGGACAGCCTGATCGACCAGCTGGGTGAAATTCGCAAGACCTTGGTGACGGCGCAGGAAGCTGGCGTCGACAAGACGAAGCTCAATACAACGCTGACCGAGCTGAAAGGGCAGCTGCAGACGACCGTTCAGACGACCAACTTTGCGGGCGAAAACTGGCTGCTCAACCGCGATACCACGCTTCCGATGTCGCGCTCGGTGATCGGCGGCTTCGTGCGCGACACGAACGGTGAGTACCAGGCACAGACGATCAGCTACCCGGCCGACCAGACCGTCATGATCGACACGACGGACGCCAATCGCGGTCTGCTGACGAAGACGGTTGATGCAAACACGCTCAATCCCGACGGCACCGCGACGGCACGCAACTACTATCTGCTGGACGCCGGTTCGACGACGCCGGCGAGCGGAACGGAAATAAAGCTCGATAGCAACACGACGTCCGCGCAGTTGAAGGACATGCTGGCAGTGGTCGATTCCATCCTGTCGAAACTGACAACGACAGCGGCCGGCCTTGGCACGATGAGCGCGCGTATCAGCGATCGCGTCGCCTATACCGCGGACATGTCTGATTTGATCGACAAGGGCGTCGGTGCGCTCGTCGATACCGACATGGACGAAGCATCGACCATTCAGAAGGCGTTGCTGACGCAACAGCAGATGGGTGTCCAGGCGATCTCGATCCTGAATACGGCTGCCAGCAAAGTGCTGATCCTGCTGCAATAGTGGCGGAGGTGGAGTTGAGCTTGTTCGGCTTCCCCCTTCATCCTCGCGCAAGTTTGACTCCCTAGTTTCGATACAAAGGCGCAGTGCGGAAACCGTGCCTGATGAGTTGTCAGTTCATGATGGGGCGCGGCATGTCGCAGTTCTCTGCAGCGAGAGGGTGGATTCGGTGAGTGCGCTGCTTTCTCGGTACCTGAAGGATTTTGGCGAGCCGGCCGTGGTCGCTCCCGTCGCGGAAGCCGACGATCTCGCGAATGATTTCGGCGGCTTTGCGGATATCTTATCCGAACCGGTGGTGGATCTCGAAGCCGAGCGCCGCAGCGCACATGCGGAAGGTTATGCCGAAGCAACCGCGGCGCTGACGGAGAAGTATGAACTCGAGGCGCAAACGGTCGCGCTCGTTCATCAGCGCGAGGTCGAAGAGCTCCGTGACCGATACGAGGTTGAGACGGCGGCACTGATCGCCTCCCGACTTGACGCCATGGCGCATGAGGTTGCCGAGCTTGTCAGCGCGACGGTCGCACGGGCGCTTGCACCTGTTATGACCGATGTTCTGTCGCAGAAGGCTGCCGTCGATGTTGCCGGCATCCTTCGCGATGCGGTGCTGGAAGGCGATGTCGGTACCGTGACGGTCAAGGGGCCGACGCGGCTTTTCGATGTGCTGAAGAGCACACTTGGCGAAAAGGCTGGTCTTCTGCGCCATCATGAAACCGGCGATGTCGACCTGACCGTCGAATTTGGCGACGCTGTCCTCGTCACGCGGATGTCGGCCTGGGCGACGAGCTTGAAGAAAGTTCTGGAATGAGTGAGAGCGAAAACCACCACCACGGCAAGAACGAGATCATCATCGTCAAGCGGCATGGCGGCGGGGATCACGACGGTGCGCATGGCGGCGCCTGGAAGATTGCCTATGCCGATTTCATGACGGCGATGATGGCGTTCTTTCTCGTCATGTGGCTGGTCAACGCTGCGAACGAGGAAACCAAGGCCTCGGTTGCGACTTATTTCAATCCGATCAAGCTCGCCGACGAGAAGCCCACGCAAAAAGGCTTGAAGAAGCCCGTCGACCAGGCGGACGGCGATCAGAAGCAGGACAAGTCGAAGGAAAAAGAGGACGAGCCCACCAAGGGTGCATCGGCAGCAAACGGCGACGACCAGACCTCGACGTCAGGCGACCAGACCAACTATTCCGAAGCCGACTTTTTTGAGAATCCCTATTCGGTCCTGGCGGAGATTGCGCAGGAAGTCGGCCAGCAGGCAAATGTCAGCGCCAAGGGCGAGGGCGGTGCCAGCGATTCCGGTCCGGCAACCGGCGCGGACGGCGGTCAGGCCTACCGCGACCCCTTCGATCCGGATTTCTGGACGAAGCAGGTCGAAGTGACGCACGCCGACAAGACGCAGCCGGCATCGAGCGACGCGCCCGCCGATGGTGCGGCAGATGCTACCGAAGTTGCCAAGGCGGAATCCGAGAATCCGCCGGATCTGACAACGGCCGCGGCTCACGACGAGCAGGCACAGGAAACGGCAGCGAGCAAGCCGCAACTCGGTGCAGCATCGGCGGAAACGGCTGCCAAAAATGCCGAGGGCAAGGAAAAGCCGCAGACTGAGGCACAAAGGGCCACCGAGCAGAAACAGGCCGAAGACCTGCAAAAGGAAATCGCCCAGCAGATCACCGGCGTGGCTGGCAAGCTCGCTGAAGGTCTTACGGTAACACCGTCGGAGGGCGGCCTTCTGGTCAGCATTTCCGACCAGAGCGATGATTCCATGTTCAACATCGGGTCGGCCGTTCCGCGCAAGGAAATGGTGCTCGCGATGGAAAAGATCGGTGAGATCCTGAAGGGCAAGCCAGGCGCTGTTATCATTCGTGGCCACACGGACGGCCGTCAGTATAAGGGCGAGAACGAGAACTGGCGCTTGTCCATGGATCGCGCACAGGCTGCCTACTACATGATCGTTCGCGGCGGACTCGACGAAAAGCGGGTCTCGCAAGTCTCGGGCTTTGCTGACCGCAAGTTGAAGGATCAGGCGGATCCCTTCAACGCGACCAACAGGCGCATCGAAATCTTGTTGCAGGCGGATCAGGGATAATCCATGGTTCGTCTCCACCAACGTCTTCTGCTTCTGCTTCTCGGCCTTGCGGGGAGTCCTGCTGCTGTCGCGTATGCGGAAGATCAGGAGGACATTGCACCCTACAAAATGCTACGGTCGCTGCAGTTCGTGCAGGATTCCGTCGTGCTTGGCGATCACTCTGCCGCCGAGATGCAGCGCTTCATGCTCGGCACGATCGATCAGCGCCTGCGCACCATCGATCCGTCGGTTTTCGACGATGACCGTAACGTCGACGCGGCGCTGATCTATGCAATGAGTGGCGGCAATCCCGAGACGCTCGAATACCTTGTTGCCCGCGATGTAAATGGTCACTTCGACAATCGCATCAGCGACGTGTTGCGCAAATATCTAAGCGGCAAGGGATTGCTCGTCGCCAAGAGCCTTGTCGAGACTGCGAACGAATACAGGGACAAGAAAATCGGCCCCTATCTTGCGCTGGTTGGCGGCAATGTCACCATCGCCAAAAGCCCAATGGAGGCGCTGAAGCTGTATGACCAGGCGCGCCTCAATGCGCCGGGCACGATCGTCGAGGAGGCGGCGCTGCGCCGCTCCGTGTCGATCTGCGTCGAAGCCGGGATGGTGGACAAGGGGCTCAATTATTCGCAGCGCTATGTGCGCCGTTTCCTGCATTCGCCCTATGCGAGCCAGTTCGCGGACCTTTTCGTCAAGCTGCTGGTCAATCATAATCACGAGGTGAAGCCGGACGATGTTGTTGGCATTCTCTCCTTCATGGATGAGGCCAGGCAGCGTGAAGTCTATCTCCGCATCGCTCGCGCGGCTGCGATCGCCGGCAAGAGTGATCTTGCCCGGATGGCCGCAGCGCGTGCGCAGACGCTTGCCGGCGATTCCGACAACGCCTTTGGAGCGCTGGCGGATTTCTACGGCGGCATGGCGGCGATCCCGACGGACAAGATTAATACGGCCGCGAAGAACATTGCATCCATCCCGGATCAGGAGCTGTCTTCGCGCGATCAGGCGCTTAGGGCCGCAGCAAAAGCCATTGCAGAACAAGTGCTTCGTCCGCCGGACCCGGCAAGCCTGACGCAAGCGACGCCCCCTAAATCTTATAGCCAAGAAATTACTTCTAAACAGGCGGCGGCCTCACCGGAGGCGGAGCAGGGGGAGATACCCAACCCGGCCCCAGGTCCTGTGGGAGAAGCGGCAGGGACGCCGCCATCCAATGTTGGGGGACAGCAGGACGCCGACCCATCATTCAGCGCATTCGTGACGTCAAGCCGATCGCAACTGGATGAGATCGATGGCCTCTTGAACAAAGAAAGCAATTGAGATGATGGACATCAGCGTTTCGGGGGGAGCGTCTGGAGCAGGGGCTGCCTCTGCCGCGGGCATTGGCCGTCAGACCGGCAACGGTGGTGATGATCCAGGCGGGTTCTCTGACGTCCTGAACAAGGCAAGCGGCGGAACGCATGACTCAACCGAGCAGCCCGCGGTGGACCAGCACGCCGGCGACGGCACCGATGGCAGCGTATCCGCTGCATCGCGCTACACGAGTCCGAAGGCATTGATTGATCTCGGCAGCGCCTCCCTGGCGGCGCTGGTGGAGACGAAAGAACAGACGGCGGGCTTGACGGATAAAGAGACGAAGAAAACGGAGCGTGACCCGAAGGCCAAGGGCAAGCACGCCGATGACGCCGACTCGCGGGATCTGTCCGACAAGCTGGACGATGACGTGGCGAGCCATCCAGCCAAGGGTGCCAAGCAGACGAAGACTGACGGCACCGAGGTAAAGAAGGGTGCTGAGGACGATAGCGTGCTCTCCGATGTCCTGAGCTTGCTGAAGCAGGTGCCGACTGACGGAACTGCAGCAGCAGCGTTCGCCGCAATGGCTGCAGTGAACCAAAAGGCGGATGTCAAGGTATCGACCGATCCGAAAGAAATGCCTGTTGCCGGTGTCAAGTCCAAGGATGAGACATCTACCGAAGCTGACTTGGCCAGCGTCGATATGACCGTAGACGCTCAGCTGCGCGGCACAGAGGTTGCCGGCGATACCGACGCGACGACATTCCGGCTGAGCCGTGCCGATGGCCGCGCTCAGTCGATGGATATGCATATTGGCATCGACAAGGAAGCCACCGCCGAGGCCGGCGGCAAAGCTAACATCGAAAGCGTCGCCGTTCTGGACTCGCGCCGCTACATTGGTCTGGCGCAGAACACCAATTCTGCCGCAGTGACAGCGGCGATATCCGGTGATCCGGAATGGGCGCATGCCATGCAGGCGAGCTCCGCCCTGTCGAATGCCGCCGAGTGGACGAGCACCGGCAAGGTGGTGAATACCCTCAAGATTCAGATGAACCCAATCGACCTCGGTCTCGTCACAGCGACGATGCGGCTGCAGGGCGACGCGCTGAACGTCGACCTCAAGGTCGAGAGCGGCGCGGCCTATCGGCAGCTCAAGGAAGACCACGGCAAGATCATCGAGGCATTGCGCAGCCAGGGCTACGCGATCGACAACATCACGATCAGCATGGCGCCGGTCGACCGTTCGGACGCTGGCAATCAGGCGAACGCACAGGGCCAGCAGCAGGGTCAGGCCTCTGCCCAGCAAGGTCAGGGCGGCGAGGCGCGTGAACGTCAAAATCAATCAGGACAGCGAACTGGCGGAGGCTTCAATGGCTCGGGCGAAAGCGGTGTTGAAAGCACTTCTCCTGGCGCCGCTGGCAGCGGTCGCGCTGGCGACGTCTATCTCTAGCGCACGGGCGTCGAACAGCGCCTGTGAGCAGGAGATTCAGGCGGCGGCGCTAAAGTACGGCATCCCTGAAGGCATTCTCTACTCCGTTGGTCTGACCGAGACCGGACGCAAGGGATCACTCTACCCCTACGCGCTGAACATCGAAGGCAAGGCCTTCTTTCCACCCTCCGAGCAGGACGCTCTGAGGCAGGTTGATGTTGCGCGCAGGTCAGGCGCGAAGCTCATCGACATCGGCTGCATGCAGATCAACCAGTACTACCATGGTGAGAATTTCCGGTCTGCGGAGGAGATGTTCGACCCGCGTCGCAATGTAGAATACGCGGCAAGGTTCCTACGCAATCTCCACGACCGGCACGAAACATGGACGATGGCGGTGGCCCGCTATCACGCCGGCCCCAACAATGACCCTGCCCAGAAGCAGTATGTCTGCCGGGTCATCGCCAATCTGGTCGCCACCGGTTATGGCAAATGGACTCCCAATGCGAGCAACTTCTGCCAGAATTGATTCAATCAAAACGGGTAGAAAACGGAACAAAGCAGAAATGTGTCATATTGTGGCGAGAATCTGTCTCAATATGGCAAGGCAAGTCACAATTTAGACCTCGTTAACTTTTCCACGAAATTTTTGTGTGCATGATTTCGACTTCCTACTACATCTAGATCAAATCGCGCCTCAATTCTTAATCAACTATTAATTCCCGTCGATTAGTTCCTACAGCTTGTCCCAGAATCGCGCGATTCGTACCCATAGAGCATCGAGGTACCACAAGTGATTCGGAGGCGGACGAATGATCGTAGTGGTTGATGAGCGTGAGCTCGTGAAAGATGGTTACACTTCACTTTTCGGGCGGGAAGGCATTCCCTCCACGGGGTTTGATCCAAATGAATTCGGTGAATGGGTTCAGACGGCGGCGGATTCTGATATCGCGGCTGTCGAGGCCTTCCTGATCGGGCAGGGGCAGCAGAATTTCGAGCTGCCGCGCGCCATCCGTGACCGGACCATGGCGCCGGTGATCGCGGTCAGCGACCAGCCCTCGCTGGAAAACACCCTTGCACTTTTTGATTGTGGCGTCGACGATGTCGTGCGCAAGCCGGTGCATCCCCGCGAAATCCTGGCGCGAGCTGCCGCCATCCGGCGCCGACTGAAAGCGATTTCCAGTCACACCGACATCGGGGCCATCCGCGTATTCTCCGATGGTCGCGATCCGGAAATTCATGGCGAAGTCTTTGCGCTTCCCCGTCGCGAGCGCCGCATCCTGGAATATTTGATCGCAAACCGCGGTCGCCGTGTCACCAAGACGCAGATCTTCAACGCGATCTACGGGATCTTCGACGATGAGGTCGAAGAAAACGTCGTTGAAAGCCACATTTCCAAGCTACGCAAGAAGCTACGCAAGAAGCTCGGCTTCGATCCGGTCGATTCGAAGCGCTTCCTTGGCTACTGCATTGACTGGAACTGATTTTTCCAGAACGGGCCGTGTTGCCTGGCCATAGTCGCTGCATTCTCATCGATGATGGTTCAACCTCAGACAGCTTCACGCAAGGCCCACCAAATACTCTCAAGCCTACTAAGGGAATCGAGGTTTTCAGATGAGCATTTTTGGCAGCATGAAGACGGCCGTGTCCGGCATGAACGCCCAGGCAAACCGCCTCAGCACCGTCGCCGATAACATCGCGAATGCAAACACAACGGGCTACAAGGCTGTTTCGAGCGCCTTCTCGTCGCTGGTCCTGCCGTCGACCTCGGGTAACTACAATTCAGGCGGCGTCCAGACGTCCGTTCGTCAGTCCGTTTCCGAGCAGGGCGATATCTCCTACACGACGTCGAGCTACGATCTGGCGATCTCGGGCGACGGCTTCTTCATCGTGCAGAGCCCGGACGGCGTTCCGGTTCTGACCCGCGCCGGCGACTTCACCAAGGACGACGAGGGCAACCTTGTCAACTCCGCCGGCTTCAAGCTGATGGGTTATTCCTATGACTCAGGCGCTCCAGCCGTCGTCGTCAACGGCTTCTCCGGCCTCGTTCCGATCAACGTCAACCAGTCCGGTCTGACGGCGATTGCCTCAACGACCGGTACGTTCTCGGGCAACCTGAACTCGAACGCGAATGTCGCGACTGGCAACCTTCCAGCTTCCAATACGACTCCGATCACGGCTGACACGAAACAGATGTCGATGGTTGGCTATGACAAGCTCGGCAACACCGTCCAGTACGATTTCTACTTCACCAAGACGGCGGCGACAACACCCCCGCCCGCCGCTCCGGCCGTTGCGAACACATGGCAGGTTGCGGTCTTCCGTCACGCCGATGCGGCGACCGGTGGAACGTCATCATTTCCGTACACTCCAGCAGCGACGGCTCTCGTTGGCTCGACGAATTTGACCTTCGACGCCAACGGCAAGATGGTCAGCTCCGGCGCGCTCTCCATCATCGACCCGGTCACCACGGGTTCGATCGCCATGGATCTCAGCGGCTTCACGCAGCTCGCCGCGGATTTCGCCGGCAGCGGCACGCCGAACGGCCAGGCCGCAAGCCCGGTCAAGGATGTCACGATCGACAAGGACGGGACCGTCTACGCCAAGTACTCCGATGGCACCTCCAAGCCGATCTACCGCATTCCGCTGGCGACCGTCGCGAGCCCGGACAACATGACGCTGATGAGCGGCAACGTCTACAGCGCCAACGGTCAGTCCGGCGTTACCGTCACCGGCTTCCCGCAGACCAACGGTTTCGGCACCATCCAGGCCGGTGCGCTTGAGAGCTCGAATGTCGACCTCGCAGGCGAACTGACCGAAATGATCGAATCGCAGCGCAGCTACACCGCCAATTCCAAGGTGTTCCAGACGGGGTCCGACATCATGGACGTCCTCGTCAACCTCAAGAGATAAGTAGGGTTCGGGTAAGCCATGTCGCTCACTTCCGCACTAAACACTGCGCAGAGCATATTCAGCAATACCGGCACTCAAAGCAGTGTGGTATCGAACAATATCTCGAACTCGAGCAACAGCGACTACGTGCGCCGGCAGGCGATGATCACCACGTCCCTGAATGGCGCGCAAGTCGTGAAGATCAGCCGCGCGCAGGAAGACGCGCTGCTGCGTCAGTGGCTGAAGGCGAGCGCGCAGGACAGTGGCCAGCAAACTCTGCTCAGTGGCCTCACCGACCTGAAATCGATCATGGGCGGCAACGATTACGAAACGTCACCGGCGAACTACCTGGCGACGTTTCGTGAAAAGCTGCAGGCCTTTCGCACGTCGCCGAGCAGCACGATTGCGGCGCAGAGTGCGGTCACGGCCGCACAGGACGTCGCCAATTCACTGAACGACGCAACGAAATCCGTGCAGGCCGTCCGCCAGGGCGCCGACAAGGAAATCTCGACCCAGGTCTCGACGCTTAACACGCTGCTTGCGCAGTTCAAGACGGCGAACGATGCCGTCAAGAGCGCAACCGCAACCGGTGGCAATCCAGCCGATGCACTGGATGAGCGCGACAAACTGCTGAAGCAGATTTCCTCGATCGTTGGGGTCAACGCGGTCGATCGCGACAACGGGGACATGGCGCTCTACACCACCGACGGCACGGTCGTTTTCGACACGATACCGCGCACAATTACGTTTGTTGCCCAGAACACCTATACCGCGCAGACGAAAGGCAATGGCGTCTATATCGATGGCGTGCTGCTAGGGGCCGGCAAAGGGTCTACGAGCACGGCACAGGGAAGTCTGCAGGCGCTGTTGCAAGTGCGCGACGAAGTTGCGACGACATTCCAGTCGCAGCTCGACGAGATCGCCAAGTCGCTCGTCACCATGTTTTCCGAAACCGGCGGGACGCCCGCCACGACGCAGCCAGGCCTCTTTGTCTGGAAGACCGCGGCTGGAACGCCAGGCGGCACGCCGACGACGACGGGCGTGATCGACGGCATCGCCGGAACCATCACGGTCAATGCCGCCGTCATCACCAGCCAGGGCGGCGATCCGATGAAGTTGCGCGATGGGTCGATCTCCGGCCTCACCAACCTCAACACAACAAACAGCAGCGGCTTCTCCGACAATCTCGATGCGCTCTACACGGCGATGGGCGCCGCACAGACCTTCTCGGCCGCCGCTGGCCTCTCGTCCAACGTCAACATCATGGACTACGCTTCGAGCTCGGTTGGGTGGCTTGAGCAGTATCGAAGCGATGCGACGACAGCGTCCGAGAATACATCCGCGGCACTCTCGCGTTCGACGGAAGCTTATTCCAACGAGACCGGCGTCAATCTCGACGAAGAACTGACGCTGCTTCTCGACATCGAGCAGTCCTACAAGGCTGCCACGAAGATCCTCAACGCTGTCGACGAAATGTTGAAGTCATTGCTGGATATAGCGAGTTAAGCCATGAAAAGTTCATTTATTTCTAGCTCAGCCATTCAGAATGCAATGCGATTGACGATCCGCCAGTCGCAGAAGCAATTGGTCAGCGCTTCCCTCGAAGCAACGACGGGCGTTTACGCCGATATTGGCGCCTCCCTCGGATCCGGCGCGGCCAAGAGCGTGAACTTCACGTCCGAAGTCAGCCGCATCAAGGCTCTCAAGGGCAGCAATTCAGTCGTTTCGGCGCGCCTTGAAGCGTCCCAGCTCGGCCTCGACAGCATGAAGACTGCGGGTGACGCGCTCGTTTCGAAACTGACCGCGCTTCAAGGTAGCCAGGATACGACCAGCATTACGGTGGCCATGCAGTCTGCTGGCGACGCGCTGTCGCAGCTGATGGATACGGGTAATTCGATGCTCAACGGCGAATACCTGTTCTCGGGTATCAACACCGATGTGCAGCCGTTGAAGGACCAATCGGCCACGGTGACAGCTAATATTACCGCGGCGCTCGGCACTTATGCGACCGGACTCGGCAAGACGGTTGGCGAGCTCACTGGTTCCGAGATGGAAACCTTCATCACCGGCACGGTCGAGCCGATGTTCTCGCAGACGAGCTGGACCGATCCGACGACCGGTTGGTCGAGCGCTTCCAATCAGAACATGACGAGCCGCATCAGCAACTCGGAAGTCGTCACCTCATCGACCAATGCGAACTCGGAAGGCATGCGCTACTTCGCACTGGCTTCGATCACAGTTTCAGCATTGGCCGGCCAGGGCCTCAGTGCTGACGCACTGGGTAAAGTGACCTCCAAGGCGATCGGCTATGCCGCCCAGGCGACCACGGGCATCGTGACACAGGCAAGCCAGCTCGGCCTTTCGCAGGAGCGCGTCGAGAAGGCCAACGACGCCCTCGATGCACAATCGAGCATCATCCAGAACAAGCTCGTCGATCTCCAGGGCGTGGATACCTCGGAAGCATCGACACTCGTCAACACCCTCCAGACGCAGCTGGAGACCGCCTACACCATCGTATCGAAAATCCAGCAGTTGAGTCTCGTGAATTACCTTTGATGATCAAGGGTATGAAAGACAAAGAAGGATGCATGAATGTATCAGTTCTCTTACTCCGAGATCATGGAGGACTCGGTGGCCGATGCGAAGGAGCGGGAACGTCAAGTTCTCGACCGGTCCATCGAGCTGCTGTCGATTGCGCGGGACAAAGAGAAGTACAGCCGGGAAGCCATTGATGCATTGTTCTACACCCGGCGTGTCTGGGTGAGTTTCATCGAGGATCTCAAGCATCCGGATAACCAGCTTGAGATTCAGTTGCGGGCCAACCTCATCTCCATCGCGATCTGGATCTTGAAGGAGTGCGATCGGATCAGGCGCCGGCAATCGACGAACTACCAAGGCATTATCGACGTTACCACCATCATCAGGGATGGACTAAAATGAAAAGCACACTTCGTATCTCGCTAAAAGCCGGGGAAAAGATCTTCATTAACGGTGCGGTCTTGCGCGTCGATCGCAAGGTCGCGCTGGAATTCCTGAATGATGTAACGTTCCTTCTCGAAAACCACGTCCTCCAGCCGGAAGACGCGACGACGCCACTGCGCCAGCTCTATTTCATCGCGCAGATGATCCTCATCAATCCTGAGGGCAAGGAGCAGTCGACGGCGATGTTCCGCAAGTCGATCACCATGTTGCTGACCTGCTTCAAGAACGAGGAAGTCCTCGCCGAACTAAAGCGCATCGATGGTCTGGTCTCGACCGGACGAGCCTTCGACGCGCTCAAGGCGATCCGTGGTCTCTACCCGATTGAAGACAGCATCCTCAACAATCACGAAATGCCGCCGACGATGGTCGAGCAGATTCGTAAGGAGATCGCACCATGGCGGTAAGTGGCGTTTCAAGCACGTCGAGCACCTCGTCGTCGTCGAGCACGTCAAGCGCACAGCAGAAGGCGACGCTCAACTACGACAACTTCCTGCAGCTCCTCATTGCGCAGATGAAGAACCAGGATCCTACGGATCCGGTCGATGCCAGCGAACAGATGTCGCAGCTAGCGAGCTTTTCGCAGGTCGAGCAGACGATCCAGACGAACAGCAAGCTGGACACGCTACTTGCCAGTTCCAGTCTGACGCAGGCCGGCAGCTACATTGGCAAGTACATGACCAGCGCTGACGGTTCAGTCAAAGGCACGGTCGCTTCGGTCAAGGTCTATTCCGACGGAATTATCGCGACGACGACCGACGGCAAGAGTATCCTTGTGCAGGCGGGAATCACCCTGGCCGACAAGGCGCCGACGACGACCGACACTTCGACGTCGAGCTAAGTACAATAATTATGAGGCGGTTCGGCCATCTCGGGCGAACCGCAAGGCGATATGAGGTTGCCTGACGATGAATGAAGCTGATGCACTTGACCTCTTTCAGGCCGCGATCTGGACGGTCCTAGTTTCAGCGGGCCCGGCGGTTGCGGCGGCCATGGTGGTCGGCCTGGTCATCGCGCTGTTCCAGGCGCTGACGCAGGTTCAGGAAGCAACGCTCACCTTCGTTCCGAAGATCGTGGCCGTCCTCGTCACCATCGGTATCTCCGCGCCATTCGTCGGATCGCAGATTTCGATTTTCACCAATCTGGTGTTTTCGCGCATTCAATCAGGCTTCTGAGCCACCTTCGCGCAAGCTTCGCCATTTAATTCTCGATCCGAATTGGTGGGCATCATGCCCGCACCTCTCATGAAGAGACGGAATCGAAATGGCGCAACCTCCCGCACTCCCCCTTCCGAAAGCCGGACTTAGCGTACGTGATATCGGTTTTGCCATGGGCATCATCGTCATCATTTGCGTGCTTTTTCTGCCGATCCCGCCGTTTCTCATCGATATGGGACTGGCCTTCTCGATCGCCTTCTCGGTACTGATCCTGATGGTGGCGCTGTGGATCCAGAAGCCGCTCGATTTCTCGTCCTTCCCGACCATCCTTCTGATCGCGACCATGACGCGCTTGGCGCTCAACATCGCGACCACACGTGTCATCCTTTCGCACGGCAACGAGGGTCACGATGCCGCCGGCGGCGTCATCGCCGGCTTTGCCAGCCTCGTCATGTCGGGCGACTTCGTGATCGGTCTGATCGTCTTCCTGATCCTGATCACCATCAACTTCATCGTCATCACCAAGGGTGCGACGCGTATCGCGGAAGTCGGCGCGCGCTTCACCCTTGATGCCATCCCCGGCAAGCAGATGTCGATCGACGCCGATCTTTCTGCCGGCATCATTGACGAGAAGGAAGCCCAGCGCCGACGCAAGGAGCTGGAAGAGGAAAGCTCCTTCTTCGGTGCGATGGACGGTGCGTCCAAGTTCGTTCGTGGCGATGCGATTGCCGGTTTGCTGATCACTTGCATCAACGTCTTCGGCGGCATCATCATCGGCTATTTCCGCCACGGTATGCCGATCGGCGAAGCCGCCGACGTCTTCGTCAAGCTGTCCGTAGGCGACGGCCTCGTCTCGCAGATGCCGGCCCTTATCGTTTCGCTCGCAGCCGGCCTTCTCGTGTCGCGCGGCGGCACGGTCGGTTCCACCGAACAGGCGGTCGTCAACCAGCTGAGCGGCTATCCGCGCGCGCTTTCGGTGTCCGCGGTTCTGATGGCGATCCTCGGCCTCATGCCGGGTCTGCCGTTTGTCCCCTTCATGTTCCTTTCGGGTCTTCTTGCCTTCGGTGCCTGGTTCATTCCTCGCCAGGTCGAGGCCGAGAATAAGGCTCGGCGCGAACAGGAAGAGAAGAAGGTCGTCCAGAACAAGGAGCTCGAAAAGGACTCCGTCAAGTCGGTACTGCGTACCTCGGAAATCGAACTCGCGCTCGGCAAGATGGTGTCGACGCGCCTGCTCGGCGCTCACCAGGAGCTCGCTTTCCGCGTCGGCAAGATGCGCAAGAAGTTCGCGACGCAGTACGGTTTCGTTGTTCCGGAGATCAAGGTCACCGACGATATCGGCATCGCCGAGAAGTCCTATCAGATCCGAATCCACGGCACGACGGTTGCCTCCAACATGCTGCGCGTGGGCGAAGTTCTTGTTGTCACCGGCTCCGGCCGCAAGCCGAGCATTCCGGGCGACGAGATTCGCGAACCGGCCTTCGGCATGCCCGCGGTTTCCATTCTTGAAGCCTTTGCAGAAGACTTGAAGCGCGAGGGTTTCCAGCCGATCGACAATGTCTCGGTCGTGCTGACGCATATGAGCGAAGTCATTCGCAACAATCTGCCGGCGCTTCTGTCGTACAAGGACGTGAAGGTGCTGATCGACAGGCTCGATCCGGAATACAAGAAGCTGGCAGACGAGATCTGCTCGTCGCACATGTCCTATTCCGGCCTGCAGGCCGTGCTGAAGCTGCTCCTTGCCGAGCGCGTGTCGATCCGCAACCTGCACCTCATCTTGGAAGCCGTCGCCGAACTCGCGCCGCATGTCCGCAAGACCGAGCAGATTGTCGAGCATGTGCGCGTTCGTATGGCGCAGCAGCTATGCGGCGACCTCGCCGACAACGGCGTACTTCGCGTGTTGCGACTCGGCAGCAAGTGGGACCTTGCCTTCCATCAGGCGCTGAAGCGTGACAACAAGGGCGAAATCATCGAATTTGACATCGATCCGCGCATGCTGGAGGAGTTCAGCGAGCAGGCGACGAAGGTTATCCGTGAATTCATGGATCGCGGCCTGCCATTCGCCCTTGTCACCTCGCCGGAAACGCGCTCCTATGTGCGCATGATCATCGAACGATTGTTCGCAACGCTCCCGGTTCTGTCGCATGTCGAGCTGGCCAAGGGCATCGAGATAAAGATTCTGGGCTCGATTTCATGATAACTGACCCGCAAGGGACCGTCCTGGCGCTGTTCCTGATCTTCTGTAGGATCGGTGGCTGCGTCCTGGCGATGCCCGGCTTTTCGTCGGCCCGCGTGCCGGCGCAATTGCGGGTTTTCATTGCCGCTGCACTGTCTCTCGCGATTTTGCCCGTGCTTTGGGATACGGTCTATCCAATCGTCCACACATCGAACGCCACCTATATCGGTTATATTTTCAGCGAATCGCTAATCGGCGTCATGTACGGCATGCTTGCCCGGCTCTACACGCTCGGCCTGCAGTTTGCGGCCAGCGTCATCGCAATGATGATCGGATACACGCAACCGAGCGCGGGCGATATCTTCGAAGATACCCCCGAAACCAGCCTTTCTGGGTTCATCACCTTTGCCGGCATGATGATCCTTTTCATGATGGACTTTCATCACATCGTGTTCCGGGCGTTGGTCGATTCCTACACGTCGATGCCCTTCGGCGGCATCATGCAGATGCGCAGTACGCTCATCTCCTTCACCGACACGCTGTCATCGACGTTCATGATCATGCTGCGGCTCTCGAGCCCCTTCCTGATCTACGGCCTGATGTTCAACATCGCCATCGGCTTCATCAACAAGCTGGCGCCGCAGATTCCTGTGTACTTCATATCGACGCCCTACCTGCTTCTCGGCGGCCTCTTCCTTTTCTACTTCTCCGTCGCAGCGCTGGTCAGCCAGTTCGGCCAATCCTTCGCCAGCGTTTTCATCGGCAGGTAGCGGCATGGCGGACAAGACACGCTCCCAGAAACTGAAACGCCTCGTGGCGGTTCAACGTCATCTGGAGCAGATGGCCGAATTTGATCTTGCCGAAACGAGCCGCCAGCGCGCGGAGGTCAACGATCAGATGGACAGCGTCATTCTGGCGCTTGGCTCCATGGACCCCGTCCACCATGCTTTTTCGCAGGGCTATGCGGATCGCTTCAACCGGCTCGGGATTAAAGACAAGCAGCTGACCGGCATGCAGCAGATTCACGAAATGCGCGTTGTTCAGGAGCGCGCAAAGGGCGATCGGCTGGAAGACGGCATGCGCGAGGCGCTTGAGTCCGAGCGCCGGGAGGCCGACGACAACGCGGTCTATGATCTCATCGATCAAAAATTCGGTACGCCAGCCTCCAGCAAGCTTCAAAAATCATAATCGTCACAATCTTAAAGCAAGAGGATTGTGACTTGGCTATTTCACCTCCGAGTGATCTGGTCCTGGATGTTGTCAAAGCTGCCGACCCGCTCGAGGTCCAGGCGGCCCAGGACAAACTGAAGGCAAACCAGGCCGCTTTTGCCGCCAACAGTCTCGCCGAAGCCGGCAACGGCTTCACGTCGGCCGTCGATATTCTCGATCGCGCCGTCGGCAAGACCGGTTTGAGCGACAGCAAGAACCGCAGCACCAAGACGGAAGAGGTGCCGGAAACCTACCGCAAGTTCGAGGCGATGGTCCTGCAGAACTTCATCAAGAACATGCTGCCGAGTGACAGTGAGGAAGTGTACGGCAAGGGTGCAACCGGTGACATCTGGAAGGGCATGATGGCTGAGCAGCTCGGCAACGAGATTTCGAAGGGCGACGGCATCGGCATTGCCAAGCAGCTCTATCAGGATGCGTTGAAGAAGCAGGAAGGCAAGGTCGCCAACGCTTCCACCGATCAGGACGATCGCAATATGGCGATGAGCATGATCGACGAATTCCAGCGCAAGACCTTCGGTACAACAACTGCGGACAACAAGTCCGCCAATGACGCCTGAGAAAATCGAGGAAAAAAATGGAAATAATCTCGAACGACTACCGTATCAAATCGGTTCTTGGACGCCTTGAAATGATCATCGACAATGAGAACACGAGGATCGGCAACGACCCTCAGTTCGATCTCAAAGTGTCGAATGCCCACAAGAGCCGTTGCCTGTATGAACTCTCGATGCTCTTCCGCGACACCGATCCGAAGGAGCTGGCGGCGACGCATCTCGATCAGCTGCATGGGCTGAAGAAGAAGCTGGTGCTGAACGCTCGGCGCGTCGAAGCGCACCTGGAGGCGGTTCGCACGGTTGCCGATCTCCTGAAGAATGCGGTCCAGGATGCGGATGCCGACGGCACCTATTCCCAAGAGCAATTCGTGGCACGTGACGCTTGATGATTAAGCTCGTTCTGACAGGCGTCTGGGTTTGCGCGATCACGCTGGCATCGGTTTATTTCTCCGTGCACATGGCAACGGCTCCTGCGCCGGCTCCCGATGATTCCAAGCAAAGCCAGCTCGAGCTTGTAAAGGGCGAGACGATCACCGTGCCGATCATTGCCGACGGCGCCGTCACCGGCTACTTCCTCGGCAAGGTGTCTTTCATGATGAACAAGGATACGGTGAAGAACCTCACCTTGCCTCTGACGGAAATGACGACCGACGAGCTCTTCACGCTGCTCGTCGGCAACAAGATGGTCGACATCTCCAACATGAAGTCCTTCGATCCGAATGCCTTTCGCGAGATGATCAAGAAGGATATCAACCAGCATCTCGGCGGAGAGTATATCGATCAGGTGATGCTGGAGCAGCTCGACTACCTCTCGAAGGAAGAAGTCAAGGCGAATGCCTCCGGGCAGCAGAAGAAAACGGTCAAGCCCGTCAATGTCGTAGCCCCGGCACCCGTGTCGGACCCGGCTGCCACGGAGTAAGACGGCTATCGCCCTGAAGCGGCACCACTGGCGCCGTTTTGCGTTTATCTCAGGGCTGCCGATAGTTAACAATTCCTTCGTTTGAGGCTAGGAATTCAAGCGATTTTCCTAAGGGATAGTTGAAATCGTGCTGCTACAAGTCGCGGCGATGGGCTGACTGTGCACAGCATTCCGGTTTTCGGAATTTTTCATGCGCTCCCAGGCGAACGCTGTCGGTCGATGCTGAATCGTCTGGTGCGGCGATGTGATCTGTTCCGGGATACATGCAGCATGAAACACTATCGTCAGGAAGCCGGCATGAGCCTGATCGCGAATTTCGCGGTCCTGTCGTCGCGTCGCGCGATCTTCGATCTGCCGGTCTCCGATCTCGGCTGGGATGACGCGCTGGTGTTCATCAATGAACTCCTGTCGATGCCGGTCGGGCAGACATTTATCTCATTCGTCAATGCGCGTAATTTGCTGATGACGTTGCGCGATAGCGACTACCGCGCCATTCTCGCACAGAATCTGTTGCTCCCTGTTGGCCCCGGTCTCGATATTGCATCGAAAGTGGCGCACGGGTCGCCGTTCCCCGCCAGCCTGAAGGCCGCCGATTTCGTGCCGGCGCTGCTGACATTCATGGAGGTGCCGCGGCGTATCGGCCTGATCGGCAGCACGCCCGAGGCGGTCAGGACGACAGCTGCGACGTTCCGGCGGCACGCGCCGTGGCACGAGTTCATCATCATTTCCGACCGTTTTTCCGAGACGGCAGACAAATCGGCGATCGTCAAAGACATCGATCGGCAATGGCTCGATTTGTTGATCGTCGCAGCGGGCACGGCATCTAAGGAGAAATGGATCCATAAGAACATCCGGGCGGATCATGCTCGGCTTGTGCTTGCTGTTGGCGACCTGTTCGATGTCGTGGCGGGCACGGTTCACCACGTGCCAAAATTTCCGCGGATGATCGGGCTCGACCGCGGCCATTGCGGGATACAAGAGTCGACACGCCGGGGTTTGCGGTACGCCCTCGATTCCGCAGCCTTCCTCTACTACGTGCTCCAATACGGCGTAACGCGCCGCCGGCGGCTACTGCGTCGATCAACGTAATTGCGTCAGTTAACCATTTCTTTGCTATGAACATTTAGGGTTGCTTAACCATCCGCAGTCGCGGTCGGCTCGACCGTTCCGTTCATACGCATGAGATGTGGCGATGTACGACAGCAATCCGAGAAGCCAAGCCATCCTCCGGCCCCCGACGGCACGGCGCAACAATATCGCGATGCCATCCGAAGCCGCGTTGATGCCGGCGGCGGAAGCAAAACTGCTCGGCGTGATCGAACGCGCGCTTGAGCAGCAGCGAGCCAGCCGCGCTACTGGACCTGAAGCGCCGCCGCTTGTCAGTCGCATCGAGACAATCCTGGGCAAGAGGCTTGAGGCTGCAAACGATATCGAGGCCGCCATTGTCGAGACGCCGCCGATTACGCCTGCACCCGTCGCACGGCCCACAGAAGCGGCCGCAAACCTGAATCAGGTTGCATCTGCTACCCCCCAAAGAGCGCCGAAAACAGGGCGCTTTAATCGTCTCGCAACGATTGGTCTCATCTGTGCGCTGGGTGGAGCGAGCGGTAGTCTGATCCCTGCAGAGCCGGTGCGCTATAGCGCGGAAGGAACGCTCGCCATCCAAGGCGTCGGCCAAGGTCGCGCTGTAGCCACGAAAGCGGCCGAAAAGACGCTTTCGGCGTCTCACACGATCGCCGCAACCGTTGCGGCATTGAAACTCGACCGCGATCCGGAGTTTTCCGGTGGTTCCTCCGATGCATTTGCCGTCGCTGCTGACCTGCTATCGACCGATGGCACAGCGGCCGACCCTGTTTCGCGCGCAGAGGCATCGCTCGTTTCCGCGATCCGCACCGCGACCGATCCCCACGCCGGCACGATCGATTTCAAGGTAACCACGGGCAGCGCGGAGAAATCCGCGCGCATTGCGGGCTACCTCGCGTCCGTCCTGACGAGTCCAGAAGCCGCAACTGGGGTTGCCGAAGACGGATCGTTGAAAAAGGCGGACGATGCGGCGCAGCTCGAGCTTGCCTCCTTCACGCAGAAGAGCGGCGAAGGCAACGTCAAGGTTGCCACTGATCTGCAGGAGCAGATCGAAAGCATTGATGGAGAACTGAAGGCAGTCGAGCAGCGCATCGTTGCTGCCCAGGAGCAGGCCCGCCGGCTGAAGACGGCGAAGGTCGGCGATGTCCTTGCCGGCACACTTGATACTGACCTCATGTTGCCGACACTCATCGACCACCGTGACCGATATGTGGCCGCACACCTGTCGCTTTCGCAGCTGTCGGCCAATTTCGGCCCACGCCATCCGCGGCTGCAGGCGCAGCAGGCCGAGGTCGACGGTTTGAAGGATGCGATTGGCGACGACCTCGGTCGGCTGGTGCGCGAAGCCAATGACAAGATGAAGTCAGCCACCGTCGACAAACGGCAGCTGCGCGATCACCGCAACGCGCTGATCGCGCAGAGCAAGGACACGGGTGTCGATTTCGCGAAGCTGACCGAGTTGCGTGACAAGGCAAGTGCGGCGCGCTTGCGCCTGGAGGACGCGATCACCACAGGAGCCGTTGCGCCGGGTACTGGCAGTGTGCAGTTGCAGAAGCCAGTACAGACAGTCGCCATGCCGGCTGGTCAGCGTTGGCTGTCGCCACTGCTCGGCGCTCTTGCTGGGCTCGCATTCGGCCTGGCTGTTGTCTCTGCCAAAGCGCGCTCCACGCTTGCTGCGTCCGCAAGGAAGGAGCCATCGCTACGCACCCCCGCGCCGGAGCCAAATGTCGGCACGCCATCGACGGCCACCCCCGCCAAAGGGCCGCAGGAGGTGGACATCGTCCGTGCCGAGCTCGCCGCAATGCGCGACAGGCTGCGTACCCGGTCGGCAGCATCCTGACCTTGCTGCGACACGATTGTTCTTGCATTTGCCATTTTAGGCAGGATAGGGCGTGGACAGGCAAATCGCGCTGAGCGCCACCGGCTACAATGGGCTAAAAGCAAGGGCAGGAGACAGTCTTGACGACAGTGATTGATGGCAAACAGGTCGCCGCTTCGGTAATCGAAACGGTGAAGGCAGCGACATCGGCGCTGGACAAGCAGAGTGGCGTCAAGACGGGCCTTGCCGTCGTGATTGTCGGGGATGACCCGGCCAGCCATGCCTATGTCAACTCCAAGAGCAAGATGGCGAAGGAATGCGGATTCAAATCCGTCCAGCACACGTTGCCGGTTGAGACCACGCAGTCGGAGTTGGCAGCGCTCGTCGCTACGCTGAACCACGACCCCTCGATCCACGGGATCCTTGTGCAACTGCCGTTGCCGAAGCATCTGAAATCCGAACCGATCATCCAATCGATCCTGCCGGAAAAGGATGTCGATGGTCTGCACGTCGTCAACGCCGGCAAGCTTGCGACTGGCGATCTCGAAACCGGCCTCGTGTCCTGCACGCCCGCCGGTGCGATGGTTTTCGTCCGCCGCACGCATGGCGAAGATCTCTCCGGCCTGAATGCTGTGGTGATCGGCCGCTCCAATCTGTTCGGCAAGCCGATGGCGCAACTGCTGCTGAATGCCAATGCCACGGTGACGATCGCTCACTCACGTACCAAGGACCTGCCGTCGGTCTGCCGTAACGCCGATATTCTGGTCGCCGCTGTCGGTCGCCCGGAGATGGTCAAGAGCGATTGGGTGAAGCCCGGCGCCACCGTGATTGACGTCGGCATCAACCGCGTTCCGGCCCCCGAAAAGGGTGAAGGCAAGACCCGCCTTGTCGGCGATGTCGCCTTTGACGAGGCGTCGAGGGTCGCCGATGTCATCACGCCGGTTCCGGGTGGGGTGGGTCCGATGACCATTGCGATGCTGATGGCCAATACTGTGATCGCCGCCCATCGCGCCGCCGGTCAGACGCCGCCCAAATTCTGATCCTGCCTCGGGGCGGGGCCTGTCGAAGCGCGGACGATCAGTTCGGTTTTCCAGAGCTCCTGTTCCGGGAAGGGGCCGTCCTGCTTGACCGTCCCGATGAGCCGCTGGGCGATGCGTACACCCGCGGCGCGCAGCGACGACCGCGTCGTCGTCAGCGGCACGGAAAAGTTCTCGGGCTTCAGATGCGGCAAAACGTCGTCATGCGCGATCAGTGAAATGTCCTCCCCGAGCTTCAGCCCGGCCTGATTGACGGCGCGGATGGCGCCGAGCGCCAGCACCGTACTGGAACAGAGGATCGCCGTCGGTCGCTCCGGCATCTGTAGAAATCGTTCCATGGCGGACTGGCCAAGCTCGTCCGTCATCGACGTATGGCTCATGCAGTCTTCCGGAAGCGACAGCCCTCGCTCGGCAAGGGCCGCGACCAGCCCGTTCTTGCGGCGGATTGCAAAGTCGAGATGTCCAGGCCCGTTGAGGAGGGCAAAGCGCGTATGGCCGAGCTGAAGCAGCAATCTTGCGGCATCATAGAAAGCCGCCTCGTTGTCGATGTCGAGGTAGGGATAGTCGGGCTCGGAGCCGATGGAGCGGCCGTGCACGAGGAATGGCATGGAGAGCGACTTCAGCATTGGCAGCCGCGGATCGTGGCCGCGCATATAGGCCACGAACAGCGCATCGACATTGCCGCTGATCGCCAGCCGCCGCAGTGCCCCGACCTCGTCGTTTGGATCGGCCGGCATGATCACGAAATGAAAGTCGTGGCGCACGGCCTCCTCGCCGAGCCCGGTTAGGAACTCGCCGAAATGCACATCGGAATAGTGATCGGGAGCCGTCGGCATCACCAGCCCGATCGAGCCTGCCTTGCCGGTCGCCAGCCGTTGCGCCGCCTTGTTCGGGCGGTAGCCTGTCTCCTTCACGGCTTGCAGGACCCGCTCGCGCGTCGCCTCATTGACTTCGGGATAGCCGTTCAATGCACGGCTCACCGTCGTCTGCGACAGGCCAAGCAATTCCGATAGCTGTTTCAGATTCACGTGCTATTCTTCCTCCGCTTGCACTGGTCGCCACCTCCCTATGGCATCCAAAGCGCTTTTAATTATGTAGCAGTTGTGCTGCTTGACTCAAGAAAAATCGCTCCATATTCCCAAGGTATGGCGTCGAAACCCTGATGTAAAAGGCCGCATCTTTTGCGCTTTTTGCGAAATTGCTTGACTCTTTTCCGGCGAAAGTGACATGAGTGCTTTTGTCAAAGCGCTTTGGAACGGCGTCAAAATGGTTTCAAAAGTGCGGTTGGGATTGTGATGGGAGGTTGATCACATGAGAAAGACGTTTCTGATGGGCGTCGCCGCGGCGGCGCTGCTTGCTGCCGGTGCTGCGTCTGCTGCCGATCTGAAGTTTGCTCCAGGGCAGGATTCGAAATTCAACTGGAAGAGTTACGACGATTTCAAGGCTGCTCACGCCGATCTCAAGGGCGAGCAGATGACGATCTTCGGGCCCTGGCGCGGCGAAGACGAAGCCTTCTTCCGCAGCATTCTGGCCTACTTCACCGAAGCAACCGGCGTAGACGCCAAGTACTCGTCTTCGGAAAATTACGAACAGCAGATCGTCATCGACACACAGGCCGGTTCGCCGCCGAATATCGCGGTCCTGCCGCAGCCGGGCCTTCTGGCCGATCTCGCCAGCAAGGGCTACTTGACGCCGCTCGGCGATGAGAATTCCCAGTGGATCAAGGACAACTACGGCGCCGGCGATAGCTGGGTCGGCTACGGCACCTACAAGGGCAAGGACGGCAAGGAAGCCTTCTATGCGTTCCCTTACAAGGCCGACGTGAAGTCGCTCGTCTGGTACGTGCCTGAGAATTTCAAGGAAGCGGGCTACAAGGTCCCGACGACTATGGAAGAACTGCACGCCCTGACGGATCAGATCGTCAAGGATGGCGGCGTTCCGTGGTGCATCGGTCTTGGTTCCGGTGGCGCAACTGGCTGGCCGGCAACGGACTGGATCGAAGACATCATGCTGCGTCAGCAGAAGCCTGACGTCTACGACAAGTGGACCACCAACGAAGTCAAGTTCACCGATCCTGCCGTCGTTGCTGCGATCGAGGAGTTCGGCTCGTTCGCCAAGAACGAGAAGTATGTAAGCGGTGGCGTTGCAGCAGTCGCCGCGACCGACTTCCGGGATAGCCCGAAGGGTCTCTTCGGCGTGCCGCCGAAGTGCTATCTGCACCATCAGGCGTCGTTCATCCCGTCGTTCTTCCCGGAGGGCACGAAACTCGGTCAGGATGCCGACTTCTTCTATATGCCGACTTACGCGGCGCATGCCGACCTCGGCAAGCCAGTTCTGGGCGCTGGCACGCTTGTTACCGTCACCAAGGACTCCAAGGCGGCTCGTGCCTTCATCGAGTTCCTGAAGACTCCGATCGCGCACGAAGTCTGGATGGCACAGTCCAGCTTCCTGACGCCGTACAAGGGCGTCAACACGGCAGCCTATGCCAACGACCAGATGAAGAGGGAAGGCGAGATCCTGACGACCGCGACGACCTTCCGCTTCGACGGCTCCGACCTGATGCCTGGCAAGATCGGCGCGGGCGCGTTCTGGACCGGCATGGTCGATTTCGTCGGTGGCAAGTCCGCGGAAGACACCGGCAAGGAAATCCAGAGCGCCTGGGATGGCATCAAGTAACATCGCCTGAGCCCCATGCCGTCGGCAACGGCGGCATGGCTGAAATGCATGGCCGGATACTGGGAGTGTCCGGCCACCGTCACCTGTCGCGCTGAAAGCGACGGGGACGTGACGACGATCGACGCGCAAACCCGTCAGGATAGACAGGGTAGCAGGGGGAGGGACGAATGCTGTCGCAGATAGTTTCCGCTTTGGGGGTCGTGGTCGCGGCGGTCTTCGCCTGCTCGGCCTATTTCTATTTCTCGAACAAGATTCTGGATTGGTCGCTACCGGTGAAGGATGGCGACATCCACTCGGCAGCGCGCAACCTGAACCGGCGGGCAATGATCCGGCCGTGGCTGTTCATCGGGCCAGCCCTTTTCCTTCTTATCGTCTACCTCGTTTATCCCGTGGTCGCCACGCTGATCCTTTCCTTCTATGATCGCTCCGGCGAGCAGTTCGTCGGCTTCGCGAACTATCGGTGGGCTTTCACGGACCGCGAATTCCGCCAATCGATCTTCAACAACATCCTGTGGCTGGCCGTCGTGCCGGCGGCCTGCACCTTCTTCGGCCTCGTCATCGCCGTGATGACCGACCGCATCTGGTGGGGCAACATCGCCAAGAGCATCGTCTTCATGCCGATGGCTATCTCCTTCGTCGGCGCCTCGGTAATCTGGAAATTCATCTACGAGTACCGCGGCGGCAACGATGTTCAGATCGGGCTCCTCAACGCCATCGTCCAATTGTTCGGCGGCACGCCACAGGTGTGGATCTCGGTGCCCTTCTGGAACAACTTCTTCCTGATGGTCATCCTCATCTGGATTCAGACGGGCTTTGCCATGGTGATCCTGTCTGCGGCGCTGCGCGGTATCCCTGAAGAAACCATCGAGGCTGCCGTCATCGATGGCGCCAATGGCTGGCAGATCTTCTGGCGCATCATGGTGCCGCAGGTCTGGGGCACGATCGCCGTCGTCTGGACCACGATCACCATCCTCGTCCTTAAGGTGTTCGACATCGTGCTGACCATGACCAACGGCCAGTGGAATTCGATGGTGCTCGCCAACCTGATGTTCAACTGGCTCTTCCGGGGAGGCGGCGATTCCGGCCGAAGCGCGGTCATCGCGCTGATCATCATGCTGGCCGTGACGCCGATCATGGTCTGGAACGTCCGCCGTGCCAATCGCGAGCTGGGAGGCCACTGAGATGACGCTATCAGGAAGTTTCTTCAAGATCGGCCCGGCCCGCCTCTTTGTTCACTTCGCGGTGCTCGTCATCGTCATTATCTGGCTGATACCGACGCTCGGCATTTTCGTCAGTGCCCTGCGAGACAAGGATCAACTCGTTTCTTCCGGCTGGTGGACGGCCTTCGCCGGCTCGTCCCGAACCGTGGCGGCCCGCCTTGGGCAGCCGGACCAGCAGAAGCAGGACGGCGCGGTTTACGTCATTTCAGGCAATGTTCTCGAGGGACTGCCGGGCCGCTCCATCAGGGCGTTCGGCACGCGTGTCCAGCAACCGGCCGCCTACAAGGCCGGCGAGACGGCCGACTTGGGTGACGGCCTTTCGCTCACCGTCAACGACGACGGAAGCTATCGTTACACGAAGCCCGCCGCCTTTGGCCCGGATGACGGCGGCCGGCGCGTCTACATTTCAGTCGCCACGCCGCCTGAATTCACGTTGCAGAACTATCGGAACGTTCTCACCAGTGAGGGGATCGGCCAGTCCTTCATCAACTCGCTGACGGTTACCATCCCGGCGACGATCATCCCGATCCTCATTGCGGCTTTTGCAGCCTATGCGCTGAGCTGGATGGAATTCCCGGGCCGTGCGTTGCTGATCGCGCTTGTCGTCGGCCTCATCGTCGTGCCGCTGCAGATGTCGCTCATTCCGCTTCTGCGGCTTTATAACGGCATTGGTTCGCTGCTCGACGCTCCGTCGAAGACCTATCCCGGTATCTGGTTTGCGCACACCGCCTTTGGCATGCCGCTCGCCATTTATCTGCTGCGGGCCTATATCGCCGGTCTCCCGAAGGAGATCATCGAATCCGCCCGCGTCGATGGCGCGAGCGATTTTGAAATCTTTACCCGCATCGTACTGCCTCTATCCTTTCCCGCGCTCGCGTCCTTCGCGATCTTCCAGTTCCTGTGGGTGTGGAACGACCTGCTCGTCGCCATGGTCTTCCTCGGCACCGACAGGGACCACCTCGTGCTGACCGGCGCCTTGAACGCGCTGCTCGGCTCGCGGGGGGGCAACTGGGAGATCCTGACGGCCTCGGCCTTCGTCACCATTGTCGTACCGCTGCTCGTGTTCTTTGGCTTGCAGCGCTATCTGGTGCGTGGCCTGCTCGCGGGCTCGGTCAAGGGCGGTTAGGCAACCCAAGACTATCCAACAGGAAACATGAGCATGGCATCCCAATCCATTTTGACGGTCGACAAGGACTGGTGGCGTGGCGCGGTGATCTATCAGATCTATCCGCGCTCCTACCAGGACTCCAATGGCGACGGCATCGGCGACCTGAAGGGCATCACCGCCCGCCTGCCGCATGTCGCCGCCCTCGGCGCTGACGCGATCTGGATCTCGCCCTTCTTCACCTCGCCGATGCGCGATTTCGGCTATGACGTTTCCGACTACGAGAACGTCGATCCGATCTTCGGCACGCTGGTGGATTTCGACACGCTGATATCCGAGGCTCATCGCCTCGGCATTCGCGTGATGATCGATCTCGTCATCTCGCACAGCTCCGACCAGCATCCGTGGTTCGTCGAGAGCCGCACCAGCAAGACCAACGCCAAGGCGGATTGGTATGTTTGGGCCGATGCCAAGCCGGATGGCACGCCACCGAACAACTGGCTGTCGATCTTCGGCGGGTCCGCATGGGCGTGGGATCCGACGCGCATGCAGTATTACATGCACAACTTCCTTACCTCGCAGCCGGATATGAACCTGCACAATCCCGAGGTTCAGGACCGGCTGCTGGATGTCGTCCGTTTCTGGTTGAAGCGCGGTGTCGATGGCTTCCGTCTCGATACGATCAACTTCTACTTCCACGACAAGGAACTGCGTGACAATCCGGCGCTGCCTCCCGAGCGCCGCAACGCTTCAACCGCTCCGGCGGTCAATCCCTATAACTTCCAGGAACACGTCTACGACAAGAACCGTCCCGAGAACCTGGAGTTCCTGAAGCGGTTCCGCGCCGTGCTCGAGGAGTTTCCGGCGATTGCCGCGGTCGGCGAAGTCGGCGACAGCCAGCGCGGTCTTGAGATTGTCGGAGAATACACTTCCGGCAACGACAAGATGCACATGTGCTATGCCTTCGAGTTCCTGGCACCCGATACGCTCTCGCCGGAACGTGTCGAGGAAGTGATGGAGGATTTCGCGGCGGCTGCGCCGGATGGCTGGGCCTGCTGGGCATTCTCCAACCACGATGTCATGCGCCATGTCAGCCGCTGGGGATCGCTCGTTGCCGATCACGATGCCTTTGCCAAGCAGTACGCATCGCTCTTGATGACGTTGCGCGGCTCCGTTTGCCTCTATCAGGGAGAAGAGCTTGGATTGACAGAGGCAGATCTCGCCTACCAGGACCTGCAGGACCCGTATGGCATCCAGTTCTGGCCGGAATTCAAGGGCCGTGACGGTTGCCGCACGCCGATGGTCTGGGATAGCCAGGTCGCCCAGGGCGGCTTCTCGACCGTCAAGCCGTGGCTGCCGGTTCCGGTCGAGCACATCCTGCGGGCCGTCAGCGTCCAGCAGGGCGACGAGACCTCCGTGCTCGAGCACTATCGCCGCTTCCTTGCCTTCCGCAAGCAGCACCCGGCGTTCGCCAAGGGCGAGATCGAGTTCATCGAGCCGCAGGACGACGTGCTGATCTTCGTGCGCGAGTATGGCAACGAAAAACTGCTCTGCGTCTTCAACATGAGCGCTGCCGAAAGCGCCGTCGTTTTGCCTGCCGGAAACTGGCAGGCGTTGACGGGCCACGGCTTCGTCAGCAATAACTACGGTGAGAAGATCGATATTCCGGCGTGGGGAGCGTACTTCGCTCGTCTCGCCTGACGATTTGAGGAGGAGGAATTAATGACTGGACTGACGCTCAAGGATATTCGCAAATCCTACGGTTCCGTGGACGTTCTCCACGGCATCGATCTGGAGATCAAGGAGGGCGAGTTCGTTGTGTTCGTCGGTCCTTCGGGCTGCGGAAAATCCACCCTGTTGCGCATGATTGCCGGCCTGGAGAACATCACCGGCGGTGACATGTATATCGACGGCCAACTGGTCAACGACGTTCCGCCCTCCAAGCGCGGTATCGCCATGGTGTTCCAGTCCTATGCGCTTTATCCGCATATGACGGTCTACGACAACATGGCGTTCGGCATGAAGATCGCCGGCGAAAGCAAGCAGGAGATCGATCGCCGCGTTCGTGCCGCCGCCGAAAGCCTGCAGCTCACCCTGTACCTCGATCGCCTGCCGAAGGCGCTCTCCGGTGGTCAGCGTCAGCGTGTCGCCATCGGCCGCGCCATCTGCCGCAACCCCAAGGTCTTCCTCTTCGATGAGCCGCTGTCGAACCTCGACGCAGCGCTTCGTGTCGCAACCCGCATCGAGATCGCCCGGCTGAGCGAGCAGATGGCCGGCACGACGATGATCTACGTCACCCACGACCAGGTGGAAGCGATGACGCTTGCCGACCGCATCGTCGTCCTCTCCGCCGGCAATATCGAGCAGGTAGGGGCGCCGCTGGAACTCTACGAGCGTCCGGCAAACCTCTTCGTTGCCAAGTTCATCGGTTCTCCGGCCATGAACGTCATCCCGTCGACCATCACCCAGGCTGGCAATACGACCACGGTGACGCTGACAGGCGGCAAGTCCGTGACACTAGACATTCCCACAGCGGCCGCCGAGAAGGGCAAGACCGCAAGCTTCGGCGTTCGTCCCGAAGATTTGCGTATCGCCGGTGCCGGCGATGACTACCTCTTCGAGGGCGAAGTTTCGATTGTCGAGGCGCTCGGCGAAGTGACGCTTCTCTACATCGAGGGCCTCGTTCCCGGCGAACCGATCATCGTCAAGCTGCCCGGCATCTATGACGTCAGGAAGGGTCAGAAGATGCATTTTTCCGCCGATCGGACGAAGCTGCATCTGTTCGATGCCGATGGCCGGACCTACCGTAAATAGCATCCGATCCATTTTTGGGCCGTTCCGAAAAACGGCCCAAATCGGAACTCTTCTCACCTTCTGTTAAACATTCGATTGGTAAGATTTCCCCGTTGCATATCGAGGGGAATACGGCGGTGGCTGCATCCAATCCAATGCCTTCCGGGCACTTTCTGAACAAAGAAGAATCCTTCATGTACGACCGTGAGGTGCGTTTCAAGATGGAGGATACGATGAACGCCGCACGCATCGAATATACCGAGAAGGGCGTCATGCACATGGCGTCCCGGCGATGCGATATCATTCGTATTTCGAAGAGCACCGCGGTCCTCGCGCTCCTCACCCAATACGCCCTTCCGAAGCAGTTCTATCTCGATATCCCGGATGCCCGCATCACCAAGGTCGGCTGCATGCTGATGCGGGTGAACGCCAACAACACGATCGAAGTCCGGTTCCTTCGGATGTTGAATGACAAGGAGCTCAACAAGATCTTTGTCTACAGCACACACCCGGCGCACCGAGATCGCGTGCTCGACATTCGCGCCTGATTTCTCGAAGCATTGAAAGACATAGCCCAGCAACCGTCCAACTTTGTGGGGTCAGTTCAGAAACGCGGGCTTTGCTGCTTTTCAGCGCAATGCCGCTCAGTGGAACAGCACGCTTGCACCGCGATCCGAAGGGCCAACGGCGCGGCGGAAGGGTGCAAACAGGTCCCTGCCCATGCCGAATTCGTTCTCGGACAGATCGGCGACAACAGACTCACGTTCAGCCAGATCGGCAGCGTCGACCAGCACCTCCAGGGTGCCCGCGATCGCATCGAGGCGGATAATATCGCCGTCCTTGATCCGCGCGATCGGACCGCCGTCGACAGCTTCCGGCGTGACGTGGATTGCTGCCGGCACCTTGCCTGAGGCGCCCGACATGCGGCCGTCCGTCAGAAGCGCGACGCGGAAGCCGCGGTCCTGCAGCACGCCGAGCGGCGGCGTCAGCTTGTGCAGTTCCGGCATACCGTTCGCCTTCGGTCCCTGGAAACGGACAACGGCGATGAAGTCCTTGTTGAGTTTCCCGTCCTTGAACGCGTCCTGAAGTTCCTGCTGGCTGTGGAAGACGACGGCCGGCGCTTCGATGACGTGCCTGTCCTGCTTGACCGCAGAGATCTTGATAACGGCCTTGCCGAGATTGCCGCGCAGCATCTTCAGGCCGCCATTGGCCTGGAAAGGCGTCTCGATATTGGCAAGCACCTTCGGGTCGACGCTTTTTTCCGGCGCCGGTTCGCGCACGATCGTGCCGTCGTCGCCGAGGCGGGGATCGATGGTGTAGGCCTGCAGGCCCCGGCCGAAGACGGTGCGCACGTCGTCATGCAGCATGCCGTGCTTAAGCAGTTCCTTGATGAGGAAGCCCATGCCGCCGGCCGCGTGGAAGTGGTTCACGTCAGCAAGCCCATTCGGATAGACGCGCGCCAGCAGCGGCACCACTTCGGAAAGCTCGGCGATATCCTGCCAGGTCAACTGGATGCCTGCTGCTCGCGCCATGGCGACAAGGTGCAGGGTATGGTTCGTCGAGCCGCCGGTCGCATGCAGACCGACGACGCCGTTGACGACGGAGCGTTCATCGATCATCTCGCCGGCGGGCGTGAACTCGTTGCCCTGTGCGGTGATCGCCAGCGCCCGCTTGGCCGCCTCACGCGTGAAGGCTTCGCGCAGCGGCGTGCCCGGATTGATGAAGGAGGACCCGGGCATGTGGAAGCCCATGATCTCCATCAGCATCTGGTTTGAGTTCGCCGTGCCGTAGAATGTGCAGGTGCCCGGACCGTGGTAGGACTTCGATTCCGCTTCCAGGAGTTCGGCGCGGCCGACCTTACCTTCTGCATAGAGCTGTCGCACGCGGGACTTTTCGTCGTTCGGAAGACCCGTCGTCATCGGCCCGGCCGGCACGAAGATTGCCGGTAGGTGACCGAAGGAGAGGGCGGCAATGACGAGGCCCGGCACGATCTTGTCGCAGACACCGAGGAAAAGCGCGGCATCGAACATGTTGTGTGAGAGGCCAACACCGGCCGCCATGGCGATCAGGTCACGGGAAAACAGCGAGAGCTCCATGCCCGGCTGGCCCTGCGTGACGCCATCGCACATGGCTGGGACGCCACCCGCCACCTGGGCGATGCCACCGGCCTCCGCTGCTGCCTCGCGAATGATCGCCGGATAGTGCTCAAAGGGCTGATGCGCGGAGAGCATATCATTGTAGGAGGTGATGATGCCGAGATTGGGCACGCGGTCGCCCGCAAGTGCCTCCTTCTCCGCGGGGGAACAGACCGCGAAGCCGTGCGCGAGGTTGGCGCAACCGAGAACCGAGCGGCTTACACCTTTGGAAGCGGCGTTTCGCAGGCGCTCCAGGTAGAGTCCGCGCGTCGGCTTCGATCGTTCGACGATGCGGGCGGTGATCGCAGATATGCGTGCATTAGCGGACATGGGAGGTATCCTGCCTTGGTTGCTCTTCAATTTTCGTTCGCGGCTTGCCCGAAGGCCTATGGAGCCCAGTAGACTTCGACCGGGCTCGTTGCCCGCCGCAGAATGGCGCGGATCGGCATCTCTGCCTCGTCGCCGGCGCTCTCGGCCTTCGTCAGGACGTCCTTCTTGCTCTCGCCTTCGATGTGAAGCACGAGCAGCTTTGCATCCTGAAGGCTGGAGAAGGTGAAGGTGAGCCGCGGCTCGCCCGCGCCGTCCGCCTCCATGGTAATGATACCACGCGGCGTCTTGGCGTCGAGCGCGACCTTCAGATTGCTGCCATCTGGGAAGAACGAGGCCGTGTGGCCGTCGCCGCCCATTCCGAGGATCGCCACGTCGAAGGGATTGCTGATCGAAGCGGTCGCCGTCGTTGCGAGCTTCGCCGCGTCCTCGACCGACGCCGCCACCTGATAAAGCGGCAGGAAGCGCGCGGCCTTCGCCTTGTTCTGCAGGAGGTTCTCGGCCACCAGCAGATGGTTCGAGCGCGGATTGTCCGCAGGCACGAAACGTTCGTCGACCAACGTGATGATCACTTTGGTCCAGTCGAGATCACGCGCCGAAAGCTCTTGGAAAAAGAGCTTCGGTGTCGAGCCGCCGGAAACGGCGAACGTCGCCGCTCCGCGTGCGCCGATTGCGGCGGAAAGCGACGCAGCGACTTTGTCCGCTAGGTTGCGAGCCAGTTCTGCGCCGTTGGCGAAAGCATGCATCGTCGCTGCCATCGTCTTTGATCCTACAGGTTGTCGTGCCAGGTGCGGCCGTCACGCTCGATGAGCGCGATCGATTGGCTTGGACCCCAGGTGCCGGCGGTATAGCCCTGAACCTTCTGTCCGGTCGTCTCCCAACCCTTGAGGATCGGATCCACCCACTGCCATGCGGCTTCCACTTCGTCGCGGCGCATGAACAGCGTCTGGTTGGAACGGATGACGTCCATCAGCAGGCGCTCGTAGGCATCCGGGTTACGCACCGAGAAGGACTCGGCGAAGCTCATGTCGAGCGAGACGTTGCGCAGACGCATGCCGCCTGGACCTGGATCCTTGATCATCAGAGACTGCTTGACACCTTCGTCAGGCTGCAGGCGAATGATGAGCTGGTTCTGGTTTATACGGCCGGCGGACTGGTCGAAGACCGAGTGCGGGATCGGCTTGAAGGTGATGACGATCTCTGACATGCGACCGGCAAGACGCTTGCCGGTGCGGATATAGAAGGGAACGCCGGCCCAGCGCCAATTGCCGATCTCGGCCTTGATGGCAACGAAGGTTTCGGTGTTCGAAACTCCGCCTTCGAGCTCTTCCAGGTAGCCCTTGACTGGACCACTGCCGGAAGCGCCCGCGCGATACTGGCCGCGAACGGTGCTGGTCTCGACGTTCGATGCGTTGATCGGCTTCAATGCCCGCAGCACCTTCAGCTTTTCGTCGCGGACGGCTTCGGAGTCCATCGAAGAAGGAACTTCCATCGCGACCAGGCAGACGAGCTGCATGATGTGGTTCTGCACCATGTCGCGCAGAGCGCCGGCGGTATCGTAGTAGCCCGCGCGACCTTCGAGGCCGACCGACTCGGCAACCGTGATCTGTACGTGGTCGATGTGATTGGCATTCCACAGCGGCTCATAGAGCGCGTTGGCAAAGCGCAGCGCCATCAGGTTCTGCACCGTTTCCTTACCGAGATAGTGGTCGATACGGAAGATCTGTTCTTCCTTGAAGACCTTGCCGATCGTGTCGTTCAGCTGCAGGGCGGAAGCGAGATCGCGGCCGATCGGCTTCTCGACAACGATGCGCGTCGACTTGGTGATCAGCTTGTGGTCGTGGATCTTCTGCGAGATGTCGCCGAAAATACCAGGCGCAACGGCGAGGTAGAAGGCGCGTACGCGATCCTTGCCCTCGTCCAGAAGCTTCTTCAGTTGATCCCAGCCGGCGTCCGAACGCGCATCGACAGGCACGTAGCACAGGCGCTGCAGGAATTTCGCGACCTCGGTCTCGTCGTACTCACCCTTCTTGAGATGCTCCTTCAGGGCGTCCTGGGCAAACTTGCGATATTCCTCGTTCGTAAGCGGGCTGCGCGAGGCGCCAATGATACGGGTCGGCTCAGTGAATTGGCCTTCGATCTGACGATGGTAAAGGGCCGGAAGCAACTTGCGTTCTGCAAGGTCGCCGCTGCCGCCGAAAACGACATAATCAAAGGGTTCAACGGGGATGATTTGGCTGCTCATGAGGATGTCTCTCAATCAGACGAGTTATTGGCTCTTTAATCTAATCGATTTAAAAAAGCCAGTGTGCGATGCAATGAATCTCTCGGAAAGAGGTTTTAGTTCGAATTGCCGCGCGATGAAATCCGCAATCTGACTAAAACTTGTCGCGCAACGCAAACCAGGAAAGCGCCAGAAAGAGCAGCGGCGCCCGCATGGTGGCGCCCCCTGGAAAGGCCGGAACATCGAGCGACCTGAAAAGATCGAGATCCGCCGATTTTCCCAGAACCGTTTCCGCGTAGAGCCTTCCACAATAGTTTGCGAGCATGACGCCATGTCCGGAATAGCCGCCAATCGAGGTCACGCCAGGCATGACCTCGCGCACGAAGGGCTGCCGCGGCATGGTGATGCCGACCGAACCGCCCCAGGCATGGGTGATCTCGATATCCCGAAGCGTCGGGTAGATCTCCGCGATCTGCCGGCGGATGTGCTGCGTAATGTCGCGCGGATTGTCGGCCGTATAGGCTTCTCGACCGCCGAAGAGCAGCCGTCCGTCCTTGGACTTGCGGAAGTAGCGCACGACGAAGCGTGAGTCGGCCACGGCTTCGCCGCCAGAAAGTACCTCCGGGTAGCGGTCGAGCGGAGCGGTGGCGCCGATGAAGGAGCGAATGGGCATCACGTGGCTTGCCGTCACCGGCTCGAGATTGCCGATGTAGCCGTCGCAGGCAATCAACGCCTTGTCGGCGGTGATCGTACCTCTCGGCGTCTCTATCGTCACCTTGCGGCTACCCTGACGAATCGCCGTCGCCTTCGTCATCTCGAAAACTTGCGCGCCGGTATTGGCCGCAACACGGGCCAGACCGATCAGCAGCTTCAGTGGGTGGATATGACCCGTGCCGGTATCGCGAACGCCGCAATAGTAGCGCGTCGAGCCAAGCCGCTGCTGGGTCTCGGCTTTGTCCATGAAGCGCACATGCGGATAGTTGTAGCGTATAGCCGCGATCTCGGCATTTTCGTAGTAGGCCGGCCTGTAGCTCTCCTTGTGCGCTACGTTCATCTGCCCCGGCATGTAGTCCATGTCGATCTGATGGTCGGTGGCAAAATCCATGAGATGCCGCTTGGCGGCCTCGGCGAGATCGAACAGGGCGCGCGAGCGCTCGTAACCGATTTTTTCCTCAAGCTCTTCCGGCCACCAGCGCTGTCCGGTGCCGAGCTGGCCGCCATTGCGCCCGGAGGCGCCGTCGCCAAACCGGCACGCCTCGATGAGAACCACCGAGACGCCTGACTTGGCAAGATTGTAGGCAGCCTGCAGCCCTGTGTAACCGCCGCCGACGATCGCGACGTCACAAGTCGTCGAGCCGTCGAGTGCGGGATAGGTCGGCCGTTCGCCGACCGCTGCCTGATACCACGAAATGCCGGGCGCAATGGGGCTTTGCCATCTCTCCTGCGATGTCATGACCAAGCCCTCCCTACACGTTCAGCAGAAGGAATTCGCGTTCCCAGGGGCTGATCACCTGCATGAAGGTTTCGAATTCTCCGCGCTTCACACCGGCGTAGATACCGAGGAACTCCTTGCCGAATACTTCCTCGAAGGCTTCCTCGTCTTCCATCAGTGCGACGGCCTCCAGAAGACCGCGCGGCAGATCGATCGAACCCTCGTTTGCCGTGTCCTCTGTCGGCGCGGTCGGCTCGATGCCCTTCATGATGCCGAGCAGGCCGGAGGCCAGTGAGGCGGCGAGCGCGAGGTAGGGATTGGCGTCCGAACTCGGCAGGCGGTTTTCCACGCGCCTTGCCTGCGGATCGGACACCGGCACACGGAACGCCGTCGTGCGGTTGTCGTAACCCCAGGCATTGTTGACGGGCGCCGACATGTCGGGCGTCAGCCGGCGGTAGGAGTTCACATAGGGCGCCAGCATCACCATGGAACTCGGCACGTATTTCTGCAGGCCGCCGATGAAATGGAAGAATTCAGGTGAGGCGGAACCGTCCGGGTTCGAGAAGATATTCTTGCCTGTCTCCTCGTTGACCACGGACTGGTGGATGTGCATGGCCGAACCCGGTTGGCCCTGCATCGGCTTGGCCATGAAGGTCGCGTAGATGCCGTGCTTCATCGCCGCTTCGCGGATCGTGCGCTTGAACAGGAACACCTGGTCGGCAAGCTCGATTGGATTGCCGTGGCGCAGGTTGATCTCCAGCTGCGCCGGGCCCTCCTCGTGGATCAGCGTGTCGATCTCGAGGCCCTGCTTTTCCGAGAAATGATAGATGTCGTCGATCAGTTCGTCGAACTCGTTGATACCGGCGATCGAATAGCCCTGACCGCCGAGGATCGAGCGACCGGAGCGGCCCTTCGGCGGATGCAGCGGATAGTCGGGGTCGTCGTTCTTGGCAACCAGGTAGAATTCGATCTCCGGCGCGACGATCGGCTTCCAGCCCCGGTCGCCATAAAGCTTCAGTACGCGTTTCAGGACGTTGCGCGGCGTATAGGGAACCTCTTCGCCGTCTACGCTGACGATGTCGCAGATCACTTGCGCCGTCGGGTCGGTTTCCCAAGGGACCACGGAGAGCGTGGAAAGGTCGGGAACCAGCTTCAGGTCGCTGTCCCGGGGCTCATAGCGGAAGCTCTCGGTCTCATCCGGATATTCACCGGAGATGGTGTGACGGTAGATCGCCGAGGGCAGGGCAAGCGAGGTGTTTGACGTGAATTTGGAGCTCGGCATCATCTTGCCGCGCGGCACGCCGGCAAGGTCCGGCGTGATGCATTCGATGTCTTCGATACCACGCGCCCGCAAGAACTGCGCTGCTTCCTTCCAGTTTGCCACGCCGCGCTGGTGTCCGGGGTCCGGGGGTGTTTTCTTCGAGGCGGGTACGTTTCTGGCAGGCTTCAGCGTCGTCTTTTTTGGGGACATGACACACCGGTTTGCGTTGATCGTGACGGCATCATAGCTGGAGTTTGGCGATTGGCGAGGGGGAGGCACGTTGACTTTCGCCTCTTGATGGAAAAAGAAGACGCCTTTCGACAAGGGAAGTGGTTTTGCAGCGAAACAGCGATGTGATCGTCATCGGCGCGGGCGCCGCCGGCATGATGTGCGCCATTCGCGCCGCCCAGCGCGGTCGCTCGGTCATCGTCCTGGACCATGCGAAGACGCCGGGCGAAAAGATCCGCATCTCCGGCGGCGGCCGCTGCAATTTCACCAATATAAATACTGGCCCGAAAAGCTTCCTCTCTGCCAATCCGCATTTTTGCAAGTCGGCCCTCGCGCGGTTCACGCCTTCCGATTTCATCGCCATGGTCGATCGCCACCGGATCGCCTGGCACGAGAAGACGCTTGGCCAGTTGTTCTGCGACGACAGCGCCAAGGACATTATCCGCATGCTGCTCGACGAGATGCAGACCGCCGGCGCGGCGTTGCATCTGCGTACCGAGATCGGGGATGTCGAAAAGAGCGGCGAAGGCTTCCGCATCTCGACGTCGCAGGGCGCATACGAATGCCGCTCGCTGGTCCTCGCGACCGGCGGCAAGTCGATTCCGAAGATGGGGGCGACCGGCTTTGCCTATCGCGTCGCCGAGCAGTTCGGCCTTCCCCTGGTCGAGACGCGGCCCGGCCTTGTGCCGTTGACCCTGGATCAGGCCACGCTCGAAAGCCTTTCCGAACTCTCGGGCATATCAGCCTCGGTCGAAATCCGCCACGGCAAGACCGCCTTCCGCGAAGCCCTGCTCTTCACGCATCGCGGCCTCAGCGGTCCGGCGATCCTGCAGATCTCCTCCTATTGGCGCGAGGGCGACGACATCACCGTCGACATCGAACCGAATGTCGATCTGCACGAGCATCTGAAGACTGCGAAAAGGGCAAATGGCCGGCAGTCGGCGCAGACGGCGCTGGCCGAGATTTTGCCGAGGCGGCTGGCGCAATACCTGACCGAGCGGGAAGGCATCGCGGGTCACATAGCCGATCTCTCCGACAAGGTTTTGCTGCGTCTGGTCGACGCCGTGCAGAACTGGAAGATCAAGCCGTCGGGCTCGGAGGGCTATCGGACCGCCGAAGTGACGCTCGGCGGCATCGATACGGCCGCGCTTGATTCCCGCACCATGGCGGCGAAAAGCGTCCCAGGCCTCTTCTTCATCGGCGAATGCGTCGACATGACCGGCTGGCTCGGTGGCTATAATTTCCAGTGGGCATGGGCTTCCGGCTTCGTTGCCGGTGAATCTTTGTAGGCACGAAACAACCCGCTCGATTCAAGAGTTCTTAAGGAGGGTGCGCCATCCTGCCTCAATGACAGTTGGGAAAGCGCTTCCTAAATAGAGCTTTACCAGCAAGTCGTTTTGTTGGATTGTTATGCCAGAGATGAAGTGAGGTTCTGCAGATGAACAAGAACACTCGACGCGCACGCGCCATTGCAATCGCTCAAGCCAAGCCCGACAACAAGCTCGTCGCCGTACGCTATTTCGTCATCTCTGCCAGTGCACTGGCCGCCGTGGCCGCTCTCCTCCTCGCACGTTGGCTCTGACATCCGCGATCTTTAGACACCTGGCATGGGGCGCATTTGCGCGCCGGCCGTCTCGCGGATGAATTGATTTGAACGCGGCTATGCCGAGTTTTCGCTTATCCGAAAATTAAGACATCCTCTGCAACACTCGCTCAATATTTTTTGGGCGCTTTCCGTTTCGACGTGAAGCGAGCTGGCAATGACTGCCGCCCAGGCCTCGTGTCCGGGATTCCAATTGTTCCAATAGAGCAGCTCGATGCACTCGGTCGGCGCCCCGCCAGGCGGCCGGCGGGAGGAGTGGTGTATGGAAGGCCGGAACCGCCATGTTGATTGACAAGATTCTTTCCCGTTTCAGGATCAAGACCAAGGTCCTGATCTTTGTATTACCTTTTGTTGTAAGCATTTCTGCCGTCGGCCTGACCGGTCTTTATGCCTCTGGTTTGCTGCAGGGGCGTATGGAAATCTCCAACAGCGTCCTGCAGTCACTAAGCGGGTTCAAGGATCTTTATGGTTCCATGGACGACTTCCTGCAGATCACCAGCCAGGAAGCACGCGACAAGCTTTATGGGGACATCAAGACACAGCAAGGTACTTTGAACACCACGCTGAAGCAGATCGGCGAAAATGGCGGACGCGACAACCTGCGGGCTGCGATCGACGGCACTTCCGGGATTTCCGACACCGTGGGCAAGCTCTGGACTCTTCATGAACAGGAACTCGCTCTCCGCAAGTCGATCGACGACGCGCAGAAGGTGATGATCACAAGCCGGTTCAACGTGAACTACGATGCGCAGCAGCTTGAGGAAAATATTCGCAAGGACGAAGGCAACGCGACGGCAACGCTCCGCGCCGCCGATCGCCTGCTGAAGGGCGGGGACACGCTTGCCACAGTCATGGGCGATTTCAACAAGGCCCAGTTGCCCGCCGACAAGCTGAAGGTCGTTACCGACGCCATTCCTGCCATCACCAAGGCTCAGCGCCTGATCGAGATTTCGGTACCCGCGAACCAGAAGAGCATGACGCAGTCGCTGTCGCAGACGATCAGTGACGTGAAGGCGCAGGCAACTGCTGGTGACGCCGGCACCGATGAGGCGATAGCCAATCTCGGGCGGCTTGTCTCGCGCTTCCGTCAGATGTCGACCTATACGCAGCTGACGGCGACGCAGATGATGCGCGCGGCGACGACCACCTTCGTCGAGCTCGACAGCCGTATCGCCCAGACGAATTCCGTGCTCGAGGACACGCGCCGCCTGGAGAGCGCGATCTACTCGCTTCAGCTCGTCCTTGGTGAATTCGCCGCCAAGCCGGGCAAGGAGAACCGCGTCCGCCTGCATCAGGAGATCGCGACGCTCGGCACCAATCTCAACACGCTGCTCGCCAGCGCGAAGGGTATGAACTTCGCGGAAGACATCGTCGCGGCCATGTCTCCAGCCCTTGCCTCGATGGACAAGGACGCCCAGAGCCTCGTTGATACGATCAACCAGCGTGTTGCTGATTACGCATCCGCCCGTCAGCAACTTGATACCGTCTGGGGTCAGCTGACGACCTTTGCCGAATTGCAAAAGCAGAGCGCCGGTGCCGAGCGCACGCAGGCGAACGGCATTTCGGTGCTGACGACCGGCCTTGGCATTCTGGTCTCGATCATCGGCGGTATCGCCCTGGTTCTGACGCTGCAGCGTCCGATCGGTCAGATCACCGCCGCCATGCGCCGCATTGCCGATGGCGCGCTCGATACGAACATCTCGGGCGATCAGCGGCATGACGAAATCGGCGACATGGCCCGCGCACTCGGCATCTTCAAGGAGAATGCGATCTCCAAGATCCGCATTGAGGAGCAGAGCGATGAAGAGCGTGCTGCAGCCGAGCACGAGCGCCAACGCAACGATGCCGAGAAACGGGAGATGGACCGCCAGATCGAGTTTGCGGTCAACGCGCTTGCCTCCGGTCTCGAGCGCATGTCGCAGGGCGACATTTCGACCACGATCGATACGCCGTTCATCGGGCGTCTCGAGCAGCTTCGCCAGGACTTCAACGGTTCGATGATGCGCCTGCAGGCAACCATGAGCCAGATCCGCGACAACGTCGAGATGATCCAGGGCAACGGCAACCAGATGGCTCAGTCCGCCGAAGATCTTGCCAAGCGCACCGAGCAGCAGGCAGCTTCGCTTGAAGAGACCGCCGCCGCGGTTGAACAGATCACGGTGACGGTCCGCTCCTCCGCGGAGCGCGCCAAGGACGCGGATCAGATCGTCCGCCAGGCCAAGCGCAGCGCTGACGACTCGGCAGTCGTCGTCAGCAACGCCATCGACGCGATGGGCCGTATCGAAGATGCATCCCGCAAGATCGAGCAGATCATCGGCGTCATCGACGAGATCGCATTCCAAACCAATCTGCTGGCATTGAACGCCGGCATCGAAGCGGCGCGCGCCGGTGAAGCCGGCAAGGGCTTTGCTGTCGTCGCCATGGAGGTGCGTGAGCTTGCGCAGCGCTCCGCTGCTGCTGCGCAGGAGATCAAGGGCCTCATCAACAAATCGACGACAGAGGTCAGCTCCGGCTCGCAGTTCGTGCAAGAGACCGGCACGGTGCTTGCGAAGATCAGCGCTCAGATCGTCACGATCAGCCAGCATGTCGAGACGATCGCCCGTGCGAGCCATGACCAGTCGAGCGCGCTACAGGAAGTCAATGCGACGGTGAACCAAATGGATCAGATGACGCAGCAGAACGCGGCAATGGTCGAAGAGACCACCGCCGCGAGCCGCGAGCTTGCAACGGAAGCGGATCTGCTCTTGCAACTGATCCGGCAGTTCAAGATCGACGGCGACATGCAGGGCACGATCTATCGCGCCGCATAAGACGATCGAAAGCAATCGCTAAGAAGGCTCCGGATTTTCCGGGGCTTTTTGTTTTCTGCCTCCTGTCACGGCCCTGGAGACGGCTCAGCGCTTGGGCTCGATTTCAAGTTTTTGACGATTGCCAATTTTTTGAAGATTTTCTTTAAATTTTTCGAATTAACCTGCGAGGCTCATGTCTCAGGGGATATCCATGCTGCGCCTGTTCTCGGCTTCCATCGTACGTCAGATTGTTGCCATCACGCTCGTACTGCTCGTTTGCAGCACCGCGGCGATCGTCTGCGTGACCTACTACAATCTGAGCGCCTACGTGATGACAAGCGCCGTGTCCGACGCCAAGGATGCGAGCCGGACCATGGCCGTCCTCTATGGCGCCAGCGACGCGGCGGTGAAGGTCGAGGTCAGCAACAACGAGCTCGCCGGCGTAACGGAAGAGAAGCTTCCCTCGCTCGGCGATCATGTTCTGGTCGATCGCACCGCGCAGTCGATTGCAGGCGTTGCAACCGTATTTGAACGTCAGGGCAGCGACTACGTCCGCGTCTCGACGAACGTGAAGAAGGAAAACGGCGATCGCGCTGTCGGCACGAAGCTCGCGGCGGATCACCCCGCGCAGGTGCTATTGGCCAGGGGGCAGGCCTACTACGGCCCGGCAGAGCTGTTCGGTCGGAAGTTCATGACTGGTTATTTCCCGGTCAAGAACGCGACCGGCTCAAATGTCGGCATCCTGTTCATCGGCATCCCGATGGAGGTTTACTACAATAGTCTGCAGCAGTTGCTGATACTGGTGGCTGGCGCTGGCGTCGCGGTATTGCTGCTGGTCGGCGTAGTCGCCTACTTCGCCATCCGGGCGTCCGTCAGGCCGCTGGAAGCGCTGACCGCTACCATCCATACGATCTCTGCCGGAAATCTCGATGGTCCGATCCCCTGTGTGGAGAAGCAGAACGAGTTCGGCGCCATCGGACGCGCCCTCGCGCTCTTCCGGGATAACGCCCGCGCTCGCCAGACATTGGAAACGCAGGCGGCCGAACAGCGCCAGCTCAGCGACGACGAGCGTGCTCGCAACGATGCCGAGAAGCGCGCGCTCGACGGTCAGATCGACTTCGCCGTCAATCAGCTCGCGGCCGGTTTGGGGCGTCTGGCGCAGGGCGATGTCTCCCAGACGATCCAGACGCCGTTCGTCGGTCGCCTGGAGCAGCTTCGTGTCGATTTCAACGCATCGCTCGTCCGCCTGCAGGAAACGCTGGCCCGCATTCGTGACAACACCGCTTCGATCCAGAGCAATTCCGGCGCCATGCTGGCTTCCGCCGACGAGCTTTCGAAGCGCACGGAAGCACAGGCTGCCAATCTCGAGGAAACGGCAGCCGCCGTCGAGGAAATCACGCTAACAGTCAAATCGTCTGCGGTGCGTGCGCGGGAGGCGAACGACGCCGTATCCGTGACGAAGAAGAACGCCGATAGCTCGGGCGCCGTGGTCAGCGACACGGTCGCGGCGATGGACCGCATCGAGGCGGCCTCGAAGCAGATCGAACAGATCATTGAAGTCATCGACGACATCGCATTTCAAACGAACCTTCTGGCGTTGAACGCCGGTATCGAGGCGGCGCGCGCCGGTCAGGCAGGCAAGGGTTTCGCCGTCGTTGCGCAGGAAGTGCGCGAGCTTGCGCAGCGCTCTGCAGACGCCGCGCGCGAAATCAAGGGCCTGATCGAGAAGTCGACGCGGGAGGTCACGACCGGGTCCGGCCTCGTGCAGAAGACCGGCTCGGTGCTCGCTGCGATCAGCCAGGAGATCATTGCGATCAGCAGTCACGTTGAAACGATCGCGACGGCAAGCCAGGACCAATCGGCCGCTCTGCAGGAGGTCAACGGCGCCGTCAATGCGATGGACCAGATGACGCAGCAGAACGCCGCAATGGTCGAGGAGACAACCGAGGCAAGCCGCCGGCTTGCCAATGAGGCCGATGCGTTGATGGCGCTGGTTCAGCAGTTCCGCTTTGAAGCCGCTCCCGATTACGGCCGGGCGAGGCAGGCGGCCTGATCGCTGCGCTCGGATCGGCAACGACCGTGTGCTCTGGCGCGAAACGCTTTGACCGATATTCTGAAAGATGTGAGGAAGGCCGCGAAGCGGACTAGGCGGGAGCTGCCGACGCTTTTGTAGAACTCGCTTTCGGCTCGCGCCGAATATTTGTCACGGCTGTCGTTGAGCAGGTCTGCAATTTGGGCAATGGCGATGAGAGCGATCATGACGATGTCCTTCCGTCTGGGCATCGCCTTAACTATCCCTCAAAATCTGCTTTATAAAGGCGAATTATCCCACTATGTTTTTCGTCAATGAAAAACATGCAGTGGGACTCTTTTCAGCTTTTTCTTCAGGTCTCCCGATTTGGTGGACTGACCGGTGCCAGCGCATCGAGCGGGCTGAGCCCCGCCACGATCGGCCGTCGCATGCTCGATCTGGAGCACGAGATCGGCAAGACTCTCTTCGTCCGCAGCCAGACGGGCTACAGTCTGACCGTCGACGGCCAGGTGCTTCTGGATCATCTGCAGGACATGGAGGCGGCGGCGCGCAAGGTCGATGCCTGGCGGCAGGCGGGCAGCGTCGGCGCAACGGTGAGGATCGCCGCCGGCACTTGGATCGCATGGCTTCTGACGGAGAATTTCGCTGCGGTCCGCAAGCCCGGCGATGCCTTTGCCGTCTTGTTGACCATCGGCGAAGCGCGCGCCAACCTCAACTACAGGGAAAGCGATATCGGCATCCGCGCCTTCGAGCCGGAAGAAGGTAATCTTGCCGCTCGCCTGCTCGGTGAAGTGGCCTACGCGGTCTATATCAGACGCAATGCGGACGCGGCCGACGATCGATGGGCGGCGGTGACCGAAGAAGATGCAATCTCGAACTATCTCCGCTGGCCGCATCGCAACGCGGCCGGCTCGATCGTTGCGACTGTCAATCGGCCGCGCTCGCTCCTGGAGCTGGTGAGGGCAGGCGCTGGCAAGGCGGTGTTGCCGTGCTTCGTCGGCGACCTCGATCCCGAATTGCAGCGTCTCGGCGGCGAACTACCGGAGCTGCGGCATCGGCAGTGGATCGTCATGAACAATGAAGATCGGCACCGGCCGGAAATCCGGACCGTTGCCGATCGCATGACGAAATTGGCGAAGAGCTATGCTGATCTCTTTGCCGGCAAGCGCCCCAGCCGAAGCTGAGGCGCCGACTGATCCGGTTCAGTTGCGTCCCGCGACGATGACGGGGATCAAAAGGTCTCCCCAGTTCCCGTCGCCGCCGTGGTGCCTCGCCGAGCGGACGAGTTCGACCGAGACCCCCGCATCGACAGCCTTCATGACCGATTGGTTCAGTCGGTGCAGGTCGTTGGCCAGCATGCGGATCATCGTCTGCTGATCCGGTGTCATGCAGGTGGACTGTTCTTCAGCGCGTTCCTTGACGCGTGCAAGCGTAGGCATGGTCTTCTCCTCCTTGGTGCGAGTCATTCTGCTGCTGGTTTGAACTGTGCGTGTTCGGTGGATTCCTTCATCGCCGTGGTCGACGAACGTCCGCCGGTGATGGCCATCGAGACGGCATCGAAATAGCCGGTGCCGACTTCGCGCTGATGCTTGGTCGCGGTGTAGCCGTTGATCTCCGCCGCAAACTCCGCCTGCTGCAGTTCGGAATAGGCGGCCATTTGTCGGTCCTTGTAGCCTCTGGCAAGCTCATACATGCCAAAGTTCAGCTGATGAAATCCGGCCAGCGTGATGAACTGGAACTTGTAGCCCATCGCGCCGAGTTCGCGCTGGAACTTTGCGATCGTCGCGTCGTCCAGGTTCTTCTTCCAGTTGAACGACGGCGAGCAGTTGTAGGCGAGCAGCTTGCCGGGATGCACCTTGTGCACCCCTTCGGCAAAGCGCCTTGCCTGATCGAGATCCGGCTTCGAGGTTTCGCACCAGATGAGATCGCAGTGCGGCGCATAGGCGATGGCGCGGGCGATGCACGGCTCGAGCCCGTTGCGAACCTGATAGAAGCCTTCGACGGTGCGGCCGGCATCGTAATCGACGAAGGGCTGGTCGCGCTCGTCGATATCAGATGTGAGCAGCTTGGCAGCCTCTGCGTCAGTCCGTGCGATAACGAGCGTGGGCACGCCCATGACATCGGCGGCGAGGCGAGCCGCATTGAGGTTGCGGATGTGTGCCGCGGTCGGGATCAGAACCTTGCCGCCAAGGTGCCCGCACTTCTTCTCCGACGCCAGTTGGTCCTCGAAGTGGACGCCTGCGGCGCCCGCCTCGATATAGGCCTTCATGATCTCGAAGGCGTTCAACGGGCCGCCGAAGCCTGCTTCCGCATCGGCGACGATCGGCGCAAACCAGGTCTCGACGGACAGGCCGTTCTGCTCGGACGTTTCGATCTGATCGGCGCGCTGCAGGGTCCGGTTGATCCGCTTGGCAAGCTCTGGCCCGGCGTTTGCCGGATAGAGCGATTGATCCGGATACATGGCCGAGGCGGTATTGCTGTCCGCGGCGACCTGCCAGCCGGAGAGGTAGATTGCCTTCAATCCGGCGCGGACCATCTGCATCGCCTGATTGCCCGAAAGCGCGCCGAGCGCGTTGACGAAATCATCCTGATGCAGGAGCTGCCACAGCCGCTTGGCGCCCATTTCCGCGAGCGTGTAGCGCAATTCCACGGAGCCGCGCAGCCGCTTGACGTCGTCGATCGAGTAGGGACGCTCGACCCCGTTGAAGCGTCCTGCTGGAAGGTCTTGGTGCAGCTTGTCAAATTCTGTCATTTCATGCTCCTTACAGATTATGCGGTCGGTTTGGATGATTGACAGAATTTACAATTTCCTGAGAAAAGCCAGAGTTATCTATGGAGTAGCGGTCAGAAACGAGTTAGGATGCAAAGCCTTTGACAGGGGCGTTCTGTAAATTTGTAAAGTATTGTAAATTCCGGTTCGTCGGAGTCTTGTAAAGGATTGTCACATGGCGGAACGCAAGATTTTTGCGGGGCCAAAAGTCCGGCGCATTCGCAACGGCCTCGGTCTGACTCAGTCTGCGATGGCCGAGGAGCTTGGCATCTCCCCCTCCTATCTCAACCTCATCGAGCGCAACCAGCGGCCGCTGACGGTACAGCTGCTCCTGAAGCTGTCGTCGGTCTACAAGGTTGATTTGGAGGAGTTGAGGGACGAAAGCGGCGGTAGCCTCAATCAGCTGCGTGAGATTTTCGCGGATCCACTGCTCGCCGGCGAACTTCCCGGCGATCAGGAACTCGTGGAGGTCGCAGAGGCGGCGCCCAACGCCGCAAGTGGCATCATCAAACTTTACCGCGCCTATAGCGAGCAGGCCAGCCGCCTGTCGGACCTGACGTCGTTAACGGCGGGTGCGGGGCAGGTGCCACTCGCCGGTGCGCGGCTGCCGGCCGACGAGGTCCGCGATCTCCTTGAGCGGCGCTCGGTATATTTTCCCCAGCTTGAGAATGCCGCCGAGGCCTTTTTAGCGCGCTTTGCCGAGGTGTCCGATCTCCCGGTCGCGTTCAAGGAGTGGCTGCGGGCGGAGCGTGGCATAAGCGTGCGCGTCCTTCCGGTTCACGTCATGTCGGATCTGCGGCGTCGTTTCGATCGGCACTCGATGCGACTGTTCGTTTCCGAACGTCTGTCGCCAGCTGATCAGGCGCATGAAGTCGCCATCGAGGTTGCCACGCTTGCATTGCGTGATGCGATCCTGGCGGAACTCGAGGGTCTGGCGCTGTCGACGCCGGAGGCGAAGCGGATAGCGCGCTTCGAACTCTGTCGTTACGGAGCTCTGGCGCTCGCGATGCCCTATACGCCATTTCTGGCTGCGGCCCAGGGCAGCCGATATGATGTCGATATCCTTCGTTCCCGCTTCGGCGTTTCCTATGCGCAGGCGGCAGCCCGGCTGGTCATGCTGCAGCGACCGGGTGCCTCCGGCATTACGTTCTTCATGATGGAGATCGATGCCGCCGGTCACCGGTTGCGGCGTGCGGGAGCGCAGGGTTTCCCGCATTCGCGTTTTGGCGGCGGCTGTCCCAAGCTGAACATTCATGCCGCCTTCCTGCAGCCGGGCCAGATTCTTGCCGAAACGGTCGAAATGCCAGATGGCGCCAGCTATCTCACGGTCTCCCGGACGCTTGAGGGGCCGAACGCCGCGTTCGGCGAGCGCGTCAGGCGCACCGCCTTGCTGATTGGTTGTGAAACTGCCGCTGGTGAAGCGTCGGTCTACGGCCAGGTTGCAGCCATCCAGCAGCCGGTCGCGATCGGACCTGCCTGCCGCCTTTGCGAACGGCGCGGATGCCTTGCGCGCGCCGAGCCGCCTGTCACACGGCCGTTGGGCCTCGATGAGATGGTTGCAGGCCTCAGCAGCTTCGATTTCCAATGACTGTGAAATGATTGAGGCTGCAGGTTTTTGCGCTTGTGGGCTCTCAAAAACCTTTCTAGTCTGCCTTAAAACCAGAGGGTGGGCGTCCGCAAGCGGCGCCGCAAAGCAAGAAGAAAACAGGAGATATCATGAGGTCAACTATCGCAAGACTTGCAGCAAGCGCCGTTGTGCTCGCGTTCGCCGCTGCGCCGTCCTTTGCGCAGGAGCGGGTGGTCAACGTCTACAACTGGTCGGACTATATCGACAGCTCCATCCTTGAAGACTTCACCAAGGAAACCGGCATCAAGGTCGTCTACGACACCTTCGATTCCAACGAGACGGTTGAAACCAAGCTGCTCGCCGGCGGCACGGGCTACGACGTGGTCGTGCCGAGCGGCGACTTCCTGCAGCGCCAGATCCAGGCCGGCGTCTTCCAGAAACTCGACAAATCCAAGCTGCCGAACCTCTCCAATATGTGGGATATGATCCAGCAGCGCACCGCCATGTACGACCCCGGTAACGAATACGCGGTGGACTACATGTGGGGCACCAACGGGATTGGCTACAACAAGAAGAAGCTCGCCGAAATCCTCGGGCCAGACGCAAAGGAACCGGGCCTTGAAGCAATCTTCGATCCGAAGGTTGCTGAAAAGTTCAAGGATTGCGGCATCTATGTCCTCGATGCACCGAAGGATGTCATGCCTTCGGCCTTGACCTATATCGGACTTGACCCCAATTCGAGCAAGCCAGCCGATCTGCAAAAGGCCGGCGAACTGCTGGAAAAGGTACGGCCCTTCGTTCGCAAGTTCCATTCCTCGGAATATATCAATGCCTTGGCCAACGGCGACATCTGCATCGCGTTCGGTTACTCCGGCGACATCTTCCAGGCTGCCAACCGTGCGACCGAAGCCAAGAACGGCGTGGAGATCGGCTATTCCATTCCGTCACAGGGCGCGCAAATGTGGTTCGACATGATGGCGATCCCGGCGGATGCCAAGCATGTTGCTGAGGCGCATGAGTTCCTCAACTACATGATGAAGCCGGAAGTCATCGCCAAGGCCAGCAACTACGTGTTCTATGCCAACGGCAACAAGGCGTCGCAGCAGTTCATCGACAAGGCAGTCCTCGAAGACCCGTCGGTCTATCCGAGCGAGGACGTGATGAAGAAGCTCTATAGCGTCACCCCATGGGATCCGAAAACGCAACGCGCCGCGACCCGGATCTGGACGAAAGTCGTCACCGGCCAGTAGTTGAAATCAGGCCCGGTCGGCAACGTCCGGGCCTTTTCTTACGCCGATCGCAGGGGAACGTCGGCTTCCAAAAAATCATATTCGGGGCACAATATGAAGTCACTCGGCAATATCCGCCGCTCCTTTGCACCGTGGGCAGATCCTGCGTCAAAGCCCTTCATCTCGTTCAACAACGTCACGAAGCGGTTCGGCGATTTCACGGCGGTCGACGACCTGTCACTGAACATCTATCATCGCGAATTCTTTGCCCTGCTGGGAGCTTCCGGCTGCGGAAAATCCACGCTGCTGCGCATGCTCGCAGGCTTCGAACAGCCGACCTCGGGCGAAATCGTCCTCGACGGTACCGACCTCGCCGGAACGCCGCCATACAAGCGTCCGGTCAACATGATGTTCCAGTCCTATGCGCTCTTCCCGCATATGACGGTTGAGAAGAACGTCGCCTTTGGTCTGCGCCAGGATGGCATGCCAAAGGAGGAGATCGCCGAACGCGTTCTGCAGATGCTGAAGATGGTGAAGCTCGAGAAGTTCGCCACGCGCAAGCCGAACCAACTCTCCGGCGGCCAGCGCCAGCGCGTGGCTCTGGCGCGTTCCCTTGCCAAGCGGCCGAAGGTGCTGCTGCTAGACGAGCCGCTCGGTGCGCTCGACAAGAAGCTGCGCGAGGAAACACAATTCGAGCTCATGGACCTGCAGCAAAACCTCGGCCTGACCTTTGTCGTTGTCACCCACGACCAGGAAGAGGCGATGACCATGGCCGACCGCATTGCGGTCATGAGCCACGGAAAGGTAATCCAGGTCGCGACACCCGCCGAGATCTATGAGGCGCCGAATTCCCGCTTCGTCGCGGACTTTATCGGCGACGTCAACATCTTCGACGGCAAAGTCGCCAGCGCGAATGATAGCACCGTCGAGATCGCGGTCGATGAAGATTTCTCAATTAGCGTCATCACCCCCGAAAAGCCGGCCATGGGCTCGTCCGTCGGTTTTGCGATCCGCCCGGAAAAGCTGAAAGTCTCGCGCAAGCCGCCAGTCAATCCAAAGGTGAACGCGGCGTCCGGGGAGCTATGGGACATCGCCTATCTCGGCGACATGACGGTCTTCCACGTGAAGCTGAAGAACGGCAAAGTGGTCAAGGCCTCGCTCCTCAATGCCCAGCGCGCGGTCGACGATCCGTTCACCTACGACCAGGAAGTCTGGATCACCTTCGCCGAGGATGCCGGCGTCCTCCTCAAGGATTGAACCATGGGCAAGCTCGGTTCCGCCTTCTACAATCGCCTGGTCATAATCATTCCATATGTCTGGCTGCTGCTGTTCTTCTTGGCGCCGTTCTTCATCGTCTTCCGTATCTCGCTGTCGACCACGGCAATCGCCATGCCGCCCTACGAGCCGGTCTTTTCCCTCGGCGACGGCTGGGCCGGATTCTGGGAGAAGGTGAGCACCTTCTCCTTCGACAACTACAGCTATCTGATCGATGATCCACTCTATATGAAGTCCTACATATCGAGCCTGGTGATCGCTGGGATATCGACGTTCCTTACGCTTTTGATCGCCTACCCGATCGCCTATGGCATGGCTCAGGCTCCGCGCAGCATCCGTCCGACGCTGCTGATGCTGGTCGTCCTGCCGTTCTGGACGAGCTTCCTGATCCGCGTCTACTCCTGGATCGCGATCCTGAAGCCGGAGGGACTGTTCAACCAGCTGCTGCTGTCGCTGCATGTCATCGACAGCCCATTGATTATCCTGAACACCAACGTCGCAGTCTATATTGGCATCGTCTATTCCTATCTGCCGTTCATGGTGCTGCCGCTCTACTCGTCGCTTGAGAAGATGGATGGCACTCTGATCGAGGCTGCGCAGGATCTTGGCTGCACTCCGATCAGCGCATTCTGGCGGGTGACCTTCCCGCTGTCGCTGCCGGGCGTCCTCGCCGGCTGCATGCTGGTCTTCATCCCCGCGGTCGGCGAGTTTGTTATCCCCGATCTGCTTGGTGGATCGCAGACGCTGATGATCGGCAAGACGTTGTGGAACGAGTTCAACGCCAACCGTGATTGGCCGGTCTCTTCGGCGGTGGCGACGATCCTGCTGTTGATCCTGGTGATCCCGATTGTGTTCTTCCAGAACGCCCAGGCCAAGGCCGACGAGCAGGGGAGATAGACATGCTGAGATGGACCCGTTTCAACGTCGCTTCCGTCGCGCTCGGCTTTGCGTTTCTTTATCTGCCGATCGTTCTGCTGGTCGTGTTTTCCTTCAACGAGTCAAAGCTCGTGACCGTCTGGGGCGGCTTTTCGACCAAGTGGTATGTCTCGCTCTTGCACAATCAGGCTTTGCTTGATGCCGCGTGGGTGACGATCCGTGTTGGCCTCCTCTCGGCCACCGCTGCGACGATCCTTGGAACGCTCGCAGCGATCGCTCTCGTACGCTACACGCGATTCCGTGGACGCATGCTTTTTTCCGGTATGGTCTATGCGCCGCTGGTGATGCCTGAAGTGATCACCGGCCTGTCGCTTCTATTGCTGTTCGTGGCGATCGGCCTCGACCGCGGTTTTTGGACAATCACGCTCGCTCATACGACGTTTACGATGTGCTTCGTTGCTGTCGTCGTGCAATCACGTCTCGTGAGCTTCGACAGCTCGATTGAGGAGGCGGCGCAGGATCTCGGCGCTCCACCGGTAAGGACCTTCTTCGAAGTGACGCTGCCCATCATTGCGCCCGCCGTCTTGTCCGGTTGGATTCTCGCTTTCACATTGTCGCTGGACGATCTCGTGATCACGAGCTTCACCTCGGGCCCTGGGGCCACGACGTTGCCGATGAAGATCTACAGCCAAGTCCGCCTCGGGGTAACGCCTGAGATCAACGCGGTCTGCACCATTCTGATCGGGATTGTAGCGATCGGCGTCATCTGCGCCTCCATGATCACGAAACGCCGCGAACTGCAGCGCGAACGCGACGAGCGTGTAGCGGCAAACGCGCCGTGATTATTTGGTCGACCCCTGCTGTGTAATGGGAGCAGGGGAGATAACCGGCTCCGGCCAAGCGCCGCCAACGAAGAACGGCAGAGGCGGCAAACTGGTTGACGCCGTCGGATCGGTTGCTTCGATCGTGCCCGACAACGCCAATCCGTTCGATCGGTACGGGATGACGCCGGAAAGGACGAGCGTCTCGAGCGGCCCTTCGATCCGTCCACCATGGATCGTCGCCGCGCCGTCCGCGAGATCGGCGGCGATGTCGAAATTGTCGAAGGCGAAGGCTTGGTGGGAGACCGCATTCAAGGGGAAGAAGTCGGCCCGTGCGGCCTTTTCGCGCACGGCTTCGGCATCGAAGCTCGGCAGAGAGCCCGAGCGCGCGCGGAAAGCGATCCTGCCGGTCACGTCGCCAGCGCCCGCCTTCCAGAGCGGCATCGAGGTCTTGAGCGACATGTCGAGAGAGCCGGTGGCAAGGGGAAGTGGTCCCCGGAGCTGAAGCCGCTCGATCAGGCCGGCAAAGTCAGCCCCCCGGATCGACAGCTGCAGCTTGCCGCCGCCGTCAAAATCCCCGCGCATCGCCTCCAGATGAGCAGACAGCGTGCCACCTTCAAACTGGCTGTCGCCGATGTCGAACTTCGCCTCGTTGCTAGAAACGATGATGCTCGCGCCGACATCCGAAAGCATGAAAGGCTCGATCAGGGCCTGCTTCGCGGAAAGCCTGAGGTCGAGATCCAGCTTCTGCAGTGCACCGCCATCCGGTGGCCCATTCGCTTCACCGGCCGCCAAGCGAAGTGTGAATGCATCGAAGAGCGATCTGAAATTCATCTGGTCGAAAGCCAGCGTGCCGCCGAGCCTGGCGCGTTTGCCTGGTGGAAAGGCAACGTCCATCACGCCCTTCGCATTCGATCCATTCATGCTCATGCTGACATTGTCGAAGCGAAACCCGTTTGGAACCGAAGCGACATCGGTCTCGATCGAGAAGGTTTTAAGGGTCGCAAGACCGGGCAGCGAGCGGTCGGCCCATGCCAGAAGAGCGGGAAGATCGCCGATGCTGACGGCCATGTTCCCGGAAAGATCGAAGAGGTGCGAAATGTTTGCCAGTCCCTGGAACCGCGCCGTGAGCAAGCTCGAGGTCAGCGATCCGCCCATTTCGGCCTTCCTGCCACCAAAGATAAGCAACGGGCTGGGAGAGGAGAAATCGAGCTTGAGGTCCTGTCCGCCCGTCCTCGCGATAAGCACCGCTGTGATCGGGCTCGACAATTTGCGCCAGCTGACATCAGCGGTGACGCCGTCGAAACGATAAGTTCGGCCGCTTGATACGTCGGTGACATTCACCGTGCCGTCTTCGACGGTAATGGCTCCGACTTTGGCATCCAGCTTTTGGTCGAGAACCTCTCTCCCATCTTCCTCGCGCGCCCCTGCGATCGCCCTCGCCAGAAGCCCCTCATTGGTCCAGTCGATCACACCGCTGCTTTCGCGGGTAAGCTGCAAGTTGGGACGAAGAAGGTGGAACTCGTGGAAGCTTGCACGCCCCCTGATCGCATCAATTAGGCTGAACTCGGCGGATAGGCTTTCGATCGTTCCGAGGAGCCTGTTGCCCGCGCCCTGCTGGTGAACCGAGATCTTGCTGAGGGTGATGCGAGGCGTCGGCCAGAATTCGATCACCGGCTTGCCGGCAATCTCTGCGCGATAGCCAGCCCACTTGGAGAGCGCATCCTCAATGCCGGAGCGAACGAGGCCGGTGGAAATCAGATAGGGGGCAGCAACACGAAGTGCCACGAAGATCGACAGGAACACAAGCAGGGTAATCGTGGCAAGCCGTGCGAAGCCCGGCAGCCAACGGGTCACGGGCCTCAGTCTTCTCCGCCATCGCGGTTGTCGTGACGTCCCCATACAATCCGCCAGTCTCTTCGGCCACTGCCCTTAATGCTCTGAAATGCCGGATATATCAAATGCCGCTTGCTTGCAAATGCACGCCGCTGGCCGTGCTCGTCACTGCCTTTATAAGCTGATATTGCATGGTATATAGGCGAGCAAATAGGAGAAGTGTCGAATGCGCGACGATAAGCCACTCTGGATGCCTTCGCGAGCATCGGTCGAAGCGAGCCCGATGTACGCCTTCATGCAGCAGTGCAACCGCGACTTCGATCTGTCCCTGGTAAAATACCGCGATCTGCACGCCTTTTCGGTCGCCGACAGGGAGCGGTTCTGGACGTCGGTCTGGGAATTCTGCGGCGTCAAGGGAGAGCGTGGACCTCGGGCGCTCGTCAATGGCGATGCCATGCTCGAGGCACGCTTCTTCCCCGATGCGACCCTGAATTTTGCCGAGAACCTGCTTTCCCGGGAAGGCGCCGGTGACGCACTGATCTTTCGGGGGGAAGACAAGGTTGCCGATCGCTGGAGCTGGGACCGGCTCCGTAGCCTGGTTTCCAAGCTGCAGCAGGCATTCAAGGCAATGGGTATCGGTTCTGGGGATCGCATTGCGGCGATGATGCCCAACATGCCGGAAACGGTGGCCTGCATGCTGGCGGCCGCTTCGATCGGCGCGATCTGGTCGTCCTGTTCGCCCGATTTCGGCGAGCAGGGCGTACTCGATCGTTTTGGCCAGATCGAGCCGAAGCTTTTCATCGCCTGCGACGCCTATTGGTATGGCGGCAAGCTGCAGGACGTGAAGGGCAAGGTCGCGACCGTCACAAAGCGGCTCGGCGTGCCATGTCTGGTCATTCACTATGCCGGGGATGCGTCTGCGGTCGTCAACGAGACGCCCGGCGCCAAGACACTGGAACACTTCATCGCGCCATTCGAACCGCGTTCTGTCGAGTTTGTACGCCTGCCATTCTCGCACCCTCTCTATATTCTCTTCTCGTCGGGAACGACCGGCGTTCCGAAGTGTATCGTTCATTCCGCCGGCGGCACATTGTTACAGCATCTTAAGGAACACCGGCTGCACTGCGGAATTCAGCCGGGGGAGAAGCTTTTCTATTTCACCACCTGTGGCTGGATGATGTGGAACTGGCTGGTGAGCGGACTGGCGGTCGGCGCCACGCTTTGCCTGTTCGACGGTTCGCCTTTTGCACCCGATGGTAACGTCCTCTTCGACTTTGCGGCAGCCGCGAAGTTTGCCGTCTTCGGCACGTCGGCGAAATATATCGACGCCGTCCGCAAGAGCGGGCTGACCCCGCGCACGAGCCACGACCTTTCCAGCCTGCGGCTGATGACGTCGACCGGGTCGCCACTCTCGCCCGAGGGCTTCACCTTCGTCTACGAAGGCATCAAGGAAGACGTGCAGCTCGCATCCATTTCGGGTGGTACCGATATCGTCTCCTGCTTCGTCCTCGGCAACCCTTTGCAGCCGGTCTGGCGCGGCGAAATCCAGGGGCCGGGCCTCGGCCTTGCCATGGATGTCTGGGATGATGAGGGCCAGCCGGTTCGCCAAGAAAAGGGTGAGCTCGTCTGTACAAAGGCCTTTCCGTCGATGCCTGTGATGTTCTGGAACGATCCCGGTGGTGCCAAGTACAGGGCAGCCTACTTCGAGCGTTTCGACAATGTGTGGTGCCACGGCGATTTCGCAGAATGGACCGAGCACGACGGCATCATCATTCATGGGCGGTCGGACGCTACGCTCAATCCCGGTGGCGTCCGCATCGGTACCGCCGAGATCTACAACCAAGTCGAACAGATGGACGAAGTCGCGGAGGCGCTCTGCATCGGCCAGGAATGGGATGACGATGTCCGCGTGGTCCTCTTCGTGCGCCTGGCTCCCGGCGCATCCCTGACCGACGAGTTGGTGAAGGCAATCAAGAACCGCATTCGCACGGGCGCCTCGCCACGCCACGTACCCGCAAAGATCATCGCCGTTAGCGATATTCCCCGTACCAAGTCCGGGAAGATTGTCGAGCTAGCGGTTCGCGAGGTGGTCCACGGTCGGCCAGTCAAGAACAAGGAAGCGCTTGCCAACCCGGAGGCACTGGATCTGTTTGCGGGACTTGAGGAGTTGCGTGTCTGATCAAGGACGGTAACGGGCGGATTACAAGCTTTCACCTTTGAGAGATTGAAGGTCGCGGCAACCTTTCGTTAAGAAACGTTGGTCAAAAGTGAATTTAACTTGGGGTTGCACATGAACGAAGCAGCCGGAGCTTTTGGCTCCCAAACATGATGTTGGACTGACTAAGCCCTTGTTGAACAGCACCCGAACTCTCAGGCAGCCTTTTGGCTGCCTTTTTTCTTTCAGCCTGCCAGGACCCGCTGCGACGGGAAGGCGATCTCGACCAGCGTGCCTTCGTTGGGTGCCGAGCTGATCGCGAAAATCGCCCGGTTCGCGTCGACCATCGCTTTGGTCAGCGGCAGGCCGAGCCCCGTGCCGTCGCCACGGTGGCGCGACTGCGCGGAAACCTGGCGGAACGGCTTCATGGCCTGGTCGAGCTCGCTCCGGGTCATGCCGACGCCGGTATCGCGCACCCGTAAGACGACGCTGCCGTTTGCCTCGTAGGACGTGGAAACGACAATCTGGCCGCCCGCGGGCGTGAACCGTATCGAGTTGGAGAGGATGTTGAGCGCGATCTGCTTGATCGAACGAAGGTCGGCCACGACATCAGGCACGGCTTGGGAGAGGGCAGTGCGGATGATCACGCGCTGGCTGTTGGCCTGCGGCTGGAGCAGCGCAACTGCCTCGGAAACAGCCTCGTTGAGATCAATGGCACTGAAATCCAGGTCCATTTCGCCGGCCTCGATCTTCGAGATGTCGAGCAGATCGTTGACGATATCAAGGACATGGCGGCCGGACCTGCCGATGTCGTTGGCATATTCGACATAGCGCGGATGACCGATTGGTCCGAAGCGCTCGGTCGCCATCATGTCGGAGAAACCAATGATCGCGTTGAGCGGCGTGCGGATCTCGTGGCTGACCCGTGCGAGGAAATCGGTCTTGTGTTCGTTGGCGGTTTCCGCTGCACTCTTGGCGCTGCGCAGTTCGTCCTCCGTGCGTTTCCACTGCGTGATGTCGCGAATGACCGCGCAATAGCCGCTGGAGGAGGTGAGACGCCCCATCGTCATGAAGAGCGGCACGAAGCCGCCGCCGGCCTCGCGGCCGATGACTTCCCGGCCATCGTTGAGCACGCTTGCGACACCGTGATCCGACAAGCCGCCGAGGTAGTCGAGCACAGCCTTCTGGCTTTCATGCGCAAAGAGCATGACGAAGGGTTTCCCGCGGATCTCGTCTTCGTCGTAGTTGAACAGTGCACTCGCCGAGCGGTTCATCGAGCGGATGTCGCCTTCGGCGCCGATTACGACGACGCCGTCGGTTGCCGTTTCCAGAATCGACCGCAGCTCTTCTACTTCCACCTGCAGCTTGGCGACCTTCTCCAGCATCCTGTCGAAGGAGCGGGGCTCCGTCGGCGGTGCAGGGCGGGCGGGAACCGCCGCGTCACTTGCTGCCGGCATCAGGGCCAGCATCAAGGCGCTGGCTTCTTCCCAGCGGATGGACTGCAGCCGTGCCGTGACTGGAACGAGACTATCATCGACCGTTACAAGCATCATCGAGCCGGCGCGGCCGGCGCCCTCTTCGAGCTCCGAGCGCTGCAGCAGCGCATCAATGCCACCAACCGCGCTTAGCGCTTCCAGCGTCTTGTAGCCGGTCAGTCGCATGAATTCCGGGTTGGCATGGATTAATTGGTCGCCAGCATGCACGAGGACAGCGACAGGCAACTGGTCGATAGCAGCGGTAGATAGCCCGGCACCCATCTTTGCACGCGGCGGAATGAAGCTCGCCAGCATGTCCATTTGGCTGACGGTTTCCTCCAGCCCTTCGGTCACGTCGTCGTCGATCTCGTCGGCCGTCTCGGGTCCGTCGGCGGCAGCCGGAACGTCGTCAGCCTTTTTCACTTCAGGCGAGGTGCCGCCGACACTATCGTCCTCGAATGTGGACGATTCATCAGCGTGCATGCCGATCGTCGGCGTTTCTGCTGCCGGGTTGTCGCGTTCTTCGGTTTCATTCACCGCAGGCTCGTCGTCGCGCGGTTCCGGCTCGCGGACGCCGAAGGCTTCGAGACGCTTGGCGATCTCGCGGAAATTTGCTTGCTCGGCTGAGGTCAGCTGCGGGCCGGCGCCGTGCAATTGCACGATCTTGTCCGTCAGGCGGCGGCTCGGATTTTCGACGATCCGTAAAGCCGGAGGTTCCGTAGTTGGCTGCGGCTTTGTCGGCTCGGCCGTCGTCTCAATGTCGGCGTCGTTGGTGGTTGCAGCGTCTTTAGCAGTCCGCTCGCAAGCGGCCACCGTTTCCGCCGCCGCCGGCTCGCTAGTCGCCACTTCATCGGCCAGCGCCGACAACGCCGCCTCTTCAGAGGCTTCGATCGGTTGGTCGAGTGCAGCCGCGTCATTGATGATGCCATTCGGGCCAAGCGTCAGGCCGAGCGCCAAAGGATCTTCGGCGGCATCGGACAGGCGCACGACACCGAAGCCGCGAAAACCGTCGAACTCCCGGCTTCGGGTGTAAGTGGGCAGGGCCGCCAGATCGACCGGTACGGCGAGGCTCGTCCCTTCGATCGGCCAGTTGATCGTCTTGCCCGACCAGGTATCGCGCCGCGCCAGGGCTTCGCTGATCTTGCCTTCCGGATCGAGGTTGAAGAGTGCCGAAATATCGCTGAACGGCGTGCCGATGATATCAGCCGCATGCGGCCCGACCGCTTCTGCAAATTCGCTCGACACTTCGCTGAACCGTCCTGCCGCGTCGATCTTCCAGACGAAACGGGTCGCGCGACTATTCGGATTGAAAACGAAGGCGCCTGCCTTGGCGGCCGTCTCCGGCTCCGACTGCTCGGTCTCATTGACAACGTCGGCATACTGACCGGCTGCATCTACGTTTTCACGCGCTGGTGCTTCCGCCGGTGTCTCTTCGACTGCCACGGCTTCATCGTCCAGGGCGGCGGGTGCATCCGTCAGGCCTTCCGTCATCTCGATTGCCGTTGGTTCTTCAATAGGCAAGGACTGCTCAACGGCCTCTTCCATTGCAGCCGGCAGCGGTTCGCCTTCCTGGCCGATCTCTGCAACGGCCGGCTCGGCCTCCAACGCCTCTTCGGCGATTGCTGCAACTTCCGCGGTCACCGCTTCGGCTGTATCTCTCTCATGGATGCCCTCTTCGGGCGGCTCTTCAATGTCTTCGATGCCGGCAATGGCATCGATAGCATCGACGAAGGTCGCCGCTTGTGCAAGCTCGTTATGGTTAACGGCGGCTGTGGATAAGTGTTCTGCCGCCGCCGGCGTGTCGATTGGGTCGAGGTGGCCGATCACGGTTTCAACGGCGAAAAGGAGGTTGAGCACCGGCTCATCACTCAGTCGCCCGACGGCCGCCGGAAGGTAGCCTTTGCCCGTGGCAACAGGGCGCTTCACGAGGCGGTCGGAATGATCACCGGCAAGTGTGATCATTGCCTTGGAGGTCTGCTGCGTGACACCTAGCGAGGCAAAGCCGGGAGAGGAGGCAATGATCTCGCCGTCGGCTCCGATAACGGCCATATGCGTGTCGGGATCATCGAGGCCCCTGAGCATCTGTTCCGCGGACGCCTTTATCGACAAGGCATTGGTCGAAACCGGAAGCGACAGAAGAACGGCGCGCTCCCCGGATGCGAGGTGGATCAGTTCCACTGTTGCCTGAACGGGTACACGTTGGAAGCCCCTGGCAATGCGGATCACGAAGTTGCGGCTGTCGCCGGCGTTCACGAGCTGTCGCGCCGTCGCCTCCAACTGGCGAAAGGTGATATCAGCTCCGTCTATGCCTTGGTCCAGAAGGTCGTAAACCGCCGATTGCCCGAAGAGTTCGGCGCCGGCGCCATTTGCCCAGAGCGCGCGGCTGAGATCCGCCGACAGCAGGACCATCGCTTCGCCACGCGAAAAGCGGTCCCGCACCCGGGGATGCACGGCGATGTCGATGAACGGATACTGCACTGCGGGCATGATCGAACCTTTGGCTTCGGTCACCGTGAAATTAATAGTCTATTAATAACGATAGGCCGGAACGGGGTCTAGAACAGAGCCCGGCTTTCGGCTGGAAAGGTTAACGCGTTGTGCGCCGCACAAACATGTTGCAATGCACAAAAATCTGCGCTATATAATGGACATCTAACCTACGAGGCCATCACGCATGCCGAGGCAAAAGGAGCGCAAACCAATGGCTAACATAAAGATGGACGACGTTTTTTCAATGTCGTCGTTTGATCCTTCCAAGTTCACCGAATCCTTCCGCGACTTCGCTGAGAAGGGCGCGCAGCAGTCGCGCGAAGCCTACGCGAAAATGAAGAGCGCCGGCGAAGAAGCGAGCAAGACGCTTGAAGCAACGGTTCAGACGGCCCAGGCCGGCGCCGTTGAGATTGGCCACAAGGCGATCGACGCCCTGCGCACGAACGCTGAAAACTCGCTGACGCACATGGAAGCGCTGCTTGCCGTCAAGTCGGTCGCCGAACTCGTCGAACTCCAGACCACCTTCCTGCGCAAGCAGGTCGAGCTGACGATCGAGCAGGCCAAGACCATGCAGGAAACCTCGAAGCAGGTTGCCGAAAAGCTTGCCAAGCCTTCGAAAGAAGCAGCTGAAAAGGTCATGGCCTCCTTCAAGGCGGCCTGAATCTTCGACAGGACACACGAAGGGGCTGGACCACTTGTCCGGCCTTTTTGTATATTGGGGAGAGATAGGGCTTGAATTAATTTCCAAGTCCTCGTATGTGACCCCCGTCGCGTCGGACGCGATTTGTGCGGTTGTAGCTCAGTTGGTTAGAGCGCAGGTTTGTGGCACCTGAGGTCGGAGGTTCGAGACCCCCCAACCGTACCATTCTCTCCTTTTAGCAGAATCCCTTTCACTGTGGTCAACGGTCCGTGCCAAGCTTTGGGTGTGGTCTCTGCTCAATCCAAGCAAATGCTGGTTGGGCTCAATTTGCGTAGTAGAAGCGAGCACAGCGGCCTCCACCGTGCCCGCGGACTGGTCTCCCAAATCAATACTTCGATGGAACGTAAAGCTCCGGCGGCAGCACCTTGCGCTCGTAATCCGGATTGAAGACGCGATCAGGCAGCGTGATCTCCTCGTGCGGAACGTCGCCATAGGGGATCTGACGCAGCAGGTGGTCGATGCAGTTCAGCCGTGCCCGCTTCTTGTCGTTGCCTTCGACGATATGCCAGGGCGCTTCGGGAATGTTGGTGCGCGCGAAGGTCTCTTCTTTCGCCTTGGTATAGCCTTCCCAGCGGACGCGCGACTGCAGATCCATCGGCGAGAGCTTCCACTGCTTCAACGGGTCGTGGATGCGCACGAGGAAGCGCATCTGCTGCTCTTCGTCGGTGATGGAGAACCAGTATTTAACGAGCCGGATGCCCGAGCGGACGAGCATGCGTTCGAATTCCGGCACGTCGTTGAAGAATTGGTCGACCTGATCCTCGGTCGCAAATCCCATGACCCGCTCAACACCCGAGCGGTTATACCAGGAGCGGTCGAAGAGAACGATTTCGCCGCCGGCAGGCAGATGCGGAACATAGCGCTGGAAGTACCACTGCGTCTTCTCGCGGTCGGAAGGGGCAGGCAAAGCGACGGCACGGACGACGCGCGGATTGAGGCGCTGCGTGATGCGTTTGATCACGCCGCCCTTTCCTGCGGAATCGCGACCCTCGAAGATCACGACGACCTTCTCCTTGTTATAGACCACCCAATCCTGAAGCTTGATCAGCTCTGCCTGCAGCGACAGCAGCGCACGAAAATAGTCGAGCCGCGGAATCGATGCCGGATGCGCGTTGCGATAGATCTTCCGGATTGCGTCGGAAAGCGCCGGCTCGGAGAGTTCCAACTCGTAATCCTCGTCCAGCGTGTCGGCCAGTTCGGCCTCAAGCCAGTCGGAATAGCTGTTGTCGGATGCATTGTTCATGGACGTTCACCCTCAAAATGTTCGTGGCACGATTGGAAGTGCGGCTTTCGGTCAGCCTCGAGCCGGTAGATGCAAAACGGCGACTGCGCTCTTCAGGTCCCGCCTGAGCGCAAGGGCGCTGCAGCCGAGCCTTGCGAGCAGTGGATCAGAATACAGGCAGGAACCACTTTCCTGATCTTGTTCCCTCAAGTGGAGAGCTGGCGCGATCATGACGATGTTCTTCAACCTCAACTATTGTCATCTCCGGCTCCTCTTGGGGCTAATCCTTAGTCGGATCTATTCCCTTAGAATGAACCTCCTGTGACATTGGACGCACGCCTTGTGCATTGAGTTTGAAGAATTGCTCGCTTTATACGTGCGCCATCAAAGAATAAGACATATATAGATTACGATATCGCGATATCGACGCGGTTTGGCCACGTTCTTGCCGCCCTTTGTTCATTCTTTACTAATAATTCGATCCGCGGGGAACGGGGCACCAAAAAGGGATCACAGACTGTCGGAACGTTTAATTCGCTCACTTGAAGAGGCCGATTGAATTCGGCGCTTGGTGCGATTTCCCGTGTCCTGACACTCAGACCTACCTGCGTTCCAACGCTGTGATCCAATGAAATGAAAGGTGCAAAAGTATGGGATTTACTCTCCTTATTCAGACTCTCGCCCAGGATCCGGCAGTATCAATCAAGTCGGCCTTGAGAATAGTGCATTTCATTGGTTTGGCACTTGGCCTAGGTGCCGCAACCGTGCTTGATCTTCTTGTGTTGCGGTTTTTGATCAGAGGTAAGATTACGCAAGATCATTGGAATGTCTTCAAGTTCGGCTCGAAAGTCGTCAACTGGGGCCTGATCCTGCTCTGGGCCACCGGGCTTGGTTTTCTCACTTATTACGGCGTCTTCGATCCGGTGAAGCTCGGCAATGAGAAGGTCTGGGCCAAGATGATCATCGTGCTCATCCTGACCGTTAACGGTGGCTTCATCCACTCCATCATCCTTCCGCGGGTGAAGAAGCAGATCGGTCGCTCGATCATGGAAGGCTTGCCTTCGTCGCATCGCAGTGTGTTCATCGTTACGGGTGCGATTTCGGCCGTCTCCTGGTACGTGCCTATGATGCTCGGCGCCCTGCCGCAGCTGAACTTCGCAGTGCCGATGGGTACAATCCTGCTCGCCTATGCCGCCCTGCTGGGCTCAGCGATCCTGGCTGCCCACGCGTTGCTGTTCGTCATGACGGCTGGGCACATAGAGGAAGCGTCCGAAGACGTCGCTCTGTCCGCTGAGTTTGCGTGATGCCGACATTTCGACCTGTGCCCGTCGGGCCCGTCGAATGATCCTCTGACCTAGCGGTGTCGTTGGATCCTACCTATATCCGCTACTGGACTTGCTTCGGAATGGCATGCCCCTTTCGAAGCAAGTCCGACCAAACTTTTCAGCCCCGCTGAAACGTGTTTTTACCCGAGGCTGTGTTGTTCGCATAGTGGTCTCATTCGCCCGATTTCGGTCACAGTGATTCGTTTCGAAACCGACGCGAGGGCCTAAAATTAGGTGACAAATCGCCGCGTGCGTGACGTTTTTTGGCGTGTGGACGCCTCTATCGGCGCCAGCGGGTAGGCCGGCAAAACTGCTTTGCTTACAAAGGGCAATCAGATTTTGCCAACTTGTTCGAGCTCCCGTCGTCGGGCTCTTGCCGATCACGGATTAACCATACTGCATTGCAAATCGTGATCGAGAGTGCCATTTTCTCGCCGGGGGCTAATTCAGAGTGATTTCAGAAGGAGACGTAAATGTCCATTTCGCTCAGCAATCTGGATGCATCCAAGGCTACCGCCGTTTCGGCCATGAATGTAGCCGCTGCTGTACGTGCCGCTCGAGAGGCCGTCGGCTATAGCGTCGATGACCTCGCAGTAACCTGCGGCCTGGTTGTCAATGAGATTGAGGAAATCGAGAGTGGTGAGGATGCTGATCCCGCCAAGCTCAAGCGGATTGCCTCTGCATTGCAGGTGCCGGTCTCATCGTTTGTTCCGATGTGATGTTAATCTCAGGGCCGGGCAGGCAAATTGTCCGCCTGGCCTTGCCTCCTTCATCTCTTCTTAACCTTCCCCTCCGAACCGACTGAACGCTTTTGCCCGCAAAGGGTAGTTTTACCGTGGCAGATTGTGCGGTGCGTTAGCAACTTCATAGCAAATGTCCCCTCGAATGAGCCGAGCGCCTGTGCACTGCGGCGGATTCCTATATCGGGGAGGCAAAATGAGCCGGGCTCGTCGCATTGGCGCCACGCGGATTGATTTGAGCGAACTTATCAAGCGCGGCGCGCTTGCCGTCCTTTCTGTTCTCGCGGTCTTGCTGCCGATCCTGAGGGTCGGTTTCGTAAGCGAGTCGGACGACGTCGTCCTGGGGGATTTCCAGCTGCTGGGCGGGGCCGCCTATCTTTTGCCTGCTGCATTTCTATGTGGTCTCGCGACCGTTATCATTGATGGCATGCGCGGCCACGCCCGCTTCGTCGACATGGCCGGATTGATCGTCGCTTTAGCGGCCGTCTCGCGTGCCGCTTATAGTCTCGGCTCAAGCCTTATGCATGACGCTGCGGCGGTTGATGCACCTTCGCAGAGGCTGGATCAATTGGCGCAAGTCTCCTTGTCCTACGGCGGCATTCCCTTGCTGCTGGTGCTGTTCGGCGCCTTTTGGCAATTGCGAAAATCCTGGCGCAGCTAGCCACATGCCCGCGGATGGAACCGCCGCCGCTCCCTAGACGTTCCGTCAACAGGAGAAATGTGCATGTCGAAAATGCTTCTATATGGTGCGACCAAGGTGGACGAAGGCAACAGCGCCTATTCCGCCATCGCAAGCCTTGAACAGTTCCAGTGGCGCAACCGCGTCCTGGTCGTCTTTCCCGACAAGGGAAACGCGCGTGCCGCTCGTCAGGAAAACCAGTTACTTGCCAATCGCGATGCCCTGCAGGACCGCGATATGGTCATGCTCAAGATTGCCGGCGGCAGTGTGAGAGTCCTCTTCGGGGCCGGCGAAAATCTCGATGCTGCGGCGATTGCCGGCGAGTTGGGGGATCCGCCGACCGGAGAGTTCGCGGCCTTTCTCGTCGGCAAGGATGGAACGGTTAAGTTGAAAGTCAGCGAACCGATCTCGAGCGGTGAACTGTTTGCGATTATTGACAGCATGCCTGTGCGGGCAGCCGAGATTGCCTCGGACAAGCAGCAGACGAGCGAAGACTCCGAGAAGCGCGACTGACCTGACGTTGGGCCAAAATCACAGAAATATGTGACGTTCGGCGGCCACGAGTTCCTGAAGAAAGTCGGAAACCGTGCGCACCCGCACAAGTTCACGCGCGCTTTCGTGAAACGTTGTCCAGTAGGCTCGCCGGATCGAAATCTCGGGCAGGATGCGCACCAGTTCGTCATGCTGCCGGGCAATATAGTCGTGCAGGATGCCGATCCCCGCGCCCGAAAGTACCGCCTCTGTCTGGCCGGTCGCCGAGGAAATCTCGAAGGCGGCGTTCCAGTTGCGCATCACCTCGCCGGTGAAGTTCAGCGATTGGGAGAAGATCAGATCCTCGACATAGCCGATCCGCCGGTGCTGCTTCAGCCCCTCTGTGTCACCGGGCAGGCCGTTAAGCTCGGCATAGCTTCGAGAGGCGTAGAGACCGAGCGTGTAGTCCGTGAGCTTGGCCGAGACGAGGCGGCCCTGTTCTGGCCGCTCCAGAGTGATGGCGATATCGGCCTCACGCTGCGAGAGCGAGAACGACCGTGGCACCGGCACGAGCTGGATCTTCAGTTCCGGATGGCGCTCGATCAGCCAGCCCATGCGGGGCGCGAGAAAGGACACACCGAAACCGTCAGGCGCTCCCACACGCACCGTTCCGGCGATCGCCGTATCGGTGCGGCCGAGATTGGCCTGCGCGGACAGCATTTCGGTTTCCATCCGCTCCGCGGACGCGAGGAAAACTTCGCCCTCAGCCGTCAGCTCGCAGCCGTTTGTGCGGCGGACGAAGAGGCGGCTCTTCAACGACGCTTCCAGCGAGGTGAGCCGCCGCGAGAGCGTGGCGTGGTTGAGCCCCAGCCGTTTCGACGCGGCAAGGATTTGCCCGGTACGGGCAACTGCGAGGAAGATGCGGACGTCGTCCCAGTTCATGGCTTTGTTCGCATGATGACGGGTTCGACATCGACCAATGTCAGCGACGTCACCATCCCAGCGGTCGCGTTCTTGTATTTGCGGAAATGCGGCGTCTGGAGATGCGCTTCGTAGGCCGCCTGGTTCGCATAGACCTCTAGGATGCGTATCTTGTGGGGACTGTCCGTGATGGAGACCGCGTTCAGCGACAGAACGCCGGCCTCCAGTGCGACGGACGCTTCGATTTCTTCGGTCAACATTACGCGATAGGTTTCGAGCTTGTCGGGATCGATCTCGAGCTCCGCAATTCTGACAACGAGTTTCCCGCTCATTGAAGCACTATCTCCTCTTCAGTTTGGATCGACCGTGGTAGTCTAACCATGTCCTGTGTAGACCTTTGAGGAAGTCAGCTCGACTGCTGAGCTTCAATTCATGCACAACGGTTGCTTATCTCAGCTCATTGATTTGTGCAAATTGAAGTGCGATTGTTTGCCATCCAAAAAACAGGAGGAGTACCCCATGCGTGAGATTGGTCATTTCATCGGCGGCAAGCACGTCGCCGGCACCAGCGGCCGCGCCAGCAACGTCTACAATCCGGCAACCGGCGAAGTTCAGGCGACTGTCGCGCTGGCAAGCGTCGAGGACCTGCGTGCCGCTGTCGAGAACGCCAAGGCCGCGCAGCCGAAGTGGGCAGCGACGAACCCGCAGCGCCGGGCCCGCGTCTTCTTCAAGTTCGTCGAGCTGCTGAACAAGCACATGGACGAACTCGCGACCCTCCTCTCCAGCGAGCATGGCAAGACGGTCGAGGATGCCAGAGGCGATATCGTCCGTGGTCTTGAAGTCTGCGAATTCGTCTGCGGTATTCCGCATCTGCAGAAGGGCGAATTCACTGAGGGTGCCGGCCCGGCAATCGACATGTACTCGATGCGCCAGGCGGTCGGCATCGGCGCGGGCATCACCCCGTTCAACTTTCCGGCCATGATCCCGATGTGGATGTTTGCCCCGGCGATTGCCTGCGGCAACGCGTTCATCCTGAAGCCGTCCGAGCGCGACCCGTCCGTGCCGCTGCGTCTCGCGGAACTCATGATTGAGGCTGGCCTCCCGGCAGGCATCCTGAACGTCGTCAATGGCGACAAGGCTGCGGTCGACGCCATCCTGACGGATCCGGATATCGGCGCGGTCTCCTTCGTCGGCTCCACCCCGATTGCCCGCTACGTCTATGGAACGGCCGCCATGAACGGCAAGCGCGCACAGTGCTTCGGCGGCGCGAAGAACCACATGATCATCATGCCCGACGCCGACATGGACCAGGCCGTCAACGCCCTGATGGGCGCAGGTTACGGTTCTGCCGGCGAGCGCTGCATGGCGATCTCCGTTGCCGTCCCGGTCGGTGAGGAAACCGCCAATCGCCTGGTTGAGAAGCTGACACCGAAGATCGAGTCGCTCCGCATCGGTCCCTACACCGATGAGAAGGCCGACATGGGCCCGCTCGTTACCAAGGAAGCCTATACCCGCGTCAGTGGCCTGATCGATCGTGGCGTCGAAGAGGGTGCCAAGCTCGTCGTCGATGGCCGCGGGTTCAAGCTTCAGGGTTATGAGAACGGCTATTTCGTCGGTGGTACGCTGTTCGACCATGTCACGCCCGAGATGGACATCTACAAGACCGAAATCTTCGGGCCTGTCCTCTCCGTCGTTCGCGCCAAGAACTACGAGGAAGCCCTCGACCTGCCGATGAAGCACGAATATGGCAACGGTGTCGCGATCTACACCCGTGACGGCGATGCCGCGCGTGACTTTGCTTCGCGCATCAACATCGGCATGATCGGCATCAACGTGCCGATCCCGGTTCCGCTTGCCTATCATTCTTTCGGCGGTTGGAAGGCATCGAGCTTCGGCGACCTCAATCAGCACGGCACGGACTCGATCAAGTTCTGGACCAAGACCAAGACGATCACCGCCCGCTGGCCTTCGGGCATAAAGGACGGCGCCGAATTCGTCATGCCGACGATGAAGTAGACTGAACGAGCGACGTTTTAATTGGGGGCTTCGGCCCCCAATTTGCGTTGATGTGTCGAAGTATGTGCTGTTGGGCGCCTTCCTGCTGATTGCCGATAATCGCGCGTGACGTCTTCTCGGGCGCGGCGAGTTCCGACTGAAAAATTGTTGCGGCAATCCGTATCACATAAGGTGAATATGAATTTCATATTTTGGAATTGTTCAAAACTAGCAAAGCCCCTATATAAGGACTTGTAACAGACGATTCTGGAGATCGGCATGCGTTTGACCAAGCAGACCAACTATGCGGTTCGCATGTTGATGTATTGTGCTGCCAATGAAGGGCAGCTGAGCCGGATTCCGGAGATTGCCAAGGCGTATGGCGTTTCCGAGCTCTTTCTGTTCAAGATTCTGCAGCCTCTGAACAAGGCCGGCCTGGTCGAGACGGTTCGTGGCCGTAACGGCGGTGTGCGGCTCGGCAAGCCGGCGAAGGACATTAGCCTCTTCGACGTGGTTCGCGTCACGGAAGATAGCTTTGCGATGGCAGAGTGCTTCGAGGATGACGGCATGGTCGAATGCCCGCTTGTCGACAGCTGCGGCTTGAACTCCGCCTTGCGCAAGGCGCTCAACGCCTTCTTTGACGTGCTGACACAATATTCGATCGACGATCTCGTCAAGGCGCGGCCGCAGATCAACTTCCTGCTGGGCCTGACGGGCGATCAGGAATCTCGTCGCAAGCCGACGATTGCCGTTCCGGCAGCCTAAACCGCGCTGACGAAATTTTGATGCGACCGTGGCCGCGTTTCGCGCCGCGGTCGTTTTGTTTTAGGGATTTTGGGGCCAGAAATTCGCGTATGGCGTGTGCGGCAATGCTCTAGCCGACGCGAAATTATACCAAATGCGACAGGAATCGGGTTTATCCAGTCCGTTTATTTCTAAATGCGGCCCATTTTTGGCGGAAAATTACTAAAGTTGTCCATCTGGAAAAATTTTCCACTTCGGTCGTTGATTTCAGCAAATAAATGTCGTTCCATCTGCCGTCATTCCGGAGGGTTTCCGGGATTTCAAATAAAAGAACAAACCTGGGAAAACGATATCATGAAAAAGATGTCTGTCTTGTTGGCCGCGACGGTCCTGGCTTCGGCCATGGCATCCGCAGCCTGGTCCAAAACGCTCGTTTACTGCTCCGAGGGCTCGCCGGAAGGCTTCGATCCTGGCATTTACACTGCAGGCACCACCTTCGACGCTTCCTCGCGCACGGTCTACAGCCGTCTCGTCGAGTTCCAACACGGCAAGACCGAAATCGAGCCGGGCCTGGCCGAAAGCTGGACGGTTTCCGACGACGGTACGGTCTACACCTTCAAGCTCCGTCCGGGCGTCAAGTTCCAGGCGACAGAGTTCTTCACGCCGAGCCGCGATCTGAACGCTGATGACGTCGTCTTCTCGTTCGAGCGCCAGCTGAAGGCCGACAGCCCGTGGGCCAAGTATGTCGCCGGCGTTTCCTACGAATATGCTGCAGGCATGGGCTTCCCAGATCTCATCAAGTCGGTCGAGAAGGTCGACGACCTGACCGTCAAGTTCACGCTGAACCATCCGGAAGCACCGTTCCTCGCCGACCTGGCAATGGACTTCGCCTCTGTGCTGTCGAAGGAGTATGCCGACAAGCTGCAGGCTGACGGCAAGATGGAACAGATGAACCAGATGCCGCTCGGCACCGGTCCGTACACCTTCGTTGCCTACCAGCCGGATGCCGTCATCCGCTACAAGGCCAACGAAACCTACTTCAAGGGCAAGGAAAAGATCGACGACCTCGTGTTCGCGATCACGCCGGACGCTTCCGTCCGTGCTCAGAAGCTGAAGGCCGGCGAATGCCACATCATGCCATACCCGAACGCGGCTGACATCAAGGACCTGCAGACGGACTCGAACCTGAAGGTTCTGGAACAGCCGGGCCTCAACGTTTCCTATCTCGCCTACAACACGCTCCAGGCTCCGTTCGACAAGGCGGAAGTCCGCAAGGCACTGAACATGGCGATCAACAAGCAGGCGATCGTCGAGGCCGTCTTCCAGGGCGCCGGCCAGGTTGCCAAGAACCCGATCCCGCCGACGATGTGGTCGTACAACGATGCCATCAAGGATGATGCGTACAACCCGACCGAAGCCAAGGCCATGCTCGAAAAGGCTGGCGTCAAGGATCTCAGCATGAAGATCTGGGCGATGCCGGTTTCGCGTCCGTATATGCTGAACGCACGTCGCGCCGCTGAACTGATGCAGGCCGATCTTGCCAAGGTTGGCGTCAAGGTCGACATCGTTACCCACGAATGGGCTGAATACCTGAAGCTCTCCAAGGACAAGGCTCGCGACGGTGCTGCAATCCTCGGCTGGACGGGTGACAACGGCGACCCGGATAACTTCCTCGACACCCTGCTCGGCTGCGAAGCCGTCGGCGGCAACAACCGCGCGCAGTGGTGCAACAAGGAGTTCGACGATCTCGTGAAGAAGGCCAAGAAGACCGCTGACGTCGCAGAGCGCACCAAGCTCTACGAACAGGCGCAGGTCGTCTTCAAGAAGGAAGCTCCCTGGGCGACGATCGATCACTCCACGGAATTCGTACCGATGAGCGCCAAGGTTTCCGGTTTCGTGCAGGACCCGGTCGGCGTTCACCGCTTCGACGGCGTTGATATCGCCGAGTAATCAAAATTATGCAAAGATGCCCGGCAACCCCGGGCTTGGCCGGCGGTCAGGTTTGATACCTGACCGCCGGAACACTATGGACACTTGCCAATGTTGCGATATCTCATCGGACGCCTCGCGATCCTGATCCCAACCTTCATCGGCGTTTCGCTCATCGCCTTTTCGTTCATCCGTCTGCTGCCCGGCGATCCGGTCATGCTGATGTCGGGCGAACGCGTGATGGCGCCGGAACGCCATGCCCAGGTCATGCATGATCTCGGCCTCGATCGTCCGGTCTACGTACAGTACCTCGATTACCTCGGCAATGTGGTGCAGGGCGATCTAGGGGCGTCGATCGTCACAAAGCGCCCGGTTCTGCAGGAGTTCGGCACGCTTTTCCCGGCGACGCTGGAGCTTTCGCTCTGCGCCATCCTTTTTGCGATAGTGCTCGGCATCCCCGCCGGCATCTTCGCGGCCGTCAAACGGGGAACATGGTTCGACCAGAGCGTTATGGGAGTGGCTCTTGTTGGCTATTCGATGCCGATCTTCTGGTGGGGCCTGCTGCTTATCGTTCTCTTCTCGAACACGCTGCATTGGACGCCCGTCTCCGGCCGCATCGGGCTGATGTATTTCTTCAAGCCGGTTACAGGTTTTATGTTGATCGATAGCCTGCTGTCCGGTCAGGCCGGTGCCTTCAAGTCTGCCGTCTCATCGCTGATCCTTCCGACAATTGTTCTGGGCACCATTCCGCTTGCGGTCATCGCCCGCCAGACGCGCTCGGCCATGCTCGAGGTGCTGGGCGAAGATTATGTTCGCACAGCACGTTCGAAGGGCCTCGCGCCGTTGCGCGTCGTCGGCCTGCATGCGTTGCGCAACGCCATGATCCCGGTCGTAACCTCGATCGGTCTGCAGGTCGGCGTGCTGCTCGGCGGCGCAATCCTGACGGAAACGATCTTCTCCTGGCCGGGTATCGGCAAATGGATGGTCGATGCCGTCTTCAAGCGCGATTACACCGTCGTTCAAGGCGGGCTGCTGTTGATCGCCGGCATCATCATGCTCGTCAATCTAATCGTCGACCTCATGTACGGTCTCATCAATCCACGTATTCGTTACTAGGAGCGGCTTATGAGTGTGATAACCACCAAGTCGACCCAGCCGTCAGGACTCTCTGAGTTCTGGTACTATTTCTCTCGCAACAAGGGCGCTGTCGTCGGTTTCGGCGTCTTCCTGCTGGTCCTGCTGATGGCGATCTTCGCGCCGTTAATTGCCCCGCATAATCCGATCTTGCCCTATGAGGGCATGCAGCGCCTGCCGCCGGCGTGGTCGGAAAAGGGCAATCCGATGTTCCTGCTTGGCACCGATGCCGTCGGTCGCGATATGCTGTCGCGTCTGATTTATGGCACGCGCTTTTCGCTGTTCATCGGCCTCGTCGTCGCATCGCTATCGGCTGTCGCCGGCGTGCTGCTCGGCGTTGTCGCGGGTTATTTCCGGGGCAGGGTCGATACCTTCATCATGCGCGTCATGGACATCATCCTGGCCTTCCCGTCATTGCTTCTGGCTCTCGTGCTGGTCGCCGTCCTAGGGCCGGGCCTCGTGAACGCCATGATCGCGATCTCGATCGTGAACCAGCCGCACTTCGTTCGTCTGACACGTGCCGCTGTGATCAGCGAGCGCGAGAAGGAGTATGTCGTAGCTTCCCGCGTGGCCGGCGCCGGCACGTTCCGCCTCATGTTCAAGACGATTTTGCCGAATTGTCTGGCACCCCTGATCGTCCAGGCGACGCTCGCATTCTCCGCCGCGATCCTCGACGCCGCAGCCCTTGGCTTCCTCGGCCAAGGTGCCCAGCCGCCGACGCCAGAATGGGGCACGATGCTCGCGGATTCGCGTGAGTTCCTGCAGAGCAACCCTTGGCTCGTGACGTTCCCGGGTCTCTGCATCCTGATCACTGTTCTCGCTATCAACCTGATGGGTGATGGTCTGCGCGATGCGCTTGATCCCAAACTGAAGAGGTCCTGAGATGGCACTTCTTGAAATTGAAAACCTCGTCGTCGAATTCCAGACGTCGACGGGTCCGTTTCGCGCCGTCGATGGCGTGTCGCTCAACGTAGATGCGGGGGAAGTCCTCGCAATCGTCGGAGAGTCGGGATCCGGTAAGTCGGTGTCCATGCTCGCGGCGATGGGGCTTCTGCCGTGGACGGCAAAGGTGATGGCCGACAAGATGGTCTTTGACGGCCGCAATCTGCTTGGCATGTCGGCAAGCGAACGACGCAAGATCATTGGCAAGGATATGTCGATGATCTTCCAGGAGCCGATCGCCAGCCTTAATCCCTGCTTCACGGTCGGCTTTCAGATCGAAGAGGTTTTGCGAATACACCTGGGCCTAGACAAGGCTGCGCGGCGCAAGCGTGCGATTGAGCTGTTCGAGGCCGTCGGCATTCCCAACCCCGCCGAGCGGCTCGGCCATTTCCCGCACCAGATGTCGGGTGGCCAGTGCCAGCGCGTCATGATCGCCATTGCGATCGCCTGCAATCCGAAGCTTCTAATCGCCGACGAACCGACCACGGCGCTCGACGTGACCATTCAGAAGCAGATCCTCGATCTCCTGATGCGGCTGCAGACGGAGCATCGCATGGGCCTCATCATGATTACGCACAACATGGGCGTCGTCGCCGAGACTGCCGATCGGGTCATCGTTCAATACAAGGGCCGCAAGATGGAAGAGGCCGATGTCCTGTCGCTCTTCGAATCCCCGAAGAGCGATTATACAAGGGCACTACTTGCCGCCCTGCCGGAAAATGCCACCGGTGACCGGCTGCCGACCATCGGCGAAATTTTCAAGGGAGCGGCCCAATGACGCCAGTCCTCGAAGCAAAGAACATTGTCCGCAATTATTACCTGCCGGGCGGCCTCTTCAAGAAGGAGAGGACCGTGCATGCCGTCAAGGGTGTGAGCTTCACGGTCGAGCAGGGCAAGACGCTGGCGATTGTCGGCGAAAGCGGTTGTGGCAAGTCGACGCTTGCCCGCATTGTCACAATGATCGATCCGGCGAGCGGCGGCGATCTGTTTATCGACGGCAAGAAGGTCGATATCGCTGCAGGCGATATGACGCCGGAAATTCGCCGCAAGGTACAGATCGTCTTCCAGAACCCCTACGGTTCGCTGAACCCGCGCAAGAAGATCGGTGACATCCTGATGGAGCCCCTGATCATCAACACCGATACGCCCGCTGCCGAGCGACGCGAATTGGCAGCGGCGATGCTCAAGAAGGTCGGTCTCCAGGAGGTCCATTTCAACCGCTACCCGCATATGTTCTCCGGCGGCCAGCGACAACGCATCGCGATCGCTCGCGCTCTGATGTTGAACCCAAGGCTCCTGGTTCTCGACGAGCCGGTGTCCGCGCTTGATCTCTCGGTCCAGGCCCAGGTGCTCAATCTGCTCGCTGACCTGCAGGACGAGTTGAACCTCACCTATGTCTTCATAAGCCACGACCTGTCGGTCGTCCGCTATATGGCCGACGATGTCATGGTGATGTATTTCGGAGAGGCTGTGGAGTACGGCACGCGGGATCAGGTTTTCAATGATCCGCAGCACAGCTACACGAAGACGTTGTTTGCGGCGACGCCGCGCGCCGATGTCGAAACCATCAGGGCGCGTATTGCGCGCAAGAATGCCACCCTGGCTGCTTCGTAGGAAGGGTTCGCCAGCGTTAGCGACACCGGTGCCGGAGTGATAAACGATGCCAGAGACTAATCGGGACCCTTACGCCATTATCGTCATGGGGGTCAGTGGTTGTGGCAAATCCTCCGTCGGCCTGAAGATTTCGGACGCCCTCGGCATGCAATTTGTCGAGGGCGACCAGCTTCATCCGGCATCGAATGTCGAGAAGATGTCGAAAGGCATTCCGCTGACGGATGACGACCGCATGCCTTGGCTCGATCTCATCGGTGAAACGATGAAGGCATCGCTTGATCGCGAGCAAGGCGTCATCGTCTCCTGCTCGGCGCTGAAGCGCACCTATCGCGACCGACTGCGCAAGGCGGTCAATGGAAAGCTCTTTTTCGTCTATCTGTCAGGCTCGAAGGAACTGTTGACGAAACGAATGGGCGAGCGCAAGGGCCACTTCATGCCCATGTCGCTGCTGGAGAGCCAACTGGCGACACTGGAAGTGCCGACTGGAGAGCCTGGCGTTGTGACCGTCGATATCGACGATACGATCGAAGGGATCGCGCAGGCGGCGCTCCGCGATCTCACGTCGTTGGGCGTAGCTTAGCCGTCGGTCCGCAACAGGACCTTCTTCTTGAAGAGGAAGTATGACCGCAGGCAAACGCGATGACGTTGCTCAGGTGAAACGCTGCGGCGAATAGGCGGAAATATCGATGAATGGCCGTTCGCCTGCAATGGCCTCCGCCAGCGCGCGCCCAGTGACCGGCCCCAACGTCAGTCCGTGATGGGCGTGGCCGAACGCGAACCATAGACCGTCGTGTCGCGGCGCCCTTCCAATGATGGGCATCATATCAGGCGTGCAGGGGCGGGCGCCCATCCAGGGCTCCGGATCGAGCCTCTCGCCGAGCGGAAAGACTGCGCGCGCTACCTTCTCGGCGCGGTCGAGCTGCACCGGCGTCTTCGGCGCGTCCAGCGCGGCGAATTCAGCGCCTGTCGTCAACCGGATGCCGCGGCTCATCGGTGCAAGGAAGTAACCTCGTTCAGCATCCAGCGTCCAGTTGTGGAGGGTTGCATTGCCTGTCGTGGCATAATGCATGTGATAGCCGCGTTTGACGCCGAGCGGAAAGGCATAGCCGAGCCGACGTGTGGCGACCGCGGCCCAGGGGCCGAGCGCCAGAACCACATCCTCAGCGTCCAGCGAGCCTTCGCTGGTCACCACCCTCCAGCTCGCACCGGAACGACCGAGGGAGTTGGCGTCACCAGTGACACACTTTCCGCCTAGACTCTCGAAATAGGAGCGGTAGGCCATCGTCAATCCGTGTGGGTCGAGCACCGACCACGGATCGCGCCACCGCAGGCCGCCGATGAAATCTCCCTTGATATGGGGTTCGAGCCGCGCCACGCCGGCGGCATCCAACTGCTCGTGCATGACGCCGAACTCGGCCCGTAGCCGCTCAGCCTCGGCGAATTCGGCATCGCGCCGACCGGCTGTGCGGAAGATCTCCATCCAGCCATCCTTCCGGATCAGATGCTGCGCATTCGACGCTTCGATCAGATCATTGTGCTCCGAAATCGAGTGCTCGATCAGCGGGGCATAGGCACGAGAAATCATCTCGTGACGCCTGGCGTTCGAATTCCACCAGTAGCGGCCAAGGAACGCCAATTGTCCGGGCAACGCCTTAAGGTGATAGTGGGCGTCGATCCGGTTGTTGAAGGCATAGCGTATTAGAAGGCCGAGCTGCTGTGGAAAGCCGTATGGTACGACGCCTTCGCGTTGAATGAGACCGGCATTGCCGAACGAGGTTTCATTGCCTGGCGCCTTGCGGTCGATCAACGTCACCTGCAGCCCCCGGCGCTGCAGGTGAATGGCCGTCGATACGCCGACGATACCGGCGCCAAGTACAATTGCGTTCTTTGTCATTGCCATGCATTCCACTTATTGCAAGCAATGAAAATGCCGCTCCGACAAGCTACAGGCAAACGAAAAATTTCGTTTCATTTCAAAAACATTGTCGTTTTCAGTGCCTCGTTTTCAGCTTTGATGCGGACATAAAGCACTGCGGCGTTGAGCACCGAAAATATCGCTGCGTAGACGGGCATGCCGAAGGCCAGAGGAAGGATGGCGATCTCGCCTACCACGACGACATAGTTGGGGTGGGCCAGGAACCGGTAGGGTCCGCTGCTGACGAGCGGAGCGCCCGGCAGCACGATGATGCGTGTCGTCCATCGTCCCTTGAGCGTGCCTATGACCCAGAGCCGGCCCGCCTGCAGGACCATGAAAACGGCAAACCATAGCGGGTCGACCGGGCGGCCGATCGCCAGCAGCCACAATCCGGCGATCCAGCAGCTATGCAGGGCCACCATGTAAGGATAGTGCAGCGGTGCGACCTCCTTCGCGCCACTGCTCAGAAGCACCTGTGTATTGTGGCGGGCAAGGGCAAGTTCCGCGAGGCGCTGTGCCGTCACGAAGACGAGGAGTGCAATTGAGGGCCACATCATGCGACCCTCTTTAAGGTCACGCAGCTTGCCGTAAAGCCCGGCCCCATCGCGACCATCGCGCTGCGCTCCGGCAGCCCCGCCTTCAAGGCGCGCTCGAGCACGAAGAGCACCGTGGGCGAAGACATGTTGCCGTATTCGGCAAGCACCGCGCGTTCGTGGTCCAGGGTTCCTGCTTCAAGCGACAGCGCGCTTTCAAGGGCAGTCAGCACCCTCGTCCCGCCGGGATGGCAGATGAAGCGATCGATGTCGGCCCGAGAAAGACCGTTGCGCGCCAATATTCCGTCGACAGCCGGGCCGAGTTCCGTTTCGGCAAAGGGCGGCAACGATTGAGCGAGAACCACACCGAAGCCAGTGTCGTCAATCTTCCACCCCATGATGCCGAGCGTATCGGGGAAAAGATGCTCACCCGTCGACTCGACCTCCACCTTTCCCTCCCGTCCTGCCCGGAGAATGCAGGCTGCCGCGCCATCGCCGAAAAGCGCCGTGGCGATGATGTTCGCGCGCGTCAGTTCGTCCAGCCGGAACGCCAGCGTGCAAAGTTCGATTGCCACGAAAAGCACCGTTGCGCCTGGCCGATCCCGGGCGAACCGCGAGGCGATGGCGAAGCCGGAAACACCGGCCGCGCAGCCGAGCCCGAAGACCGGAACACGTTCGATATCCGAGCGAAAGCCCATTTTCTGTGCGAGCTGTGCATCAAGGCTCGGTGTGGCAATGCCGGTGGACGAGATCGTGACGATACAGTCGACGTCGGAGCCTCGTAGGCCCGCCTTCTTCAGCGCATTGGTGGCTGTCTCGAAAAACAGGCTGCGCGCCACGTCGCCGTAGGCTTCCATCCGGTCCTGCCAGCCATGCGGCTCGATGAACCATTCCAGTGGACGAGCGGCATAGCGTTTCCTAATGCCGGCATTGTCGAAGACGCTGGCAAGGTGGGAGAAATCCTTGAAGCGTGATGAAAACAAACGGGCGGAAGTCGCCGCCGCTTCCTTTTGTGTGATGACATGTTCCGGCGTTGCAACGGCAAGACTCAGTAATTTTACGGTATCACTCACGGAATGCTCCTTGTGGCCGGCGCGTGAGCGGCTAACACCTCAGACCTGCATTTATTCGCTGGCGCCGGAGCTGCGACGCCAGAAAAAAGAAGAACACGCAATCGAATAAAGTGCCAGCCAACAGTGTTCACTCGCCGCTAACGTCATTTTCCTAGGAGATATCCCATGACGATCGCGACTGTTCGTATTGCTTCCATCCTGGTCGGCGGCTGCATTGCCGCTTTCGCGCTTTCTGCCCCTGCCTTCGCGATAGGCGGCGGCGGCAGCGGCAGCGGAAGTGGCTCCAGCGGCGCCGGTAGTTCTGGCGGCAGCAGCGGCACCATGCCGACCTGCAAGAAGGGCCAGCTGTATGACAAGAAAACGAAGCGGTGCGTCAAGCAGAGTAGCGCCAACGTGACGGAAGAAAACCGCACGGACTATGCCTATTCACTGGCAAAGGTCGGCCGCTACGAGGAAGCGCTTGCCATGCTCGATACGTTGAGGAACCCGAATACCGCTGAGGCCCTGAACTATCGCGGCTACGCCACCCGCAAGCTTGGCCGCACGGACGAGGGAATTTCCTACTACCTGAAATCCGTCGAGCTTGATCCCAACTATGCGCAAGTTCGCGAATATCTCGGCGAAGCCTACGTTATCAAGGGACGTCTTGATCTCGCCAAGGAGCAGCTCGAAACGATCAAGACAATCTGCGGCACCGAATGCGAGGCGTATCGCGATCTCAACGAAGCGATCCTCAAGCCGTAGGAGCTATGACGCTGACGCAAAGCGGGAATGTGCAATTTCGGTTGAACGGGAACTACCAAATGCCGGTCGCGTACACCACATTTCCTGCCTATAGTCGCGCAAAACCGAGGCCGTCGGTGCAACCGGCGGCTTTGGAAGGAAAACTCGTGGCGGAGGCTCTCATCGCAAGCGAAGCCGACATTAGGAGCGGCCTGGCGGAAAATCTTGTGCGGCTGTGGCGCTACGGCCTCGTGCTCTCGCATCGCCGCGATATTGCCGACGATCTCGTGCAACAGACCTGCCTGCGTGCCCTTGAACGCGTTGAACAGTTCCAGGCCGGAACGCGGCTGGACCGCTGGTTGTTCTCTATCCTGCATTCCATCTGGTTGAATGAAATCCGGTCGCAGCGGGTGCGCCTCGGTCAGGGCTTTGTCGATGCTGACGAGGCCTTGGTCGTCGATGGAGCCCATGACACGGAAACGCATGTCATGGCGAACCAGGTTCTACGATTGGTCAATGCGCTGCCGGATGCGCAACGGGCCGCCGTCTTCCTCGCCTATGTGGAAGGCCTTTCCTACAGGGAGGTAGCAAGCATATTGGATATCCCGATCGGAACCGTGATGAGTCGCCTTGCTGCGGCGCGCGCCAAGATCGCAGCCAATGTCTCGGGAGAGGGGGCGAAATGAACGACAAGAACCCGATCCTTTCCGATGAGGAGTTAACGGCCTATATCGACGGCGAACTGTCGGATGCGGAAGTGTCGCGCATCGAGGCGCTTCTCCATTCGAACGAGCGTGTGGGCGCAAGGCTGAAGTTCCTGTCGCGTAGCAGCCTCGAGTTCAAGCAAGCCTTCGAGCCGCTGCTTACCGCGGCGCCGAAGACCGAACTCGATGCCATGCTCGGCGTTGTGCCGGGCGATGCAAAGCCGGCTCCCTCGCGCCCCAGTCGCCGAGGCTTCCTTAGCGCGATTGCCGCCTGCCTCGTCGCGGGTGTTGTCGCCGACCAGGCCTTCATCGGCGTTCGCAATCGCTTGCATGCGCCTGATGAAAACAGCGAATGGCGCACTGTCGTTGCCGAATACATTTCCCTCTATACCGCAGATACCCTGGCCGGCCCGTCGCCGTCCGATGACGCGCAGGCCGCGCAACTGGCTCTCCTCGACGACAAGCTTGGCCTTTCCCTTTCACCTCAGACGGTGTCGCTGCCAGGTATCGAGTTCAAGCGTGCTCAGCTGTTGCAGTATGACGACAAACCGCTGGCGCAGATTGCCTATCTAGACCCCGAGACGGGGCCGCTGGCGCTGTGCATTGTCCGCTCGGATGTCGGCACGAAGGAGCCTGACGTCGAAGGCCGACACGGCATGAACGTTGTCTACTGGTCAAATCCAACGCACGCCTTCATGCTGATCGGCCGCATTCCGATCGACCGCATGCAGGAGCTGGCGGAGGGTGTGAGGAAAAAGACCTTAGCGTGATGCTCAGGGGGAATTTGGCCGAGGAACCCGGATTTCCGTATTTCAAACGTCTAACAAAATTTCCTCTGAATTCCCTATGTTTTTCCGATCGTGAGCGATGATCGCCTCTGGCGCAAAGCGGAAGCAGCGTCGCTTAAATCAGCCGGGACGCTTGCCAACTCTCGTCAGTCGACGCCTCCAACAATCGCCTCCATCTTTAGTGCATGCACGGCTCCGACCGCCACTGCCGGGGTTGACGCCGGGCCGTTCTAACGGGCCAGCCAGATGGTAGCTTCGGGAGCTGGTAGTCAGGGAAAGGTGCGGACGCACAGATGTTGTAGTTGGAGCTCATTGAGGAGTATTATCTAAATCTAAAATAGAAGATTATGAGCGGGATATGAGCGGAAAACCGCAGAGCCCTTTTCCGCATCTCGTCCATAAGCGAGGAAGCCCATGCTTCGGGAGGATGAGATGAAACCTACAAGAATCAGGGGCAGACCGTCGCGTCGCAGATTTCTAAGTGGAGCGGTCGTGGCCGGTGCGGTGATAATCGCGGCGCCAAGCGTCGCCAAGGCGCAGGGGCCGGTCAACATGCGTTGGCAGAGCACCTGGCCATCCAAGGACATCTTTCACGAATTCGCGCTTGATTTCGCAAAAAAGGTCACCGACATGACCGGTGGCGATCTCAAAATTGAAGTGCTGCCGGCAGGTGCGGTGGTGCCCGCCTTCGGCTTGCTCGACGCGGTCTCCCAGGGGACGCTCGACGGAGGGCACGGCGTGGTTGCGTATCACTACGGCAAACAGACGGCGCTGGCTCTGTGGGGCTCGGGGCCGGGATTTGCCATGGATGCCAACATGTTGCTCGCCTGGCACAAATACGGCGGCGGCAGGGACCTCCTCGTAAAGCTCTATGAATCGATTGGAGCCAATGTGGTTTCGTTCCTCTACGGGCCGATGCCGACACAGCCGCTCGGCTGGTTCAAGAAGCCGGTCGCCAAGGTGGCGGATATTCAGGGGCTGAAATTCCGCACCGTCGGCATTTCCATTGATGTGTTCACCGGCCTCGGTGCCGCGGTCAATGCGCTGCCTGGCGGCGAGATCGTTGCGGCATTGGACCGCGGCCTGCTCGACGCGGCCGAGTTCAACAACGCGTCGTCCGACCGGGCTTTGGGTTTCCCTGATGTCTCCAAGATTTGCATGCTGCAAAGCTTTCACCAGAATGCCGAGCAGTTCGAGGTACTGTTCAACAAGGCGAAATACGATGCATTGCCTGACCAGATGAAGGCGATCATCTCCAATGCCGCGGAGGCCGCCTCTCAGGACATGCACTGGAAGGCGATCGACCGCTATTCGACCGACTACGCGGAGATGCAAACAACCGACAAGGTCAAATTCTACAAGACGCCGGAAGCGATCCTCAAACGGCAACTGGAAGTCTACGACGAGGTCGTGAAGAAGAAGGCAGCGGAAAACCCGCTGTTCAAGGAGGTTATCCAGTCGCAAATAGCTTTTGCGGCGCGGGCTACGCGGTGGGAACAGGATACCGTCGTCAACCGCCGGCTAGCCTTCGATCACTACTTCGGCCCGAACGGAGTTGCGAAGGAACTATAACGTTATCACCGGACAACGGTGCTTCTGACGAAGGTATGGGCTATCTCGGGGGGCACCCGTGGACGTTCAGCAGTTTCTCATCAGGATCGATGCGATCAGCGTGTGGGTCGGCAAGGCTGCGGCGTGGCTGATCATCGGCCTGATGACGCTCGTCTGCATCGAAGTCTTCAAACGCTACATCATGAACATGCCGACAGCGTGGATTTTCGATGTCAGCAATATGTTCTACGGCACCCTGTTCATGCTCGCCGGAGCCTATGCGCTGGCGCAGAATGCCCATGTACGCGGTGACTTTCTCTACAGCTCGCTCAGGCCTCGCATACAGGCGACGCTCGATCTCCTTCTTTATATCCTATTCTTCCTGCCGGGCGTCGCCGCGCTCATCTATGCCGGTTACCACTATGCGGGGTTATCCTGGCGGATCGGCGAGCATTCGACCGTCACGGCGGAAGGCCCACCGATCTACTACTTCAAGACTGTCATTCCGGTAGCGGGCGTGCTCGTCCTGATTCAGGGGCTCGCCGAGATAGCGCGCTGCATCCTCTGCCTGAGGACCGGAGAATGGCCGCGCCGGCTCAAGGATGTGGAGGAAATCGACGTTGTCGCCGAACAGCTTGCGCATAGCGAGCACATAGACGCGCAAACGCGCGAGGCGGCGATCCAGCGCGCCCAGGATATCGAGAGGGCGGCGCGGCAACGGGGCCGGGGAGGAGACATCGAGACGTGAGCGATCCGTTCCTCGGACTGACGATGCTAATTCTCATCGTGGTCGTCATCGTCATGGGGTTCCCGACAGCCTTCACGCTGATGGGGCTCGGCATGATTTTCGGCTTCTACGCATTCTACAATCCGGCCGAGCACTGGATCGACAACCGCGTCTTCGACCTGATGGTTCAGCGCACCTATGGGGCGATGACCAACGATGTCCTGATCTCCATCCCGCTCTTCGTGCTGATGGGTTACGTGATGGAGCGTGGTGCGCTGGTGGACAAGATGTTCTACAGCATCCAGCTTTCCTTCCGGCGGATTCCCGCCTCGCTTGCCGTTGCCACCCTCATTGTCTGCACCTTCTGGGGCATTGCCAGCGGCCTCGTCGGCGCCGTGGTGGTGCTGATGGGCGTCATTGCAATGAACCCGATGCTGCGTGCCGGCTATGACGTCAGGCTTGCCTCGGGAGTGATCACCGCCGGCGGCACGCTGGGCATTCTGATCCCACCATCCGTGATGATCATCGTCTATGCGGCGGTTGCGGGACAATCGGTCGTCAAACTCTATGCCGCCGCGATGTTTCCCGGCTTCTTCCTTGCGCTTCTTTATCTTGCCTACATCCTCGGCTGGGCGACGATCAGTCCGAAGATCGCGCCCGCCCTGCCCGAGCAACAGACGAGAGTCCCCGTGCCCGCTTGGATGAAGAGCTTTCAGGCGCTCTATTCCCACAACATGCTGGTCGGGCTTCTCCGCGCATTGGTCTCGCCATCAAAGGCGATGGCGCTCGAGACGGACGAGGGGCGGTTCAGCTACTGGAAGCTGGTCAAGAATGCCTGTGCCGCGCTCGTGCCTTTCTCGCTGACGGCATTCACTCTGGCGCTCGTGTGGTGGTATGTCGTCATCTATCCTCAGGCATCGGCAGTGGCGGAAGCACCGGAAGGGCTGGAACAACTCGGCACACCTGCACCTGACGCCGCACCGGTGGTAGTGAACGGGCCAGCAACCACTTTCTACGTGGCCTTCGGGATTGTCGCCGCAATCGCGGCGGCGGTGCTCCTGCGCTACTACAGGAATATGAGTGCGGAGCGGCTGCAGGTTGTGAAACTGCTGGTTTCGTCGGTGATGCCGCTCGGGATCCTGACCGTCGTCGTGCTCGCCGTCATTCTGTTCGGCATCACGACGGCGACCGAGTCCGCCGCGGTTGGGGCCGCCGGCGCCTTTCTGCTGGCGTTCCAGGCCCGGACGCTCAACTGGAAACGCACGAAGGAGGCGGTCTTCCTGACAGCGAAGACCACGGCCATGGTTTGCTGGCTCTTCGTCGGTTCGGCGCTCTTTTCCGCTGTCTTCGCTATCCTCGGCGGCCAGACACTGGTTGAAGAGTGGGTGCTGGCGCTCGACCTCACGCCCGTGCAGTTCATGATTCTGTCGCAGGCGATCATCTTCATTCTCGGCTGGCCGCTCGAATGGACCGAGATCATCATCATTTTCGTGCCGATCTTCCTTCCGATGCTGAGGCACTTCGATATAGATCCAATCCTCTGGGGCGTGCTCGTCTTCGTCAATCTGCAGGCAGCGTTCCTGTCGCCGCCGGTGGCGATGTCAGCCTATTATCTCAAAGGCGTCTCGCCACCGCACGTCACCCTCAACCAGATCTTCGCCGGCATGATGCCCTACATGCTGATCGTCATCCTCTGCATGATTATCATGTATGCGTGGCCGGGCATGACACTCTGGCTTCCGAACTATCTTTACGGCTAAGAGACATTGCCGTTTGCGGCGGCCCGTGCCGCAAAACCTCCATGCCAATGCCTGTTGCCATCGATTTCTTTTGCTCTGACATCTCAAAGTCCCGTTGATGTGGTGGAAGCCGCGGCGAGAGCGGCGAAAAAGGGACTGCCCAAACCCGGCATTATTTGAGACAATTGCGTGGGGAGGATTGCCTCTACGGCTCGCTCAGCCGGTTTCGAATCGATATCTCGTCGAAACGTCCTTGGATCCTGCCCCGTCCGCAGCGGTGAGTCGGCTGTCGGCAAGCATCTAGCGAACATTTTTTGTTGTTCAGCAAACGCGAGCCAGGAGCACTTCACATGGTAACGTGGAAACCCGATCCAAGCTTTTATCCGTCACCGCGAATGGCCATGAAAGCCGCGCCGGAGACGCTTGCCTACGTCGTCGCCTTCGATCCGGCGCGAGCGGTTCCCGACGAGCTGGCGGTCGTCGATGTAGATCCGAAATCGGCTTCTTACGGGCAGATTGTAAATAACCTCGCGATGCCCAATGTCGGCGACGAATTGCATCATTTCGGCTGGAACGCCTGCTCGTCCTGTCTATGTCCGAACGCACCGCACCCGCATGCCGAGCGCCGCTATCTGGTCGTGCCGGGACTAAAATCCTCCCGCATCCATATCATCGACACCAAACCGGATGGCAGGAGTCCGTCCATCGCCAAGGTAATCGAGCCCGGCGAAGTGGCCGAACGGGCTGGTTATTCCCGGCCGCACACAATTCATTGCGGCCCGGAGGGCATCTATGTTGCCGCACTTGGTAATGCCGAAGGCAAGGCCCCAGGCGGCATTTTTCTAATGGATCACGAGACCTTCGAGGTCCGCGGCCAGTGGGAAATGGATCGGGGGCCGCAACAGCTTTCCTATGACGTCTGGTGGCACCTTGGCCACGATACGCTCGTGACCAGCGAGTGGGGCACGCCGGATATGTTCGAAAACGGCTTGATCCCGGAAATTCTGCTCGGCGCGAAATACGGCCGCCGTCTGCATTTTTGGGATCTGCACAAGCGCAAGCACCTGCAGACCATCGATTTTGGCGACAAATATCAGCTTGTATTCGAACTCAGGCCTGCGCACGACCCGACCAAGGCCTATGGATTTGTCAACTGCGTGCTCAGCCTCGAGGACCTCTCCTCCTCGATCTGGGTCTGGCACCGTGACGGCGCGAAGTGGGGGGTGACAAAGGTGATAGATATTCCGGCCGAGCCCGCCGATCCGGACCTGTTGCCGCCGGTGCTGAAGGGTTTCAATGCGGTGCCGCCGCTCGTCACCGACATCGATCTTTCGATGGATGACAGATTTCTCTACGTGTCCTGCTGGGGAACCGGCGACCTGCGTCAGTACGATGTCTCCGATCCGTTCAAGCCGAAGCTGACTGGCAAGGTCCGGATCGGCGGTATCGTTTCGCGTGCTTCGCATCCAGGGGCGAATAACGACGCGCTGAATGGTGGCCCGCAAATGGTCGAGATCAGCCGAGACGGTCGCCGCGTCTATTTCACGAACTCACTCTATGGGGCGATCGACGAGCAGTTCTATCCCGACGGCGTCTCTGGCTGGATGGTGAAGCTTGACGCGGAACCGGACGGCGGCATTGCCTTCGACGAGAAATTCTTCGTCGAATGGCCGAAGTCACATCGCCCGCACCAGGTCCGTCTGCAGGGTGGAGATTGCTCGTCAGATTCCTACTGTTACCCGTAGGGAAAATGACGTCAGCCGGATGAGGCGCCCATGAACGAGCTCTGGCCCTGGATGCTGCTGGCGGGACTGGGCGCCTTCCATGGTCTCAATCCGGCGATGGGATGGCTGTTTGCCGTCGCACTTGGCGTTCACCGGCAGAGTTCTGCCGCGGTGGTTCAGGCGGTACCCGCCATCGCCCTCGGGCATGCTGTCTCCATCGCATTGGTCGCCGGAACTGTTGTCGCCGCCGGCCTGCTCGTGAACCAGGATGCTGTACGCACGGCCACCGGTGGGGCGCTTGTTGTATGGGCTATCTGGCATCAGGTCTTCGGGCACACCCGCCGCGTTCGCATCGGCTTGCGCACGGGGCTTGCCGGCCTTGCCTTCTGGTCGTTCCTGATGGCGACGGCCCATGGTGCGGGGCTCATGGTCCTGCCGGCCTTGATGCCCCTCTGCCTCACGGAGTCGCCATTGCGCGAAATCGGCGTTGGGTCCGCAGCGATGACGATCGCAGCGGTCGGTGTCCACAGCCTTGCGATGTTGGCGGTCACAGGTCTCGTTGCCCTGGCGGTCTATCGCTGGGTCGGGCTCGAGATATTGCGCCGTGCCTGGATCAACATGGATCTCGTATGGACGCTGGTGCTGCTTGGCACCGGTGTCGCGCTGCTGATCGTCGGGTGAGGGTGACACCTACGTCATCGATATAATGATCGCTTTATCGCGCGCATCCTTTGATGCCACCTGGGACACTGCCCTTGCTCGCCGCTATCGACGCCTAAACAGGATCTGTCCCGTCGGAGAGCAAGCATCGAAGGGAAATTATAGAGAATTGGCTAGGAGCCTTGGTTCTCACATCATTTCAAAGATTTAGAGAAATAACCTTGAAATTCCCTCTGTTTTTCCGCCGCGAGCGACCGTGGATGCCAGCTTTGTGCCCCGGCTTTGGGCCTCAGTCAACACAGGGGACGAGCGGGCAATTATTCCCGCTACACTGCAATATCGCGAAACTCTCCACCCTGACGGACCCGCGGTGTGAGTTCAATTGGCCGGAAGTCGTCGACGCGCGATTCCTACGTGGAAGCGCATGCCGTGGACGAGGCCCTCGTCGTTGAAGTCGTAGCTCGGGTTATGAAGTGGAGCCGACTCCTTCCCATTACCGAGGAAGACGAAGCATCCAGGGACACGGCTGAGGAACTGCGCGAAGTCTTCCGATGCGGTCATGGGCTTCGAGGCGGTCCGCACCTGTGGTGCCCCGAAAAGCTCTGTTGCAACGGCCATGGCCTCATCGGTCAAGGCGGCGTCGTTCAGCAGGGGAACGAATTCCCGGGTATAGTGGACATCCGCTTCGATATTGAAGGCGAGTGCAGTCCCTTCCGTGATCACCCGCATTTGTTTTTCGATACGCTCGCTGACCTCGCTTTTGAAGCTGCGGCAGTCGCCCAGGATTTGCGCCGTACCGGGCAGGGCATTTCTGGTGCCGTTGGTGATCAGCTCGGTCACGGAGACGACGCCGATGTCGGCGGGGTCGATGCGCCTTGCGACGATCGTCTGGAGGTTCGTCACCAGAGCGCATGCTGCCACCAGCACCTCATTGCCCCAATGCGGACGTGCGGCATGGCCACCCACGCCCCTCAAAGTGATCTCGAAATTGTCTTCGGCCGACATGAAGGCTCCGGCCTTGGTCTCAAAGTTGCCGACCGGAAGTCCCGGCATGTTGTGGATGCCATAAATTTCATCGAAGGGATGTTTTTCGAACAGGCCGTCCGACATCATCGACAGTGCGCCTTTGCCCCATTCCTCGGCAGGTTGGAAAACGAACCGGACGATGCCGTTGAAACCACCTTCCTCGGCGAGCAGCTTTGCGGCGCCCAATAGCATCGCGGCATGACCGTCGTGACCGCAGGCGTGCATGACACCGTCGTTCCGGGATTTGTAGTCCGGCGCGCCCTCTTCGGTGATCCGCAGTGCGTCGATGTCGGCGCGCAGGGCGATTGCGCGATTACCGGTACCGCGCCTGAGAGTTCCCACCACGCCTGTGCCGCCGACGCCCTCGGTGACGTCATCGAGGCCGAACTCCCTCAGTTTGTTGGCGACGAAAGCGGATGTCGCCCTCTCCTCGAAGCCGAATTCGGGATTGGCATGCAGGTGCCTGCGCCATCGGGTCATTTCCGCGTGAAGTGTCTTGATGTCGGTCATCGCGTCAATCCTCCGACGCGGTGAGCTTGCGGACCACGTCAAGCAAGATGTTGGCACCCGCAATCAGATCGGCGTCGGGCGTGTGTTCTTTCGGATTGTGGCTGATGCCTGCGATGCTTGGCACGAAGATCATCGCCGACGGCGCGATCCGCGCGATCATCTGGGCGTCGTGTCCTGCTCCGGATGTCATCCGCCTGGATTTCAATCCGCGCGCGGCCGCGGCCACCTCAACAGCAGCCACGATGTTGCTGTTGAATGCCACGGGTTTGAACCTCGCCAGACGTTCCGTGGAGATCGTGACCTGCTCTTCCGCTGCCAACTTGTTGAGATACTCGGCAAGGGCGGATTCCTCGGCCAAGAGACGATCCTCGTCCGGATCGCGGAGGTCGACGGTAAACGTCGCCTTCGATGGAATCACGTTGATCGCGTTTGGTTCGAACTCCATGCGGCCGACCGTCGCCACTGTCGGCGTGATCGACGCCTTCGCCCGTTCGCGCAGGAAGGTAATGACACGCGCCGCAGCCAGTCCTGCATCCCGGCGCATCGAGATCGGAGTCGTGCCCGCGTGGTTGGCGTCACCTTCGATCGTCACCTTCTGCCAGGAAATACCTTGGAGGTTCTCGACGGCTCCGACCGCAACACCTTCGCGCTCGAGCAGCGGTCCTTGTTCGATGTGCAGTTCTACATAGGCGTGAGGCTGCATGAAGCCCGGCTCATGCGTTCCCGCATAACCGATCCTGGCGAGCTCGTCCCCAAGGACTGAACCGTCTGTGCCAACAGTGGCAAGTGCTTCATCGACATCAAGTCCCCCCGAATAGACGAGAGAACCCATCATGTCGGGTGCGTAGCGAACGCCTTCCTCATTGGTGAATGCGCCGACCACGATCGGGCGGACGGGATCGAACCCGCCTGTCTTTAAGGTCTCGATTACTTCAAGTCCGGAAAGGACGCCATAGCATCCGTCGAAAATGCCGGCATTGATGACCGTGTCGATATGCGACCCCATCATCAAGGGCTTCGTAGAGCCGGCCGCCCCCGACGGCGTCCAGATGCCGAAGACGTTGCCGATGCGGTCCACTGCGACCTCAAGTCCGGCCTCCCGCATCCAAGAGGTTAAGCAATCCCGACCGAGCTTGTCGGTGTCGGACGCGGCAAGCCTGATCAGACGCCCATTATCGTCTCTTCCGATTGAACCCAGTTCGAGGAGACGTCCGAGCAGACGCTTTGCATTCACCGATGATCCAGTCATGCCACTGCCTCCGCATTCCTCGACAAAACGGTGCCGGGAGCTTCCCCTACAATTTCCTCATATTTGACAGGGTCGGTCGCGCCCTCTGTGTTGATCACGAGAACCCGCGAATGCGGACCAAGCTGCAAGGCGGCCTTGCTCGCCGGATCGCCGATTGCCTTGATCAACCCTGCCAGGCCTACGCCTCCGCTTTCACCTGCCACCACCGCCGGATCGCCCGCGGTTGGATACGCCAGTTTCCTCATCACGGTGATGGCGTCATCCTCGTCTACAGTCATGAAGGCGTCGGCCACGCGCGAGAGGATACGCCAGGCCACCAATGAGGGTTCGTAACACTCCAGCATCGCCATGACCGTCGGCTCGCCATGGGGGATGATCACAGGATGCCCCGCCTTGGCGGTTTCGACGATGCAAGCGGCTCGGCTCGGATCAACGACGGTGAACACCGGTCGTTCGTCACCCAGGACGATGGCGAGATGGCCGGCGGCGGCCGCGGCAATACCGCCGACGCCAGACTGAACGAACACGTGTGTCGGAGGCTCCGGCATCTTCCTGAGCGCCTCCTGGATGATCGCGGTGTAGCCCTGCATCACAAGGCCGGGAATACGCTCATAGCCGGGCCATGACGTGTCTGACACGATCGTCCATCCGCGTTCGCCAGCGACCTTGGATGCTTCTCTCACGGAGTCGTCGTAAGTGCCCTCCACCCGGATCATGTCCGCGCCGAACTGGGCTATCGCCGCGACCCGTTCGTCGCTGACACCGGAGTGCACAATGATGGCTGCCTTCGCGCCGACAAGCTGAGCGCCCTGTGCGACGGAACGTCCATGGTTGCCGTCTGTGGCGCAGGCGACCGTCATGGTTTGCGTGATTGCGGCGACGTCAGGCGTGTGAAGTTCCGACACGTCGACCTGCCGGGACAATCGCCTGCTGGCCTCTTCGAGGACGAGCCGGATCACGGCGTATGATCCGCCGAGCGCCTTGAAGCTGCCGAGACCGAGCCGGAATCCTTCGTCCTTCAGGTGGATGCTGGAGACGCCGAGCTCGTGAGCGAGCGCGGACAGGGACACGAGAGGCGTCTCCGCGTTGTTTTCCCGGTAGGAGAGGAACCGCTGAACCTCTGTCACGGCTTCTACGCCAAGCGTTTCCGAGTCACGCGGATCGAGCGGAGTCTTGTATGCAGCATTCAAATTTTTGAGAAACATGATGGAGCTCGCTAAGTTCGAGGGGAAATATATTGCATCTCACACGCAGAGTGCGCTGTATCTTAGGGATAAGTTTGCAAGTTTGTTTCGTTTGGAGGTCCAAATGGGTGAGACTGCGCGCCGGGTGGCATTGGATGATTTCGACCGGCAGATCCTCGCCATCCTGCAAAAGGACAACATGACGCCGCAACGGACGATCGGGGAGGCGGTGAACCTGTCCGCTCCCGCGGTCCAGCGCCGGATGAAGAGGATGGCGGAGGCCGGCGTGATCCAAGCGAACGTCGCGATCGTTGATCCCGCCGCGCTCGGCCATCCGATCACCATCTTCGTCGAGGTCGAAGTCATCAGTGAAACGGCGGAGCAGATCGAAAATGCGAAGCGCGAGTTCGCCGCCACTCCCGAGATCCAACAATGCTACTACGTGACGGGCGAGGCGGATTTCGTTCTGGTCATTGTCGTACCTTCAATGACTGCGTACGAGGCCCTGACCAAGCAGCTCTTCTTTGGAAACAACAACGTCAAACGGTTCCGCACTTTTGTAGCGATGGACCGTATCAAGGCTGGCCTCGAAGTCCCTGTGCTGTAAACCCAGCTTGGACCGGCTGGAAAAAGATGGCTTAACTGTCGCGCTATATCGTTGAGCGCTTGAGGCGGTGTGGCGGAGAAGTTGGAATGTCCTCTTTTGTGCAAAGTTAAAATTTCACGTCCGGCTGCTTCAGCCAGTTAGATATGCGACATTCGGGATCTCCAACCGCTCCATGGAATCGTTTGAGCCCCTCTGGCAGCGCAGCTCGGGATAGAAGAGCAAAACGGGACCGCTGACACTGAACCGATGGCCGCAGCCATCGCGACGCCGGATGAAGCCTCGGGGCATCGTCGGCGCCATACCCGAAATCAAAATCCCGCAATCTTGTCCCTAAGCGTCACGAACTATGGCTCCGACAACCTGCACAAGAAGATTAGCGCCTTTACAATAGATCGCTTATCCGCAATCTTTGCCCGGTGGATTAACAAACAAGCAATCAGTACGAAAGAAGACGCGCACGCCAACGGTCACCCAGAGCCAGTAGGAGATCGAAGCATGAGACAGAAGAACGTTCGGATCTATCGAAATCCAGACCGGGGCGAGTCCGTCAAGGTTACCTGGGGGGAGGGCAGTGAGAACGACTATTCTGACGTTGACGCGGCCGCGACCGCCCTTGGCTGTTCGACAGAATGGTTGGAGCAAAACCTGAAGGCTAGCTTTCTCACGAGCGTTGGCATATCGGAACTCGACCTATATTGGGACGACTCGATGTGGCGTTCCGACACAGCAGGCAGGAATTTCAGTATAAAAGACCGCGTCAGTTTGTTTGGTGAGATTACTGCCGTGGATGACGAAAAGGGGGAGGTTACCATTCGGATCAATGGCGTTCCTGTGGCTGTCACCTTGTCGAACGAGAACGTTGTTCTTCTCGCAAGGAATGAGGCGTGATGAGCGGGAGCGCTAATTCGTCTCCTTTTCAACGTTGGTCACACATTTGATCTCCATTCAGATCCGGAGGCACGACCGAGCTCGCCGGATCGTAGTTGAAAAGTTCAAGTGCATTCTTCGAGAAGTCCGCCAAGGATTGCCGCAGAAACTGCAAATCGGTTGAAATTTCATGATTCCTCGACTTTTGAGGGAGATAGCCAGAGCATTCCCGATTCTGTCAATTGGGAACGGTGACCATTATCCGGTCCGGAAGGCTCCTAGGGGTTAATCACGCGAGTGGCTCGCTCGGAGCCTTCCAGTGTCCGATGGGTTTGGGACAGCACAAATTATGCAAGACATGGCCGGCTTGAACAGTCGGACAAAGGTCGTGAAGGCGCCCGAGCCGAAGTCCGATCAATCTCGGACTTAGGTCCGATGTTCAGAAACAACGCTAATGACGTATTAAGCATCCGAGGCGTGAGACACAGCCTTGCCAATGACTATGCGTAAACCGGAATGGGAATGAAACATGAAAAAGCTCGCTATCGCAGCGCTAGCCTTCGCGACTGCGTTGTCAGCGTCGCCGGCATTCTCTCAGATCTACTTTGAGTATGGCGCAGGACCTCGCTACTACGATGATCCACCAGCGCCACGGTACTATCGCTACTCGCCACGCTACGCATACGATGACGACGATGACGACTATCGCTATGGCCAACGGTGCTGGACACAGAAATACTACAGATACCGCTATGGCCATCGGGTGGTGCGATATAGGAACGTTTGCGACTAGCGCGCGCTGGCCCGCCTCCGATCAGTTCATCGGCGGTTCGGGGTCAGGATCGATCTCCACGATATTGTCCGGCGTGTCGTTCTTTGGCGAACCGACCTTGCGGTCAATGGGCGATGCCAACGTTTCCTTGACGTCGCCATTCGCTATGCAAACGGTCCATTTATTCTCGAAAGGATTACAGTCAGTCCACTCGCCTCTGAGTCCATCAGAGAAGCGTGTGGTGGCGGGCGGCAGTAGATAAATCTCGTGTTGGAACTCGTCTGATGTTCGCGAGAACAGTGCCATGTCTTTTGGAGCGCCGGCCGCGACAAAAGCCCCTCGAAGTGCTCAAATATCCGCTCTGCATTTCCCGGGAATTTGGTTATCAGCTGCTCCGTCCTGTCGCTTTCCAACCCCCTCATATTTGCGGCCCGACGCGCCTGGAGCGGCGCCGGATCCAATAGGACCAAACTGCCTCATTTCAAGCATCGCTTCGCAGGATGCCCCAGCGAGCAATACCGGTTGCTCCGTGTCATGTACGCCTTGCCGGTGGATCTCGATGATGATCGACGCCAGATGAGCTGTGGTGTTGTGATCGTTGATCGCGTGCTTTTCCGTGATTGATGCGCTGCAACACCTCATCGCAGACGGTCAAATCCTCCGATGTGAGGGGTTCATCACGTTGTCGCATTTTACCTTCCTCGTCATTCGTCCGGCAGGCGCTGTCGGCCGAATCCCATCAAGATGTTCGATCACCGCGCTTCGCAAGGCAATCTGCCAGTCATCTTGCATGTTGCATTCCATGTTGCATGGAGTAGCCGCTACCTCTTTGAAATGCCTGAAAACCAAGGGCAATAGGTTGCAACATGATGCGACATGACAATGAGACAAGTCTGCCTGATCGCAATTAGTATCTACCGGGAATCATTGATGAAATTGATTGGCTGGGGAACCTGGATTCGAACCAAGATCGACGGAGTCAGAGTCCGCTGTTCTACCATTGAACTATTCCCCAGCAGGTGCGGCGCTCGAAGCGGCTTCGCTGGTGTGCGGCGCTTATAAACAAAAGATCGAGGATTGCAAATACCTGTTTCGAAAAAAAATCCACCGTGACGTTCGGATGGTTTTTGGTGCCATCTGCGAGGTCTAATATCCCGCCTGCCAAAAAGAATTTGGCGATTTCGCCGTGCGCTGGTATCTTCGCGCCAACGCAAAATCGAATGAGCGCCTGCTGCATACCTTTGGACTTGCGCGGCGCGGTGGAAAAAGAACGTGGAAGACCCCGAAGGCGGCTCAAGGCCGCAAGGTAACGGGGCGTCGGCGGCAGGGCGCAGGGATGGCAAGAAATCCAGGCGCCGCAAGGGCAAGCGTGGCGGGCAATCCCGCAATGCGAACCAGTCCGCTCAGCATGTCCTCTCCGGCGATACCGGAGAGGCGGCGCGCCCAATTGAAGCCGGCAACGCGGCGCGCAAGCGAAAGCGTCGCCGTCGTGGCGCGGGCGCTTCAGGCGAAGCGGTGCAGCAGCCGCAACGGGCAAGCAACGAAATCTCCGCAACCGCAGGACGCGCCGTTCCCGGCGACAGCGAATCGGTGCCGAGCCGACGCAATCGCCGCAAGCATCGCGGCAAGCGCGGCCTTCAGGGGCGTCCGCTGGCTCACGAAAAGCCGCCGGTCGGACACACGGTCCAGCCGCAGCAACCAGTGCCGGCCGGACGGAACGGACCTGCGGAATCGCGAACCGGCCAGAACGACAATCGTACGGCACGCCAATCCGACGGCGGGCAGCGCAGCCCGGGCGAACACCCGTGGCCGGACGAGCTCTACGCCGCTCTCGATCTCGGCACCAACAATTGCCGTCTGCTGATCGCCCAGCCGACGCGACCGGGCCAGTTTCGCGTCGTTGACGCCTTCTCCCGGATCGTGCGTCTTGGCGAGGGGCTGGCGGCAAGCGGTCGCCTCTCCGACGATGCGATGGATCGAGCCGTCGATGCGCTGCGCGTCTGCGCTTCAAAGCTGAAGAACCGTGATATCCGTCGTATGCGGCTGATTGCGACCGAGGCCTGCCGGCAGGCGAGCAATGGGGCGCAGTTTCTCGAGCGCGTCGTTGCCGAGACCGGCCTCGATCTCGAGATCATCGACCGGGAAACCGAAGCACGGCTTGCAGTCTCCGGCTGCTCGTCGCTCGTCGGGCGCGAGACGCGCTCGGTGGTTCTCTTCGATATCGGCGGCGGCTCCTCGGAAATCGCGGTCATCCGCATCGGTGATAACCGCTTCAATCGCCTCGCCAACCACATCACGCACTGGACCTCCCTTCCGGTCGGCGTCGTCACGCTTTCGGAGCGCCATGGCGGACGTGATGTCACGCCGGATGTCTTCGAGGGCATGGTGGGGGAGGTGGAAGGCATGCTTGACCGCTTCGATTGCCCTGCGATCGACATCGGTCATGCGGATGATTTCCACCTCATCGGCACCTCTGGAACAGTGACGACGCTCGCCGGCGTTCATCTCGACCTGCCGCGATATGACAGGCGCAAGGTCGATGGCATCTGGCTTTCGGATGACGAGGTCTCGGCGATGCAGGCAAAGCTGCTGTCGTGGGATTTCGCAAGCCGCGCCGCCAATCCCTGCATTGGGCCGGATCGCGCCGATCTGGTGCTCGCAGGCTGCGCCATTCTCGAAGCGATCCGCCGTCGCTGGCCGAGCCCGCGCATGCGCGTTGCCGATCGCGGCTTGAGGGAAGGCCTGCTCACGGACATGATGGCCGACGACGGCGTGTGGCGGCGCCACCGCAACCGCCGCGGCCAGCGCGGCAAATAGGGGACAAGCATGGCGAAGCCAACCATTGCGGGTAACCGCACCGGCCGCAAACTCGGCCAGCGCGTTAAGAACAAGAAGATGAAGGCGTCGTCGCGGCAATGGCTGCAGCGTCACATCAACGATCCCTACGTGCAGCGCGCCCAGCTGGAAGGTTATCGCGCGCGCGCCGCCTTCAAGCTGCTCGAGATCGATGAGAAGCACAACATCCTGAAGGGTGCTCGTCGCATCATCGATCTTGGCGCTGCACCTGGAAGCTGGTCGCAGATCGCTGCCAAGGTCACCGGCTCGACCGATGAGGATATCCGTGTCGCGGCGATCGACTTTTTGGAGATGACTCAACTGCCGGGCGTGAAGATCCTGCAGCTGGACTTCCTCGATCCGTCAGCACCGGCTCAGTTGATCGAGGCCGTCGGCGGCACGCCGGATTTGGTAATCTCGGATATGGCGGCGCCCACCACCGGCCATCATCGCACCGACCATCTGCGCACCATGCACCTGTGCGAAGTAGCGGCCCACTTTGCTGTCGAAGTGTTAGGTGAGGGCGGTCACTTCCTGGCAAAGACGTTCCAGGGCGGCACGGAACGCGAGCTTCTCAACATGCTGAAGCGGCATTTCAAGCAGGTCGTTCACGTCAAGCCGGCGTCCTCGCGTGCGGAGTCGGTCGAAATGTTCCTGCTGGCGAAAGGCTTCAAGGGTCGCCAAGCGGAGCCCGACATTCCCGAAGCTTGATCTTTGGGTCGGTCTTGAGTGATGATCGGCCTCCCAAGACTTGGAATGCCCGGCTACCATGCTCCTCTACGTCACCCTCGGAACCAACGACATCGATCAGGCGAGGCGGTTCTACGACATCGTCCTGCCGCTGCTCGGTTACCGCCGCCAGCGCTACTCCGAAGAAGAAATTGGCTATGCCGCAGATGGGGATACCCGCTGCCGGCTGTGGATCGTAACCCCATTCAACCGCAGGCGAGCGTCGAGCGGAAATGGTTCGATGGTCGCGCTTCATGCCGAGCGCCGTGCTGACGTGGACGCATTCCACGCCGCAGCACTTGCCGCTGGCGGTGTCGATGAAGGCGCGCCAGGATTGCGACCGTTCCATGCCAATTTCTATGCTGCTTACGTCCGCGATCCGGATGGCAACAAGTTGAGCGCCGTCTGTGAGAACCCGGAATAGCCTTACTTCACGGCCTGTTGTTCCGCCTCGATCGTCGCTGGGGCGAGACGCTTTGCCCGGTGGCCGGAAACGAGCGCGCCGGCGCTCTTGTCCATCCGGATGAAGGGGATGGTTGCCACGACGGTCAGGATCGCGATGATATAGAAGGCAATGTGGAAGTCGGCCACCTGCAGCGCCTCGCCGCGGAAATAGATCGACGTCTCCAGGATCGCGGCGGCAACAGCAACTCCCAGTGCCAAGCTGATCTGCTGCATCACCGAACTCATCGACGTTGCCTGGCTCGCCTGCGCATCGTCGATGTCGGCGTATGCCAGGGCGTTGACGCCGGTAAAGAAGAACGACCGCGAAAAGCCGCCGATCAGAAGAATGGCGATGATGACGAGGTGCGGCGTCTGCGGCGTGAAGAAGCCGGTCGTGACCGTCACGATCGTCGTCACGCCTGCCGCCGAAAGCAGTGTGGTGCGGAAGCCGGCCGCCGCGAAGACGCGGCGAGCCATGAACTTGGTGGTGATGGCGCCGATCGCGCCGGCAAAGGTGATGAGACCCGACTGGAAGGGCGTCAGGCCGAAGCCGAGCTGCAGCATCAAAGGCGTCAGGAAGGGCATGGCGCCGATACAGATGCGAAACAGCGTGCCGCCGGTTGTCGATGCGCGGAAGGTCGGGTTTCGGAAGAGGTTCAGGTTTAGGATCGGCGCCGGATGTCGTTTGGCATGGCGCACGTAGAGAAAACCGCAGACGAGACCGATTGCCGTCGCCGTGATGCCGATAATGGGAGGCAACGCCGGCAGGCTGACGACGGAAAGGCCGAAGACGACGCCGGCGGCCGAAAACGACGTCAGCAGGAAGCCGATAAAATCCAGCTTCGGCGGCGCCGTCGCCTCCACCTCGGGCAGGAAGATCGTTGCGAGCCAGACGCCAATGATGCCAACCGGCACGTTGATTAGGAAGATCCAGTGCCAGGTGAAATAGGTGGTGATGAAGCCGCCGAGCGGCGGGCCGGCCAACGGTCCGACGAGCGCCGGAATGGTCAGTAGCGCCATTGCCGAGACAAGCTCGCTTCGTTTCGTCGTTCTCAGAAGCACGAGGCGACCGACCGGCGTCATCATCGCACCGCCCATGCCCTGCAGGAAGCGGGCGAAGACGAACTCGATCAGGCCCGACGAGATTGCGCAGAAGATCGAGCCAACGACGAAGACGCAGATGGCCAGGCGGAAAATGCGTTTGGCGCCGAACCGGTCCGCCATCCAGCCGCTGATCGGAATGAAGACCGCGAGCGACACCATGTAGGAGGTCAGCGCCAGCTTCAAGGTGATCGGCCCGACGTGAAGATCGTTGGCGATTGCTGGCAGGGCGGTCGATATGACGGTGGAGTCCATCTGCTCCATGAAGAGAGCGACGGCGAGGATCAGCGGGACGATGCGGTTCATACGCGAATGCCTTGAAGGTCTTGCGAAGGCGGCTCGGGAAGCCAGTGCTCTGTAGTCCTCGGAAAAGGCTCTGCCAACTTCTCTTTCTGCTTCTCAAGCACGTTTGCATCACGTCTGCGTGAGACGGCTTGCTCAGCAATTTCAACGGTCAGGATTGACATATGTTTGTTTCGACCAGCTGCAAGAAACGCGGCGGTCGGTTCGTCGTTGGGGGTGTGCGGTAAAGAGGTCGCACGTTATTGGAAGGATTGGATATGCCAGTACCGTCGGGGATGAAACGGCGCACTTTGTTTGCTGCGGGCATCGGCCTGCTGGCGGCGCCGATGATTTTGAGAGAGACAGCCGCAATGGCCGCAAGTGGAGAAAAGACCAAGATGGATGCGACGACGCAGCCCCGATTCAATCAATTCAAGCTCGGCTCTTATAAGTTTACTGTCTTCAAGGACGGGGCCACGATTGCCGAAAAGCCTTATGACACCTTCGGGACCAACCAGAAGCCAGAAACGGTCCAGGAGCTGCTCGCGAAGAATTTCCTGCCGACCGATAAATTCGTTAATACCTATGCCCCGACGCTGATCGATACCGGATCGGATGTCATCCTCGTCGACACCGGCTTTGGTGAAGGCGGCCGCGCCCGCGGTAGCGGCCAGCTTCGCGAGGGGCTCGAGGCTGCCGGCTATACGCCCGACGACATCACGCTGGTCGCGCTGACCCACTTGCATGGCGATCATATCGGCGGGCTGATGGAAGGTGGCGCTCCGGCTTTCAAGAATGCGCGTTATGTCATCGGCCAGATCGAATTTGATTTCTGGACCGATAAGGCCCGCGAGGGCACGCCTGCCGAAGGTGGCCACAAGGCGGTTCTCGCCAATGTGGTGCCCCTTGCAGAGAAAGCGACTTTCATCGGCGATGGCGGCAAAGTCGCAGGCGGTATCACCGCGATGCTGGCGCCGGGTCACACGCAGGGCCACATGGTTTTCCATGTCGAATCCGAGGGCAAGCGCCTCCTGGCGACGGGTGACACTGCCAATCACTATATTCTGTCGCTGCAGAAACCGGACTGGGAGGTTCGCTTCGATATGGACAAGGCGCAGGCAGCAGCCACGCGCCGCAAGGTGTTCGGCATGATCGCCGCCGACAAGGTTGCCTTCGTCGGCTACCACATGCCGTTCCCGGCCGTCGGCTTTGTCGAGACATACGAGGACGGCTATCGCTTCGTTCCAAAGACCTATCAGCTCGACCTGTGAGGTCGCTGCATGGCAGCCATACCAAGCCCGGCGGACACGTCGGACTTTTTGCTATTCCCTTCCTGTGATAGACGTGTTACCAGCCCTCGCCAACTTCCAACGCAACCCTTGCACACCGCCGGTGCGGACGATTCGTTCCGGGAGGCGTTGCATTTTCTTAATTGAAGGAAATTGGCCATGGCTCGCATCATAGAAACGCCCACCGGTTTGGACGCACTCACCTTCGATGACGTGCTCCTGCAGCCCGGTCATTCCGCCGTTTTGCCCGGTCAGACGAGCGTTGCAACACGCATCGCCACTGATTTCGAGCTGAACATCCCGATCATCTCTTCGGCCATGGATACCGTCACGGAAAGCCGCCTTGCCATCGCCATGGCGCAGGCCGGCGGTCTTGGCGTCATCCACAAGAACCTGACGCCGTCCGAACAGGCCGAGCAGGTCCGCCAGGTCAAGAAGTTCGAAAGCGGCATGGTCGTCAACCCTGTGACGATCGGCCCTGATGCGACGCTCGCCGATGCGCTGGGCCTGATGAAGACCTACAGCATCTCGGGCATTCCGGTCGTAGAAAAGTCCGGCCGTCTCGTCGGCATTCTGACCAACCGCGACGTCCGCTTCGCGTCGGATCCGAAGCAGAAGATCTACGAGTTGATGACGCGCGAGAACCTCGTCACCGTCAAGGAAAGCGTCGACCAGCAGGAAGCCAAGCGTCTGCTTCACGCGCATCGCATCGAGAAGCTGCTGGTGGTCGACGGCGAAGGTCGCTGCGTCGGTCTTATCACCGTCAAGGATATTGAAAAGTCGCAGCTGAACCCGAACGCATCTAAGGATGCGCAGGGCCGGCTTCGCGCCGCTGCTGCCGTTGGCGTCGGTGACGATGGTTTCGAGCGTGCCGAACGCTTGATCGAGGCAGGCGTCGATCTTCTGGTCGTCGATACTGCCCATGGCCATTCGCAAGGTGTTCTCGATGCCGTGACACGCGTAAAGAAGCTTTCCAACTCCGTGCGCGTCATGGCCGGCAACGTGGCGACATCGGAAGGCACCAAGGCATTGATCGATGCTGGTGCGGATGCCGTCAAGGTCGGTATCGGCCCGGGCTCGATCTGCACGACACGCATCGTCGCCGGTGTCGGCGTTCCCCAACTCGCCGCCATCATGTCGGCCGTCGAGGCAGCCCAGGCCCAGGACGTTCCCGTCATCGCGGACGGTGGCATCAAGTTCTCCGGCGATGTCGCCAAGGCGATCGCATCCGGCGCTTCCGCCGTCATGATCGGCTCGCTGCTCGCCGGTACCGATGAAAGCCCGGGCGAAGTCTATCTTTACCAGGGCCGTTCCTTCAAAGCCTACCGTGGCATGGGCTCGGTTGGCGCCATGGCGCGCGGCTCGGCAGACCGCTATTTCCAGGCGGAAGTGCGTGACACGCTGAAGCTCGTGCCTGAGGGCATCGAAGGCCAGGTTCCCTACAAGGGTCCGGTCTCCGGCGTACTGCACCAGCTCGCGGGTGGTCTCAAGGCGGCCATGGGTTATGTCGGCGGGAAGGATATCAAGGAGTTCCAGGAGCGCGCGACCTTCGTCCGCATCTCCGGCGCGGGCCTCCGCGAAAGCCATCCGCACGACGTCACGATCACCCGCGAAAGCCCCAACTATCCGAGCGCCGGCGGCTGAAAATGAATGCGGGCAGCCGTATTCCGCTCTGGATCATCGCGCTGCTCGCGGCCATCTGCCTCGGCGTGCTTGCGTGGACGACATTCGGCTTTGTCGTCCCCTTCAAGCATGAGACCGGGCAGGCGGTTCTCGATGTCTATTTTGCCGGTTACGACGAATTGACCGTCGGCCGCATGCAGCGGCTCCTCGGCGAAAACGAGATCGCCAACAATTTGCTGCGGGCGATGTATGCCGGTCCCGAGCTGATCTTCCCGGCGCTTCTGACTGCACTTCTACTGCTGGTGTTGATGAGGTTGAGGCCCAGCGGCTCTTACTTCAATCGCCCGATCCGTCCTTCCCTGGTCAAGCTCGTCTATGCGCTTCCCTTCATCTATGGCCTTGCCGACTACGGCGAGAACATCTCCAGCCTGGTTGCTTTCGGAGACAGCGCCTGGACGGATCAGGCCGCTGACCTATTGCCGTGGATGACGCCACTGAAGTTTGCGAGTCTAGCCATCTGTCTGATCGTCATTGCCCGTTTCGCCCTCGTGCGCGCGATGCATCGCGAACAGAGTGAGCGATAGTCTCACTGCGGCCGACGGCGGCATCGCTCAAGTCTGACGTAGCCGCGCCCGCCGCAGAACTGTGGCGGGCATTTGCGGCCTTGCTGTTTTTCCTCTACAGCACGGAAATCAAACGGAAAGCCGCAAGGAAGAGACAGCATGACCGGCTACGAAATGTTCTGGCCCGCAATCGCCCACGTAGCCCTCGTTTATTTCCTCTACATGCTTCTCGGTTATCGCCGCCGGATGTTGGTTCAGGCCGGAAAGGTGCACCGCTCGAACTACCGCGAAAATCGCGACGAGCCGCCGGAAGGCCTCGTCGTCAAGAATTGTCTCGCCAATCAGTTCGAGTTGCCGGTGCTCTTCTACGCGTCCTGCGTCCTCCTCTATATCACGGAGGCCGACAACCTCGTTGCCGTCGTCCTTGCCTGGGTCTTCGTGGCGCTGCGCTACCTGCACGCCTTCGTCCATGTCACCAGCAACAACCTCCGTTACCGTAGCCCGCTCTTTGCAGCCGGCTATGTGGTGCTCGGCGCCATGTGGCTGTGGCTTGCCGTCTGGATGGCCTTCCCGAACGGCTGAGCGACTTGAAGTAACGTAGTTTTGTACCTGCGTTACCGGCGGCTGACCTATCTTCCCCGGCAGGCGAAAGCCAACAAGTAGGGAGCAGGAGGACTCAAATGAGCAAGCCGGAAATCACGCAGGCGATGATTTGCGCTTACGACGAATACACGCATCTGACACTCGACCGCCGCAGCTTCATGGATAAGCTGACGAAACTGGCTGGCTCGGCTAGCGCCGCCGCGGTCATCGCGCCGATGCTTGCCGCCAATAAGGCGAGCGCGGAAATGATCGCCGCCGACGACAAACGGCTGGTCGCAAAAGATGTGACCTATCCCGGCGGTGCCGGCGAGATGAAGGGTTACCTGGTCGAGCCAAAGGATGCTTCAGGCAAACTCGGCGCGGTGATCGTGATCCACGAGAACCGCGGCCTCAACCCGCATATCCGTGATGTTGCGCGCCGCATGGCATTGGAAGGCTTCATCGCGCTAGCGCCGGATTTCCTTTCGCCCAATGGCGGCACCCCCGAGAACGAAGACAAGGCCCGCGAGATGTTCAGCGCGCTGGACCGGCCCGCCACGGTGGCGAACGCCGAGGCAACGCTCGCCTATCTGACCAAGCTCGACAATTCCAACGGCAAGGTCGGCGTGATCGGATTTTGCTGGGGTGGTGGGCTGGTAAACGACTTCGCCACTAAATCGCCGGAGCTGAAGGCCGGCGTCGCCTATTACGGGGCGCAGCCGCAGGCGGCCGACGTGCCGAACATCAAGGCTGCCTTGATGCTGCACTATGCCGGTCTCGACGACCGCATCAATGCCGGCATCGATGCCTACAAGAAGGCGCTGCAGGAGAACGGCAAGGACTTCCAGATCTTCGTTTATGACGGCGTCAACCACGCCTTCAACAACGATACGTCGTCGGCTCGCTATGACAAGAAGGCTGCAGATCTTGCCTGGAGCAGGACGGTTGAATTCCTGAAGAAGAACTTGGCCTGATCAGGCGGCCAATTCGTGCGGGGCGGGGGCGACAGCGATGATCGCCTCTGCGAGCGCCTCCATCTCCTTGCCACGATGATTGCTACGCCGCCAGGCGAGGCCGATCTCGCGCGACGGCTGCGGGTCGGCAAACGGGACGATGCGGATCGAATTGCGACTGGTCTCCGTCGGAATGGCCATTTCAGGAATGAGCGTCATGCCCATGTCGTGTGACACCATCTGCAGCAGCGTCGCCATCGACGTCGCGCCGAAGTTCACAAGGCTGCGCTTGCCGGCGCTGCAGACGGCGAGCGCCTGATCGCGTAGGCAATGTCCCTCCTCGAGCAGCAGGAGGCGGTCCACATTAACCTCATGCTCGGTCAGCGGTGACATCAGCACCGCCTCGCCGTTGTCGGCCACGGCCATGAAGAAGCGGTCGGTGAAGAGCGGCCGCGTCTGGATGCCTTCGATGTCGAGCGGCAACGCCGCGATCACGGCATCCAGTTTCCCTGTCAGAAGATCTGCCATCAGTCGATCGGTTACCGCCTCCCGTAGCTCCACCTCGACGCTGGGGTATGTCTTGCGCAGATGTGGAACGAACTGCGGGACGAGGTAAGGCGCGACGGTGGGAATAATTCCGATGCGGATCAGACCTTCAAGTGTTCCGCCGCCTTTTCGGGCCGTCTGCTCGAGCAGGTCGACTTGATGCAGGATGGCGCGGGCGTAGTGCAGCACCTCTTCGCCTTTCGGCGTCAGAATAGTATTCTGACGGGTGCGCTCGACGAGTTTGGCGCCGAGATACTCTTCCATCTCCATGATCTGGGTCGACAGCGCGGGCTGGCTGATGTGGACCATTTCGGCGGCGCGGCCAAAATGGCGCGTCGTTGCCAGCGCATCGAAGTAGCGCATCTGTCGAAGTGTCAGCATGATAATTTCTTCCAATCGAATCCCTTAATGAATACGACTGGAGATTATCGAAGGTCAATGGACAACCATTCCGGTGGTGCGGGGCGACAATCATCGATAGGCACACTTCAAGCGCGCCCACGCGGATGCTAATCGCGCGTGCGTCCAGGACGGCTATAAGATCGGCGCGATCAGTGCTGAGCCGGAGGCAGCTGAGTAAGTTCGCAGTCGGAAGCTGGCCAAATCGGGGCGTATCACCCCGATTTTTTTATACTTTCCCGATCCGGACAATCCGATCTATCTCGTTTACGAGTCGTGAAGACCTGCATGTCATATCGGCCAATGGCGCCGGCATGAACCACTCCGTCGCTTCAAATAGAACAAATGGGAACGACATGAAGGTCGGAAGTTTGGATCGTATTGGCCTCCGCCGGAAGCCGAAACAGGAACGCAGTATTCAGAGGCTCGACCTCATCTTGTCGGCTGCTGCAGCAATCATTGCCGAGAAGGGTGTGAGCGCCATGCGGATGACGGAACTGGCCGTCGCCGCCAAGGTGCCGATCGGCTCCGTCTATCAATATTTTCCCGAGAAGGCCGCGATTGTCAAAGCTCTCTTTGACCGCCAGGCATTGACGATCCAGACGCGGATAGCCGATGCCTTTGCGTCCGTGCACTCCGTCGACCATGCGCTCGAGGTACTCGCCGCCACGATTGACTGGCACTATGACGACTACCGCAACGATGCCGCCTATCTCGGTATCTGGATGGGCACTGAAACCGATCACGATCTGCTGCGCCTCAACATCGAGCACAGCAAGCGGATTGCGGACATTTTCCAGGATACCGTCCGCCGCGTCGCACCGGAACTCTCGGCAGCCGACATGCAGGCCCGTAGCTATCTGTTCAGCCACCTCCTAGGGGCCTCGATCCGCCTTGCCGTCGTCAGCGAGGACTCGCTTGCCAGACGCATTCTCGACGAGTGGAAGCGCGTGATCCGCAAGGCCTTCCTCTCGCCGGCTGCTGCGTGACGTCTACCAGCTCGGTACGATGTTGGCGATCTTGAGGCGGGGCTGCACCCGCCCGTAGGCATTCTTCACCTCAGGTTCGAGATTGTCGTCGACGACGGCGGGCGTGATGTTGTCGAGGCAGGCGGTGATATGCGCGGTAATAGCGTTCATCAGTGAGATCGACACACCCGGCCGCTTCATGATGCCGATCTGAACAGGGGGCAGGGCAGGGAAACCGTCTGCCTGGCTCAGCACCTTCATCCCCGTACGCAGCGCCGATTCTGGCATGACCGAAACGGCCATGCCGGCAAGCACTGCGGCCGCGACGACGGTGCACGACCAACTGGTGAACAGGATCTGGTGCTCGCGCCCGACCGCATCGAGCGCAGAGCAGGCGAGCTGGCGCCACTGGCAGTCGCGACGACCGACAGCGAGCGGCACCGGCGCGTCGTCACGGATGGGATGGTTGGCCGAGCCGACCCAGCAGAGCGGTTCCGTTCGCACGACATCTGACATGCGCTCGCGCGGATTGTGTGTCACCAGCGCGATGTCGAGCTCGCCGCGATTCATGCGCTCGGCGAGACCCACGGAGGGCTCGCAGACGATGTAGAGCTCGACGTTCGGGTGTGTCTTGGCGAAGCGGCCGATGATCTCCGGCATGTAGCGGTCGGCGTAGTCATCGGGTGTGCCGATGCGCAGCGTGCCCTCGAGACGATTGTCGTCGAAGGCCGCGATCGCCTCATTGTTGAGGCGAATGATGCGCCGCGCATAGTTCAAGAGCTTCTCGCCTTCGACGGTCAGGCGGTTGCCGCGGCCGTCCTTGATGAAAAGCTGCTTGCCAATGCGCTCTTCCAGCCGCCGCATCTGCATGGAAACGGCCGATTGCGTCTTGTAGACTCTGTCGGCGGCCTTGGTGAAGCTGCCGGAATCGACAATCGCGATGAAGGTCTGCAACTGATCAATATCAAGAGGCGCGGACATGAGTCACCCATAAAGTTCTCTGATGATAATCATTAGAAACATTCGTTGGACTGATCAATAGGTGTTTGGCATCTTCGGGCTGCAAATCAAGCAAAGTGAAGGACAGACACCCTGTCTGTCCGCTCCGATTTCAACCCGATGCCTTCCCGCTCGACCTCGCGGGGAGGGGTGGGTTGTTGCGCGCCAATGAAAGGATCAACCATGCGCACGACAGACCGGATACTCGAACTCGACTGCAGCCAGACCACCCCGACGTTCTCGCAGCGTCTCGCAAATGGCTTTGCAACGTTGTCATCCGTACTGCGCGTGTTCCGCAACCGTATGGAGATCAACCGGCTGCACGAGCTCGATGACAATCAATTGAAGGATATCGGCCTTTCGAGGACCGATCTCACTTCGGCGTTCCTGGCGTCGACCTTCTTTGAAGATCCGTCGGAACACTTGACGCGTTCTGCGCACAATCGCGGACGAAAGTCGCTCTTCCGGTCCCGAAAGGATTAAGGCCGGCTTAGTTTTTCCCCGCAGGGTGATAGCCAATAGCCCTGCCTCTTGCCCGGTGACCGGCCTCCCAGCCGTCTCCGGGTTTTTTTTACGCCTTCGGGGGAGTGGGGGGCGTCTTCGGCATATAGGTCTCGAAGATCGCTTCCATGCTTTTCTGGTAGTTCTTCTGCACCTCGAGCCCGCTGTCAAACATGTTGTTGAGCATGTCCATGTAGCTTTCCGTCTCCGCTTTCGCCTGCTCCTTCTGAGCTTCGGCTGCTTTCGCCTCGACCGGTTTTCCAAGCGAGCCCATCATGTCCTGAAAGGCCTTTGCGAACGGGTTGTCGAAAAACGGGTTGGTGACCGTCTTCTCGGCCTCCGGCTTCTGCATGCCGAACATCAGCTGCATGGCCTGCGTAAAGGGGTTGTCGAAGATGCTGGGCTCCGGAGCCGGCGTCCGCTTCGGCGCGAAGCCGGTGCTTTCGAGCCATTTCTGGATGGTTTCGCCCATTGCCGTGTTGACGAAGGGATTGACAAGCGCGCTCATCTGCCCCATCGATTGCTTGAACAGGCCGCCCATAAGTGTGTCGGCCATGACAGGCAGCATCTGTTTGTAGATTTCCTGTCCGATTCCCGTCATCTGCGCCGCCTGCGCAGCCACCGCGCGCGAGACCTCTTTGGAGCCGAACAGCTGCGCAAGGATGTTGTTGCCGTCCGATATCCCCTGCGGCGTGAAAGCCTTGCTCATGTCCTCGAAATACTTGGCATAGTTGCCGGAGGCGACCGCCTGCATCAGCCCCATAAAGTCGTAAGGGTTGCTGGTGCTCCGCTTCAGGCCGGCGGAAAATGCCGGCATCAGCGCCGCCATCGCCTTGGCGGTCTGCTCCTGGGCAAGATTGAACTGCTTGGAGACTGCATCCATCGCCGCGCCGTTCTGGGCCTGCATCATCATGTCGAAGAGTGGCAGCATGGAAATCCCCTTCCCGGTTCGCAACGCGTAATTGCGTCACTATAGCCGGAAAACGGAATGCGCAAACCGCTTTTTGCAGAAGGGCTTAGGACCTACTAAATTCATCCATTCCGCGGGACTGATTTTGTTTTTGACAGGAAGGAAAGGCGCCAGAAGTGCCCTACCACTTTCAAGTCTTTCCGACGCAGTCAGGGGCAAAATCCGTCTCGCTCTTCGGGTTAGGCGGCATCGGCCGCCTGATCGTAAGCAATGCTCGCCAAGGCTAGCCTTGCCTTGCGCTTGCTTGCCTCCATCCAATCCCATGCCGTCAAACAGACGGATGAATTTAGTAGGTTCTGGCTCTAATATTGATACTCTTCGAAGACGGGCTCTACCGAACCGGCCCAGCGGCCATGGTAGAGCGCCAGCAGATCCTCGGCCAAGGTCGCCTTCTTCGCCATGACTTCATCGAGCGGCGAAAGGAAGATGGTTTCGTCCTGCCCTTCCTTGTTGAGCTTGTTGCGCGCCCTCAGACCCGCCTTCGAAACGGCGATGATTTCACGTGCGGTCTCGTAGAGCTCATGCCCGCGGAACTTTGCCCTCAAGCCCTGAGCCGGCACGGCATCGCGCAAGGCGTTGACCTCGTCGAACGTCCAGTCCTTGGTCAGCATATCGGCATCTTCGAGCGCCGCGTCGTCATAGAGCAGCCCGACCCAGAAGGCTGGCAACCCGCAGATGCGCCGCCAGGGCCCACCATCCGCGCCGCGCATCTCGAGGAAGCGCTTCATGCGCACATCCGGGAAGAGCGTCGAGAGATGGTTGGTCCAGTCTCCCATCGTCGGCTCCCAGGCGGCGATTTCGCCCTTCAGTGCGCCGTTCATGAACTGCCGGAAGGTAACATGGGTACAGTCGTGATAATGCCCGTCGCGCACGACGAAATACATCGGCACGTCGAGGGCCCATTCGGCATAGTCATGAAAACCGAAGTCGTCGCGGAACGTGAAGTCCAGCAGACCGGAGCGGTTGTTATCGGTGTCACGCCAGATATCGCCTCTCCAGGAGAGCAGGCCGTTGAGCCTGCTTTCGGTAAATGGCGAGGAGGCAAAGAGGGCGGTTGCCAGAGACTGAAGCTTCATCGAGACGCGCATCTTCTTGCGCATGTCGGCTTCCGAGGAGAAGTCGAGGTTCACCTGGATCGTGCAGGTGCGATACATCATGTCGAGACCCTTGCTGCCGACCTTCGGCATGTAGCGGGTCATGATCTCGTAGCGGGATTTCGGCATCACCGGTGTTTCGGCCAGCGTCCATTTGGGGCTGCCGCCGATGCCGAGGAAGCGGATGCCCATGGGCTCGGCGATCTCGCGCAATGTCGCCAGGTGCGCGTTCGATTCCTTGCAGGTCTCGTGGATCGTTTCCAACGGGGCGCCTGATAATTCGAACTGGCCGCCGGGCTCGATCGATATGGCGCCCATCCCCTTCGGCTCGCCAAGGCCGATAATGTTGTCGCCATCCATGATCGGATCCCAGCCGGATTTTTGCTGCAGACCTTTGAGCAGCGCCGAAATACTGGCCTCACCGAAGTACGGCACCGGGCTATTGTCGGCCCGGAAGAAGGCGAACTTCTCGTGCTCGGTGCCGATGCGGAATTTTTCTTTCGGCTTGCTTCCCACAGCAAGATAATCGGTCAGCTCCTGAACCGAAGAGAGTGGCGTCTGGTCGGTGGTATCGCGAGCCATTCAAGTCTACCTGCAATGGGAGAGCGCCCGGAAAAAACCGGGCAATTGGAAGGGTGATTAGGACCGCTCCCACGTATGTTGCAAGTGAAATTGTTTCAACGGCCCATCAAAAAAATAGCTGCCTATTTCGGCCGCGACCGATCCTAAGGTTAATTCCAGTCGCCGATCGACGCCTGAATGACAGCCATGGCAGCAACCGCAGCTGTATCCGCTCGCAGGATCCGCGGCCCGAGCGGGATTGCGGTGATGAAATCGAGGCTGCGCAGGCGCGCGCGCTCCTCCTCGGAAAAACCGCCCTCGGGGCCGACGAGGAGGGCCAGCTTTCGCTCGCTGATTTTGGACAGCAATGGCAGCGGGTTCTGCCCTGCGTCGCCCTCGTCGCAATAGATGATGCGGCGGTCGCTCGGCCAGGTGTCCAGGAGATCGAACAGCTTCACAGGCTCGGCAACATCAGGGATATCAAGTATGCCGCATTGCTCCGCCGCCTCGATGACATTTGCCTTCAGCTTGTCGAGATTAGTAATCTTGCCCTGCACGTGCTGTGTCATCACCGGGCGGAGAACACCTGCTCCCATCTCCACTGCCTTCTGTACTAGGTAGTCCAGGCGCCCGACCTTCAGGGGAGCAAAGAGATAGTGCAGGTCGGAGGGAACAGGCTGCGGCCGCGTCTGCTCCTCGGCAATCAGCACAATGCGCTTTCGCGTCGGAAAGGTGAGACGCGCCTTCCACTCGCCGTCGCGACCGTTGAAGACAAGCAACTCGGTGCCCTCGGCCATACGCAGCACGTTAGCGAGATAGTTGAAGTGATCTGCCGTCGTCTCCACGGTTGTTGCGGCAGCGAGGGGGGCGTCCACAAACAGCCTTTGCATCCGAAAATTGGCGCGCATTGAAAAGTCCTGCTCAAACAAAGAGCGCGAACATAACCCAATAGAGGATGGCTGCAAGCGCTGCGGATGCCGGCACGGTGATGACCCAGGCGGCGACAATCGTCATGAAATGCGAACGGCGGACGAGATAGCGACGGCGAACCTCGTGCGTGTTCGGATCTTCCGGTTCGTCGAGCGCCCAGCTCTCTGCCCTGCGGCGCATGTATTCGATACGGCGTTTCGAATGCCGCGTATACCACTCACGGTAGAAGCCGACGCCGAACACGGAACCGACGGCGATATGCGTCGTACTAACCGGCATGCCGAGCCATGAGGCTACGATGACGGTGAAGGCCGTTGACAGCGCCACGCAATAGGCCCGCATCGGGTTGAGCTTGGTGATCTGCTCACCGACCAGCCGGATCAGGCGTGGCCCAAAGAGCAACAGTCCAACGGAGATACCGAAGGCGCCGATCAGCAACACCCAGATCGGAGGCTGGTCCAGTGCACCCTCTGCGGATCCGCCGACCGCGCGCACGATTGCCGAAAGCGGCCCAACGGCATTGGACACGTCATTGGCGCCATGCGCAAAGGAGAGCAACGCAGCTGAGCCAATCAACGGGATTTGAAACAGCACACGCAGCGAGCTGTTACGGTTTTCGAGCCCTAGGGCCTGCCGTAAAACGAATGAACGCGCCGCGGCCCATCCGATGAAGCCCGCCGCGACCCCGAACAGGAGGATGGTCAGCGTCGAGAATTCGCTGGGCGCTTGAAGCTGCAGCATCATGTAGGACGAAAAGCCGCCGACCATCATCGCGATCAGGATGGGCACCCAACGTCGCGCCGCGGCAACCTTGTCTTCGCGGTAGATGACCAGGGTTTTCACCATGAAAAGGAGGCCGGCGGCGATCACGCCGCCCAACAGGGGGGAAGTCACCCAAGCCGATGTTATCTCGATCATCACCCGCCAGTTCACCGGCTCGGGACCGACCGCGCCGATACCCGCGCCGATCACCGCGCCGACAATCGCATGCGTGGTCGATACCGGCGCGTTCATCCAAGTCGCGAGGTTGATCCATAAAGCGGCGGCCATCAATGCCGCCATCATGATCCAGCTGAGCGTCCCCGGCGGCACCTGCACGGTATCCACGATGCTTGAGGAGATCGTCTTGACCACCTCGCCGCCGGCAACCGTCGCCCCGAGAATTTCAAAGATGGCGGCGATGACAAGCGCTTGTCCCATGGTCATCGCGCGCGCGCCGACCGCGGCGCCCACGTTGTTGGTGACGTCGTTCGCGCCGATGTTCATGGCCATGTAGGCGGCGAGTGCCGCCGCGGCGATTACCAGAACGGCGCTTGGACGGTCAAAGACGTAGATGCCTGCAAAGAGCATTGCCAGGCCAAGGAAGATCAGCCCGAGACCGGGGGCCACCAGCTTGCGCGAGACGAACTTCGTCGCATCCTCGACATGCGTAAGCTTGTCGAGATCCTTGTCGAGCGTTCGTTTCGTGAGGACGGCTGGTCGGTCGGGCATGCTATTCCTTCGTTGAATCCTGCTTTAGCGCCGCAAAGTTTAGCAGCGCAAGATGGCAGTATTCATTCCGCTGGAATTTGCCTTGGCGACCTTGCGGCAAGCTGTTCCGTCATGCGGCGCTTAAATTGCAGAAAGAGATTGCGAAGTTCGGGCTCGTGAACGCGCTTCACAGCCTCGTCGCAGGAGACCCAATCCGTCTTGCGCTCGCCTTTCTCCTTGAAGTTCCTGGCGATCTCCGAAACCTCGAGCGCATAGACCTGCACCTTGCAGGTGACTTTCAGGCCGTTCTTCAGCACCTTGGGATAGGAATAGGAGCCCAGTGTCTGGTTTTCGACGGTTCCACGAACGCCGGCCTCTTCGAACGCCTCGCGGGCCGCGACCTCATAGGAGCGCCGTCCGTCCATCGGCCATCCCTTAGGGATGACCCAGCGACCGGTGTCGCGGCTGGTCAGCAAAAGCACTTCAACATCGCTGGTCTTCTTTTTGACCCGATAGCAGAGCGCAGCATATTGTTGGCGCGGGGGGCGCCGAAACATGAGCTGGACGTCTGAAGCGAGGCGGGCGAGAAGAGTCAATGGTCGGGTCACCTTTGCATTTTGTTTGAGCGAGTCGTCTATATTAGTATCCGCTGGAAAGCTTGCGCGATCCATACGCGTTTCATGCTTTTTTCTCGGATTTGATAACTATCAATAGGAACTTTTTGTTTCGCCGGGTAACAAAAAATCCGCCAGATACTATCCTGTTTCCGTCAATGCACAGGTGTTCAATATGCGCCTGTCTTGTATTTCAATCAACAAGTGCATCATGTAGTGCACTGTTATGTCCGCAGTGTGGTAATCATGCGTCTTCCTCCCCTAAAAGCGGTCCGCGCCTTCGAAGCCGTCTGCCGCCACGGCAGCATTCTCGGCGCCGCCAAAGAACTCGGTGTCGTGCGCGGTGCCGTTCGCCAGCAGCTTGCAATCCTGGAGAGCTATTTCGGCGAGAAACTGTTCGAACGCGAAGGACGGAAGCTGGCTGCGACACCCAAGGCAGTCAGGTTTGCGGAGGTTTCGAACACCGCCCTTACCATGCTTGAACGCGCCGCCGCCGAGTTTGCGGGTGGCGAGCATCGTCGCATCCGCCTCGGTGTTCCGTCGGCCTTTGCTATATGGTGGCTGATGCCACGGCTTGCAACTATGCAGTCAGCACTTGGCGTCGTCGACGTCGATATCGTGCCGATGTCGGTTGTAGAACCTCTGTCGCTGCATCCGGAGCTCGACACCGTCATTATGGGTGGTGAATACCGACCGGCGACGGGCGTGACGGCGGTCAAATTTATGGAGGATGAGTTCGGGCCTGTTGCGACCCCGGATATTGCTCAAAGGATCGCCGGCGATCCCGCACTTATGGTGGAGATGACCGCTCTCGTCAGTCGTAGCGCGCCAACTCTCTGGCAGGAATGGTTTGCCGAGAGTGCAACTGAGCCTGTGGTGTTCCGGCGCAAGCAGGAGTTCGAAGACCTGCTCCTTGCGCTCGGTGCAGCGCGATCGGGTGTGGGGGTGGTGCTTGCACCCCGCGCCGCCATTGAGGACGATCTGCAGCGCAATGTGCTTGCGGCACCCTATGGCTTCGTTCGCCGACCGGCCGGTTATAGCCTGTCCTGCCGCAATGCTGACGCAAAGACGCCCGTGTTCACTGCTCTTCGCGACTGGTTGGTCCAATCCGGTATCTCGACGCAATAGGGCAGATTTTCTGCCCTATTGCGAAGAATTATCTCCATGGTCGAAAGCGGTTGCCGGGTCTAACACTGCATTGAGAGCAGAAGGACACGGACATGCCGAGAGACGCAACCCGCATCGAATGGATCGGCAACAGCTGCCGACTGCTGAAGGCAACGACGGCAGAGTTCGAGAAGACACAACCGTTCGGCGGTTTGACCATCGGCACGGGTATCCATCTGGAGCCGAAGACAGTGGCGCTGCTGATGACGCTGAGGGCCGGCGGTGCTCGACTCGTCTGTACCGGCAATCTGAACAGCACACAGCCTTCGACTGTCGAGTTCCTCCGTTCGCAAGGGATCACCGTGTTCGCGACCCAGACCACGGACCCAGTTGCGCATCGCAAGAGCCTGGAGGCGGTTGTCGCCGAAAGGCCGGATCTGCTGCTCGACAACGGTGGCGACCTCTTCGCGATCGCGGCCGAGGCCCCTTACGCCAGCCTCCTTGGCGGCACCGAGGAGACGACCTCGGGCCGCACGCGCCTGTTGCCGATGCGGGCGAAGTTGAACATGCCGATCCTCGTCATCAACGATAGCCCGATCAAGCAGTTTGCAGAAAACAGACATGCCGTCGGCCAGAGCCTTTTCGAAAGCTACATGCGCTTCACCAACCGCTCCACCAACGGCAAGCGCGTGACGGTCTTCGGTTACGGCGCCTGCGGGAAGGGAACCGCAGCCTGCTTCCGCAACGCGTTCTCAAGCGTCAGCGTCGTCGATACCGATCCGGTGACAGCGCTGGAGGCTCATCTCGACGGGTTTTCTACGCCGCTGCGCAACGAGGCGATTGCCTCCGCCGACGTGCTCATCACCGTCACCGGCCTCCCGGGTATCGTCACCGCAGCGGATCTTCCATTGATCAAGGATGGTGCCATCCTGATGAATGGTGGACATTTCCCGCATGAGATCGACGTCGCCGCGTTCCGGCGCTACCCCGACGTAATGCGGATCGATCGTTACGAGGCTGACCATATCGAGACCTTGCACCTGAAGGATGGTCGCTGCTTCCATATTCTGGGCGGCGGGCACATGGCGAACCTCGCCGGTCCCCGTGCGCTCGGCAATTCCGTGGAGTCGATGGACCTGGGCTTCACGCTGCAGGCGCGCTGCCTCGAACGTGTTGCCAGGCGCGAGGTCGGCGCCGAGAGCTGCATTGTTCCGGTGCCGAAAGATATCGATGCCATGGTGGCAAACGCCTATCTCGATCTGGCGCGGTAGAACGGGTGCGGCGAGCATACGCCGCGCCTTGTGAATTCAAGCGATCTCCACCACCAGCTTGCCGTTTGCCTGACGGTTTTCGATCAACGCATGCGCTTTCGCGACATCGGAAAGCCCGAATCGGCGCGCGTCCAGCCTCGGCATCAGCCTTCCGGCCTCGACGAGCTTGCCGACCACACGCAGGATCTCCCCGTGGTTGCTTCGCCCTTCGCCGGTCAGAAGCGGCAGCAGCGTGAATACGCCCGAATAGGTCGCCGCTTTCAACGATAGCGGGGCAAGCGCATGTGTACCCCATCCGAGCGCGCTGACGACGTGACCGAACCGGCCGACCGCCTGGAAGGCAGTATCGAGGCCGGGGCCGCCGACGGTATCGTAGACGATGTCGAAGCCCTTGCCGCCCGTGTGATTGCCGACATAGTCCGTCACGGTCTCTACCCTGTAGTCGATCGGCATTGCTCCGAGGCTTGCGAGGTAGTCAGCCTTGGCGGCACCATCGACCGCAAACACCTCGGCGCCTGCGGCTTTCGCGATCTGTGCGGCAATGTGCCCCACGCCGCCGGCGGCGCCGAGGACAAGGACGCGCTGGCCATTCCGGACATTGGCGCGATCGACCAACCCTTCCCAGGCGGTAATTGCGATCAGCGGCAGGGCTGCTGCCTCCCGCATCGAGAGATTATGGGGCTTCGGCGCAATCAGCCGGGCGTCGACCGCCGCGAATTCGGCCAGCGAGCCCTGGATGCCGCCGACACCGCCGGTCATGCCATAGACCTCGTCGCCACGATGGAACGCGGTGACACCTGGGCCGACCTGCTCGACGACGCCAGCCAGATCTATGCCGAGAACCGCCGGAAAGGGATGGCGCGCATGGGCGGCATTGCCAGCCCGGATCTTTGTGTCCAGCGGATTGACGCCGCTTGCATTGATCCGGACCAGCACCTCGCCTTCGTGCGGTGTCGGCCTGGCGACGTCGGCCAAGCGAAAATCGGTTTTCGGCGCATCAATCAGAAGCGCTTTCATCATTGTGGTCGCAGACATGCAACGCTCCTTTCGTGTGTATGGGAAGAAGAATGCGCCGTTGATATACGAATGGAAATGAAAGAGATTGCATGAAGTTCATGCATTTCTGTTTTGGTGTCGGAACGTGGAATGGAGCGATCTCAAACTGTTTCTGGCCATCGCACGCCAGGGAACTCTTGGCGCTGCCGCCCGCAGCCTCGGCCTGACGCAGCCGACGATGGGGCGTCGTCTGCGTGCCTTGGAAGTCTCGCTCGGCCAGACGCTGTTTCAGCGGACGGCCGACGGCTTTGTGCTGACGGATGAGGGCACGGCCGTCTTCGCGCACGCCGAGCGCATGGAAGAGGAAGCACTCGGTCTCGAACGCGAACTCGCCGGGCAGAGCCGGCAACTGAGCGGCTTCCTGCGCTTGTCCTCTTCGGAGTGGTTCGGTGCACACGTGCTTGCGCCGGTGCTTGCGGAATTCTCGCTGCGCTATCCGAAGATCGTTGTCGAACTGCTGACCGATAGCCGCCTGCTCAGCCTCTCCCGCCGGGAGGCGGATGTTGTCGTTCGGATCGCGCCCTTCACCGAGCCGGACGTGATATCGCGCAAGCTGCGCCACATCGACTACCGGCTCTATGTCGGCCGAGGCAGGGAGCATCCAAAAGCAGGAGACGGCACAGGCGCGCGTCTGGTAACGATGGACGAGGCCTTTGGCGGCATGCCGGATGTCGCATGGCTGACGCGCCTTCTGCCGAAGGCGGAGATCGCCATGCGCAGCAACAATCGCGATGTGCAGGCGACTCTTTGCAGAAACGGCGCCGGCCTGGCGGTTCTGCCGCGCCCTCTTGGCGATTCAATCCCTGACATCGAGCCGGTCGACCTCGGGGAAGCTCCGCCCGGACGCGACACCTGGGTCGGCTATCACCGGGACATGAAAAGACAGGCGCGCCTGCGGGCACTTCTCGATCTCGTAATCGAGAGATTGGCAAATTGAGCCTGAAAGTCTCTAGCGTTCCCAATAGGGAACCGGTCCGTAAACTTCGGCGAGATAGTCGATGAAAAGTCGCACCTTGGCTGGTAGGAACTGGCGGCTCGGGTAGACCGCGGAGAGCGTCACGTTGCGCGATCCCTCGTAAGTCGGAAGGATGCGCACCAACCGGCCATCCTTGAGCTCACGGCTGATGTCCCAAGTGGAGCGCAGCGCGATGCCAAGCCCCGATATGACAGCCTCTCGCACCACCTCGCTGGAATTCGTCTCAAGCATCCCCTCTGGCCGCAGAGAAAGCGGCCCTTCCGGTCCTTCGAGCCGCCAGGCATCGTTGTTGTGCGCGGGCAGGCAGCGATGTTGCTTGAGGTCTTCGAGCGTCTGCGGTGTGCCGTTGGCGGCAAGGTAATCCGGCGATGCGCAAAGCAGGCGCCGCACGGGCGCAAGTCGCCGCGCGACTAGGCTTGAGTCCGTCAGTTCCGCGATGCGGATCGCAAGGTCGAAACCTTCGCCGACGATATCGGTGAATTCGTCACTGAGCACGAGATGGATCGCAAGCTCCGGATGCATGTCCATGAAGGACTTCAGGTGCGGGGCGACATGGGTGCGTCCGAAAGAGGTCGGTGCCGTCACCTTCAGCGTTCCCTGCATCTGCGCCGAGCGTCCGGAGATGTAGTATTCGGCCTCCTCGATGCCAGCGAGAATGCCGAGCACACGGTCGTAGAAACCCTGGCCGGCCTCGGTCAGCGAAATCTGCCGCGTCGTGCGCTGTAGGAGCCGCGTGCCTAGCCGGTCCTCCAGGCGTTTGATGCGTTTGGAGACCACGGCCGGCGAAAAACCGAGCGCCCTGCCGGCGAGCGACATGCTCCCCGTCGAAACGACTTTTGCGAAAATTTCGAGGTCACCCAGGTTGGTCATGTGCTTTGATTGTTTGTCCTTTTGGAATAAGTGCTTAGCATTTGCGCCATAATGGGGAAAGTGCTAAGCCCGATTGAGCCGGCAGCGCGGAGGAGGCGTCCGGTTTTCGCTGCCGCCGGCGAAGGGAGAGAGCCATGTCCGACACCATTTCGTTTCTCGCCCCGCGTGCCGATGTGCTTGCCCGCCGCCGGCAGATCGTCGCCGATCTCATCGACCTGCTGCCGCCGGAATGCCTGGTGCATGAGGCGCGCGAGCTGATGCCGTTCGAGACCGATGCCTTCGTTTCCTATCGCCGGATGCCATTGGCGGTTGCCTTGCCGCGGACGACCGCGGAAGTGGCCGCAGTCATGAAATACTGTCATCGCTATGGTGTCCCGGTGGTGCCGCGCGGCGCCGGAACGTCGCTCTCGGGCGGAGCGATTCCGCAGGAGGATGCGGTGGTGGTTTGCGTATCCAAGATGAACCGCATTCTCGAATTTGATCTGCCCAACCGCGTGGCGGTGGTCGAGGCAGGCGTCACCAATCTGAATATCTCTGAATCCGTCTCGGAGGATGGTTTCTTTTACGCTCCCGATCCGAGCTCCCAGCTGGCCTGTACGATTGGGGGCAATATCGCGATGAATTCTGGCGGCGCGCACTGTCTGAAATACGGGGTGACGACGAACAATCTGCTCGGCGTAAGGATGGTGCTGATGGATGGCACCGTCATCGACCTTGGAGGCAAGGCGCTCGATGCGGCGGGCTACGACCTTTTGGGCCTCGTCTGTGGACATGAAGGCCAGCTCGGCATCGTCACGGAAGCGACCGTTCGGTTGATCGCCAAGCCCGAGGGCGCGCGCCCGGTTCTCTTCGGCTTCGATACCTCCGAAGAGGCGGGGTCCTGCGTCGCCGACATCATCGCGGCAGGGATCATTCCCGTCGCCATCGAATTCATGGACAAGCCGGCAATCGAAATCTGCGAAGCCTTTGCCAAGGCCGGCTATCCCCTTGATGTCGGCGCGCTGTTGATCGTGGAGGTCGAAGGATCGGAAGCGGAAATGGACGACATGCTGAAGAGCATTGTCGAAATCGCGCGCAGGCACAACGTGAAAACCGTCCGTGAGTGCCAGTCGGCAACCGAGGCGGCGCTGATCTGGAAGGGCCGCAAGTCGGCCTTCGGCGCAACCGGCCGTATTGCCGACTATATCTGCATGGACGGAACCGTTCCGCTCAGCCAGCTTTCTTATGTGCTGAAGAAAACCTCCGAAATCATCGATCGCTATGGGCTTCGCGTCGCCAACGTGTTCCATGCCGGCGATGGCAACATGCATCCGTTGATCCTCTTCAATGCCAACGATCCGGAAGATGCCGCCCGCGCGGAAGCTGCGGGCATGGAAATCCTGAAGCTGTGCGTCGATGCCGGCGGTTGCCTGACCGGCGAGCATGGCGTCGGCATCGAAAAACGCGACCTGATGCGCCATCAGTATTCCGAGGCGGATCTCGCACAGCAGATGGCAGCACGTGCCGCCTTCGATCCGGCCTGGCTCCTGAATCCGTCCAAAGTCTTCCCGCTCGAGGGGCGCCCAGCCGCATGATCGACCTATTGCCTATGACGGACGAAGAGGCTGTGGCAATCGTCCGCAGCCATGCGCGGGAAGGCAAGCCGCTCGCGATCTGCGGCGGCAACACCCGGTCCGGTTTCGGAAACGCCGTGGTTGCGGAAAGCCGCCTGCGGTCGTCCAATCTCGGCGGCATCACGGCCTATAATCCGGGCGAGATGGTTTTGACCGCCCGCTCGGGAACACCGTTGTCCGAGATCGAAGCCGCACTGGCGGAGAACGGTCAGATGATGGCTTTCGAGCCGATGGACCATCGGCCGATCATGGGAACGGCAGGCGAACCGACGATCGGTGGCGTTTTTGCTGCCAATGTCTCGGGTCCGCGTCGTTTCGTGGCCGGGGCGGCGCGCGACAGCCTGCTTGGCGTCAGCTTCATCAACGGCAAGGGCGAGGCGATCAAGGCTGGCGGCCGCGTGATGAAGAATGTCACCGGGCTGGACCTCGTCAAGCTGATGGCCGGCTCACACGGCACGCTGGGGTTCCTGACGGAAGTGACGTTCCGCGTGCCACCGCGACCGCGAACCGAAGCGACGATCGTCGTCTCGGGGTTGAACGACGCCGAAGCCGCCAACGCCATGGCGGCGGCGATGGCCTTGCCGGTCGAAGTTTCCGGCGCCGCGCACCTGCCGATGACCGTCTCCTGGAAATTTCTCGACAGCACACTCTCCGAAGGCGAGGCGACCTGTCTGCGGATCGAGGGCCTGCCCGGCTCTGTCGATGCCAGGGCAACTAAGCTCGCCGCGGCCATGGCAAGGTTCGGATCCGTCGCGCGGCTGGAACAAAGCGAGAGTGTCCGCCTCTGGAAAGACATCCGCGACGTTGCTCCTTATGCCGACGGCACGCCGCGACCGGTCTGGCGCGTCTCGGTAGCCCCAAGCGTCGGTCACCAGCTAGTGGCGGCACTTCGGCTCGAAGCGGGAGTCGATGCATTCTATGACTGGCAGGGCGGGCTGATCTGGATGCGGATGGAGGCCGACGCGGATGCCGACCTCCTGCGTCGTTTCATCAAGGCGCTGGGCGGCGGCCACGCGACGCTGATCCGTGCCCCGGAACAACTGCGATCGATGATTGCTGCCTTTCAGCCACAGCCGGAGGCGGTAGCCTTGCTCTCGCAACGGCTGAAACTGAAATTCGATCCCGCCGGCATCTTCAACCTGGGGAAGATGGCAGGAGCCTAAGGCCATGCAGACCAATTTCACGCCGGCCCAGCTTGCCGATCCGCACGTCGCTGAATCCGAGCAGATTCTGCGCAAATGCGTCCATTGCGGCTTCTGCACCGCGACCTGTCCGACCTATGTGACGCTCGGCAATGAGCTCGACAGCCCGCGCGGGCGCATCTACCTGATCAAGGACATGCTGGAAAACGGGCGTCCGGCGGACGCCGAGGTCGTCACACACATCGACCGCTGCCTCTCCTGTCTGGCCTGTGCAACGACCTGTCCTTCCGGCGTCGACTATATGCACCTCGTCGACCTTGCCCGGACGCATATCGAGAAGACATACAAGCGGCCTTTCATGAACCGGGTCGCGCGCGCCATTCTCGCCGCTGTTCTGCCTTATCCTGATCGGTTTCGCCTCGCGATCAAGCTGTCGTCGGCTGGGCGGCCGTTCGCAGGTCTTCTGCAAAGCGCGCCTGCGTTGAAGCCATTTGCCGCGATGCTGGCGCTGGCGCCGCGCCACATTCCTCCGGCTTCCGCCTATGGCGTGCCGTCGAGCCACCCGGCGGTCGGGGAGAAGCGTGGCCGCGTGGCGATCCTAACCGGTTGCGCGCAGCCGGTGTTGGATCCCGGCATCAACGAAGCGACGATCAGCCTCCTCACGCGGTTCGGAGTCGAAGTCGTCGTTCCGGAGGGAGAGAGCTGCTGCGGCTCGCTCGTCCATCACATGGGACGCGAGGAGCAGGCATTGGCGAGCGCCCGTGCCAACATCGATGTGTGGACGCGGGAAATCGAGAGGGGCGGGCTCGACGCAATCATCATCACCGCCTCCGGCTGCGGCACAACGATCAAGGACTATGGCCATATGCTGCGGCTTGATGCTGCATATGCCGAAAAGGCGGCGCGCGTCTCGTCCCTGGCCAAGGACATTACAGAATTTCTCGTATCCCTCGAGCTCCCCGCGCAGGTGCCGAAGGGCATCACCGTCGCCTACCATTCGGCCTGTTCGATGCAGCACGGCCAGAAAATCACAATGGCGCCGAAGCAGCTGTTGAAGGCTGCGGGCTTCAATGTCCGGGATCCTGCCGAAGGTCACCTCTGTTGTGGCTCCGCTGGCACCTACAACATCCTGCAGTCTGATATTTCCGATACGCTCAAGGCCCGCAAGGTCAAGAATCTCGAGGCAACCAAATCGCATGTAATCGCCACTGGCAACATTGGCTGCATGATGCAGATTGCGACCGGGACCGCCGTTCCGATCGTCCACACGATCCAGCTGCTGGATTGGGCCTATGGCGGGGACATACCGGAAAAATTAAAGGGTTTGCCCTTAGCTTAGCGGCGCCGGATCGTCCGGCGATCTCAGGAGCCCGCCATGTATCGCACAATCCTCGCGCTTACGGTTTTCTGTGGTGCGGCAAGTGCCGCCCATGCAGACACTCGCTTTTTCTGCTCGGCGGATGACAAGGACGTGCGCTTCACGGTGGAAAGCGGCTTCGAGGCCGGAGGCGGCCACAAGCTCAATCATTTTCGCGGCGCAGTGGTGATTAAGAGCGGCGACATCACGCAAGCGCTCCAGAAGATTGCCGTCACTTCAGAAAACCTGACGCACCATTGGTCGTATGACGGCGAATTGCGGCTGGAGGTGTTCTATGAAGGTGGCGACGATGCGAATGGTCAGGGAATCAGCCTGATCGTGATTGCCGGCCAGCGCGGCAAATCCATGAACGCATTCTCGGGGACCTATGAACTCGCTCTCGAAGGTGGCGCGAAACCATTCACAGTCACCGGCAAGGTCAGCTGCGGATCAAAATAGGCGACCGGTTGTCCGGTCGCCTGATTACTTGTCTCAGCCGCCGAACAGCGTCCGCAACACGTCGATGCCACGATCCTCGAAGCTGATCTCGCCCTGCTTGTTGCCGGGACCGATGACGATGACTTTGGTGCCGACCGGCGCGCGATCGTAGAGTTCGATCACATCCTTGTTCATCATGCGGATGCAGCCGGACGACATGTTCAGGCCGATCGTCCATGGCTGGTTGGTGCCATGGATGCGGAAGATCGTGTCGCGGCCGCCCTTGTAGAGATACATCGCGCGGGCGCCGAGCGGATTGTCCTCGCCGCCTTCCTGGAAGGCCGGGATGATATGACCCTTCGCCGCCTCGCGAACGCGCATCTCAGCGGGCGGCGTCCAGGTCGGCCACTCTGCCTTGCGGCCGATCTTGACCACACCTGACCAGCCGAAGCCCTCGCGGCCGACGCCGATGCCGTAGCGCGTTGCGCGGTTCTTGGTTTCGACGAGATACAGGAACTTGTTGTTGGTATCGATGATGATCGTGCCGGGCGCTTCGTTCGTGACGAGGCGCACGCGCTGGCGCTTGAACTGCGGCTTGACCGATTTCGGCGGCGAGGCGACCCGAACGACAGGTGCGCCATCGTGAGCAGGCGTAACCGGCCGCGCCGAAACCGATATGGACATGGAAGAGACCAGAAGGCCGGCGGCCGCAAGAGCCGTCGCGAATTTCAGCATGGTTGATTCCCTCAAAGCAAAACCGGACCGAAGCTACCCGAACCTCGGTCCAGTTCAAGATGTTGGGCGCGGAATGAAGCAGCTGCGATGTCTAAATTCAACTATTCTCGGCTCCGCGCCGGTATTGATAGGCCTTTACATGACGATGACGCGGGTTCCAACCTTTACGCGTTCGTAAAGGTCAACAACGTCTTCATTGCGCAGCCTGATGCAGCCGGAGGACACGGCGTTGCCGATCGTCCACGGCGCATTGGTTCCATGAATGCGGTAGAGCGTCGAACCGAGATACATGGCACGCGCGCCGAGCGGGTTCCCCGGACCGCCGTCCATGCGCGCGGGAAGATAGTGGCCCTTCGCAGCTTCGCGACCGATCATTTCCGAAGGCGGCGTCCAGTCCGGCCATTCCGACTTGCGGGTGATCTTGTGCACGCCGGCCCATTCGAAGCCCGGCTTGCCTACGCCGACGCCGTAACGCCGCGCCTTGCCGCCGTCCACGACCAGATAAAGGAAGCGGCTGTTGGTATCGATGACGATCGTGCCAGGCTGTTCCTTGGTGTCGTAGGTGACGATCTGCGGCAGGTATTGCGGCTCAAGCTGACGACGGATGACGGGAACACCAGGATTGATGGCGGATACCGGCTGCGCCTTGGCGGCAGGAGCGCGGCCGAAGGCGCCGGACGTGAACAGACCGCGCTGCGCAACGACCGGTCGCTGGTAGACGACGGGACGAACCTTGCCACCGAGCTGCATGATCCACGGGGCTGCAAGGTCTGGGCTCAGCACGACCGGCGGGCGTGTCGCGTAGCGGTCATCGCCAAGCGCGGCCGTGGAAAAGACGCCGAGCATCGCTGCGGCGAGCATAAGGGATTTGATCATCGGACGGACTCTCTACAAATGGCCGAAAATGTGCTGACGGCAGCGGCCGCCTGCCTTCAAGCTGCCATCGTTCCCGCCAGCGAATAGTAAATTTGAGTTCATTCAAGTCTGAAGCGCGGGATAAACTTTTCGTCAGGGTTATCGTTCGGTTTGGAAACAGAGTTTGCAAATGGTAAAGCCGGATTCGCAGCACGAAAGCGAAGCGGGACCATGAGCGATACGGGCATTATTATCGGCGAAGACGGCAAGAGCCGCTGTCACTGGCATGCCAACCTCCCGGATTATCTCAAATATCACGATGAGGAATGGGGACGCCCGGTAACGGATGATATCCGCCTCTTCGAGAAGATCTGCCTGGAAGGGTTCCAGTCCGGCTTGTCCTGGCTCACCATCCTGCGCAAGCGTGAGAATTTCCGCGCTGCCTTCGCCGGCTTCGATTTCGAGAAGGTTGCGCTTTTCGACGACAGCGATATCGAGCGCTGCCTTGCCGATCCCGGCATCGTGCGCCATCGCGGCAAGATCGTTTCGACGATCAATAATGCCCGCCGTGCGATTGAATTGCGGCAGGAGTTCGGCTCGCTTGGCCGCTATTTCTGGAGCTTCGAACCCGGTCACAACGAGCGGCCGAAGGTGGTCGACCGTGCCGCTGTCATGGCCAACCCGACAACGCCGACATCGGTCGTCATTTCCAAGAATCTGAAGAAACGCGGGTGGACGTTTGTCGGCCCGACCACAGTTTATGCCTTCATGCAGGCAATGGGTCTCGTCAACGATCATGTTGAAGGTTGTTTCTGCCGCCTCGAGGTAGAGGCGATGCGCGATGCGCTGGTGCGCCCATGAAGGCGCTCGCGGCAACCGTCGCCTTCTGCCTGGTAGCGTCCATGGCATTCGCCCAGTCACCGGAGCTGCAGCCTGGCGAGCGACTGGAAAAGCTACAGTTTCCGGCAGCAACCATGGAGCTCAAGGGCTGGACGAAGTTCGGCAATGGGCGCGTCTACACGCTTCCCGTCAAGGCAGGCCAGCATGTGAAGGTCAGCTTCTCGACCAAGAGCAAGTTTGCCTTCCTCTCGATATTCGATCTTGCAACGCCCGATGAGGAGGCAATCTTCGGTACCGACGAGGATGGCAGCAGCTACAACATCACTGTGAAGGAAAACACCACCTGGCTGCTGCGGCCTTACTATTCCAAGGTATCGCCGCGCCGCGGCCTGGGCGCACCCTACAGCATTCTCGTCGAGCCTCAAGCGACTGCGCCGCAACCAACCGCTCCGGCTGAGAAGCAATCGCCGTCGCCACTCTTTCCCTCAAGGCAGTGACAACGGATTAGCCAAGACCTTCAATCAGGCCGCGCAGTTCGCCGAGATGTTCGATCTTGCGAAAGCGCGGTGCGTCCTTCGGTTCCTCGACATGCTCGACGACCCAGGTGAGCTCATGCGGCACGAAGACCCCGTAGCTGCCGGCGGCGATTGCCGGGACAATGTCTGATTTCAGCGAATTGCCGACCATCATTGCCCGTTCCGGACCGCCGCCGACCTTGGAGAAGACCCGCCGATACGTCACCGCGGTCTTGTCGGAAACAATCTCAACGGCGTGAAAGAAGTCGCCGAGCCCGGATTGTGCCAGCTTGCGCTCCTGATCGAACAGGTCACCCTTGGTGATCATCACCAGCAGATAGTTCTCCGAGAGCGCCGCGAGCGTCTCCTGTACGTGTGGCAGGGTTTCGACCGGGTGGGAAAGCAGGTCGCGGCCGGTGTCGAGGATGCCGGCAATGACGCTGGCGGGCACCTTGCCTTCGGTGACTTCGATCGCCGTCTCGACCATCGACAGGGTAAATCCCTTGATGCCGAAGCCGTAGTGGCGGAGATTGCGCTTCTCTGCCTCCAGCAAGCGCTCCGAGATCCTCGGGCCGTCTGCGTAATCGGCCAGCAACTCGGTGAAGTGCGCCTCGGTCAGCCGGTAGTATCGTTCATTCTGCCAGAGCGTGTCGTCGGCATCGAAGCCGATGGTTGTCAGCGTGCGAGTCGTCATCGCCATCTCCGAGTGATCTGATTGGAATCTATTGAAAGACGGACGCGAAACAAGGGGATCGCAAAGCTGTGAGGCGAGTACGCGGCATGTTGAAATGCCGCTGTCTCGCCTTACATCGATAGTGCCTCCCGCGCAGCCGCATTCCGGCTGTTCCTGTCATGCGCAGGCCAATAACCAAAAATGAATTCATCTGTCCGTGGGCAGTGCCCGCGGTCGTCACAAGGAAATCTTCGACCATGCGTTACAATCAACTTGGAAACACGGGACTATTCGTCTCCGAAATCTGTCTCGGCACCATGACCTTTGGAGCCGCCGGCGAGGGCAATATCTGGGGTTCCATTGCTGATCTCGATCAGAAGGCAGCTGACCAGATCGTCGAAAGGTCGCTTGCCGCTGGCGTGAATTTCATTGACACGGCCGACGTCTATTCCTTCGGCGAATCCGAAAAGCTGCTCGGCCAGGCCCTGAAGAACCTGGGCGTTCCTCGCAAGGACGTCGTCATCGCCACGAAGGTCTATGGCGTCATGGGCGACAAGCCGAACGATCGCGGCGCCTCGCGCGGGCATATCATGGATTCGGTCGAAGCAAGCCTGAAGCGGCTGCAGACCGATCATATCGATCTCTATCAGATCCATGCAACCGATCCGGTGACGCCGATCGACGAGACGCTGCGCGCCTTGGACGATCTCGTGTCTCGCGGTCTGGTGCGCTACGTCGGCGTCTCCAACTGGCAGGCATGGCGCATCGCCAAGGCGCTCGGCATCTCGGAGCGTCGCGGCTTCGCCCGCTTCGAGACGGTGCAGGCCTATTATTCGATCGCCGGCCGCGATCTGGAACGCGACATCGTGCCGATGATGCAGGAGGAAAGGCTCGGCCTGATGGTCTGGTCGCCGCTGGCGGGTGGCCTCCTCTCCGGCAAGTATGGGCCGGGAGCCCCAGGCAATGGGGAAGGGCGCCGCGCCTCGTTCGACTTCCCGCCGGTAGACAAGGATCGCGCCTGGGCCTGCGTTGCTGTCATGCGCGAGATCGCCGAGAAGCACGGCACGAGCGTCGCGACCGTGGCGCTTGCCTATATCCTCGCCAAGCCTTTCGTGACGACGGTCATCATCGGGGCCAAGCGCGTCGAGCAGCTCGACCAGAACCTGGCGGCCGTCAACTTGAAACTCGATGCCGGCGACCTGCGGAAACTGGACGACGTCAGCGAACTCGCGCCTGAGTATCCGGGCTGGATGCTTGCGCGACAGGGAGCCGGTCGCCGACCGGAGCCATTCGAACCAAGGGCCTGATCGAAGTCTAGTGAAGCGGACGCCGGAGCTTTATACCCCGGCGTCCGTTGCGATTACTTGCCGTGTGCCTTGAGCCAGGCCTGCATGTCGGCGATCTCCGCCTCCTGGGCCTTGATCACCGCTTCGGCGAGCTTGCGAATTTCTGGATCCTTGCCGTACTGCAGCTCGATCTTCGCCATGTTGATCGCGCCCTGATGATGCGGAATCATGCCGCGGACAAAATCGACATCGGCATCACCGCTATAGGTGATCGCCATATCCTTGTGCATCTTGGCGTTGGCTTCAGCAAAAGCATGGCTTGCTGCGCTGTGGTCGCCCATCGGCTTGCTCATGTCCATTTGCATGTCTTCGGCGGCGGCGAACGTGGCGGAGAGTGCAAGAGCCGTGGCTATGGCGATAACTTTCAGAGACATGGGATTTCCTTCCTCTGTCCGATACTGGAATTCAATGCGCGGTCGAAACCGCAGCGGTCCATGAAAGCCTGTCAGATGAGCCGGGGAGGGGGTGCCAGCGGCGCAGGTCGCGCATCCCGCATGGCATCAGCCGGTCCGGGAGCAGGATAGGAAAATACTTGCTTGCCGGTTGCAGGGGAAGTCATCGACGGCGGCACGACAAGACAGGCCGAGCAGAAAGGCATGTGCACCATGCCGCTGGCTGAGCAGGGATCCTGTTGTGGGGACGGCGATTTGGCTTTCTCGCCCATATCAATCCCGCTCATGTGCTGGTGCACGACGCTGGCATTCGAAGCGACGGTCTGCATGGTCAGGCATGTCGGACAGCCAGCCCAGGCGGACATGGTGCCGTAAGCAAGCCAGGCGAACACCATCGCTATGATTGCAAAAAAGCGCATGCCGTCAAAATAGGAACACGACACGAAGAAGCCAAGGTGCTCTTTGCGGATTTGGCAGACGCTACCAGCGCGGTTGCAGCATTAAACCCGTAGCGGATGCATATCGCGAGATTACGGTGTAGGCCGCCCAGCGACTTTGACTTAATCTGATCAATATCAATAGGGCACATGCTCCATGATGATTTGCGTGTGCAGCATCGGCGCCTCCGCTCCGAAATAGGTTTCCAGCAGCGGCAGAAAATCGTCCGACAGATAGAAATACGTCAATGCACGATCGGCCAGCAGGCGGAAGTTGGCGTCGTCGCGGGGAAGCGCTATCGCATAGGGTTCATGCGTAAACAGGCGATCGCCGATCTCGAGCGAGGACGGATCGCGGGCCCGCTTGGCTAGGCTGATGAGCAGCACCTGATCGGCTATATAGGCATCGATCTTGTGATCCTCCAACGCCGCAAGCCCGTCCTCGTGCGTCTCGAAATCGGCAAGCCTCGTCTTCGACACCTGGGTTGCCAGCGCCTCGCGCAGCGTCGTTCCGGTTGTCGTGCTTGCACGCACGCCGATTACGCGCGTGGACGCGACACTCTCGCTAACGGAGCGAACAGCGGGCTTGTCGAGAAAAAGAGTCTGCAGGTAGTTGGGCGAATCCTTGCGGAGCAGCGCGGTTGCCCCGGTCAGGAAGATTGGCTGTGAGAAGTCGACGATTTCCCGCCTCTTCAAATTGACGGTGATCGCACCGCAAAGCAGATCGACCTCTCCATTCTTCACCGCATCGAAGCCGCTGGCGAGGGTCATCTCTATGTATTCGCGCTTCAGCTGCGGAACTTGACGTTCTAGTTCATCGGCGATCTTGCCACAGAGGTCGATAGCATATCCCGTCGGCTCAATGCCCGGCTTGCTGGAGGAGAAGGGCGCCTCGTCGGCGATGTAGCCGATACGCACGCTGTTGCGCTCAGTGATCGTGTCGAGCGTCGCAGCGGCTGCCGCGAAAGCCGAAAGGCAAAGGGCAAGATTCGCTACTAGAAACCGTCTCATGCACTTTGCCATAGGCATGATCCTCATCTTCGAGCGGTTGCGATTTCAAAGCGTACACGCAGACTATGGGCTGCCCGCCATTTGTCAACCGAGGACACCTCGGCGCGGCTCGAACTGGCTGCCTCATCCAGAACGAGATTCGGGCTCGGAAGAGACGAGCCTCAATAGGCGGCAACGACCTTATGCACGATCTGATAGTCGGCGCTCTCCTCGCCGAGTGGCGCGACCGGCCATGTCCAGTTGGCTTGAACCGATGACAGCGACACGCCGTGTAGCAGGTCGGCCTCCTCATGAACCTTCCCGCTGCGGTCGATGACGGCATAGGAAACATCGGTAATCAGGCAAGTCTTGCAGGGCGCTGTCTCCAGCCCAGAGCGGTGTGCCTCGATCAGCTGCGCGACGGTATCGGCGGGCATGGCGCCTTTCTCTTCCGCCTCGTAGTGGCGTTTTGCGCCACGACCGATCTGGGAGAGGAGATTGGCCGAGATGACGAAGTCGAGATACGGAACCGTTCTCAGGAAGGCGAGCGGCTCGGGCTGTTTACCCCCGGCAAGCTCGTCATAACCCGAAAGGTCACGCCCGATCAGGCGAACATTGCGGTATCGCTTGAGCCGGAGCCAGAGGCGCACCGAGGCGAGGTGCACGAGGTCGACGAGCACGACGGTGTCAAAGGTCTCGGCCAGCTCCTTTATCGGCACATCACGCAGCAGGCCGGACCCCAAGACGACGGCGGTCCGCCTCTGCCGCAGGTCTGCCATGGCGCTCCTTACGGCGCTCCAGCTCCGCTCCTCATGCTCCGCCCATTGCCGGCCGCAGCGGCCGGCGCGGGACCATAGATTGACGGAGTATCGGATGAACCGGCGATGCGCCTTCTGCGTCATCGGAACGGTCGCGGCGTAGAGAAGCGCCTCCGCGATCATGATGTAGCTCCCGCCATTCGATCCATTCTCCCTCGTTCAATTGATTCTGTGTTCCGGATCAAGGGCCTTCGCCCTTGCCGCATCCGGCCCTTTCCGCTAGGAAACCGCCACTGTCACAGCGAGCGGAATACCTTGGAAATGAACGACAAGCAGAAGAAACCACAAAAGCTCAAAGCCAGACTTCCACGCGGCTTCGTCGATCGTTCGGCAGCCGACATTCGTGCCGTCAACGAAATGACTGGGAAGATCCGGGAAGTCTATGAGCATTATGGTTTTGATCCTGTCGAAACGCCGCTCTTCGAATATACCGATGCGCTCGGCAAGTTCCTGCCCGATGCCGACCGACCGAACGAAGGCGTCTTCTCGCTGCAGGACGATGACGAGCAGTGGATGTCCTTGCGCTACGACCTGACGGCGCCGCTCGCTCGTCATGTCGCCGAGAATTTCAACGAGATTCAGCTGCCATACCGCACCTATCGCGCCGGCTATGTCTTCCGCAACGAGAAGCCGGGTCCGGGCCGTTTCCGCCAGTTCATGCAGTTCGACGCCGATACCGTCGGCGCACCAGATGTGTCGGCGGATGCCGAGATGTGCATGATGATGGCGGACACGATGGATGCGCTTGGTTTAGCCGGGCAGTACGTGGTCCGTGTCAACAACCGCAAAGTTATCGATGGCGTCATGGAGGAAGCGGGCCTTGGTGGCGAAGAGAATGCTGGTCGGCGTTTGGGCGTGCTGCGCGCAATCGATAAGCTCGATAAGTTCGGCTTCGACGGCGTGCGACTGCTACTGGGTGGTGGCCGCAAGGATGAGTCAGGTGACTTTACCAAGGGCGCTGGCCTGACCGCAGATCAGATTGAGTTTATCCTGGGCTATCTCAAAGGGGATGATTTCCACCCGGCGAGCGATCTTTATGCTGCGGGCCACGCCGAACTGCAAAAGATAGAGGCCCTCGTAAGAGCGGCCGGCTATGATGAGGATCGTATCAGGATAGATCCATCTGTCATCCGCGGTCTCGAATATTACACCGGCCCGGTCTACGAGGCCGAACTGAGCTTCGACGTGACCAACGAGAAGGGCGAAAAGGTCGTCTTCGGTTCCGTCGGCGGCGGCGGTCGCTACGACGGCCTTGTGTCCCGCTTCATGGGCCAGTCGGTGCCGGCCACCGGCTTTTCCATCGGCGTCTCGCGCCTGATGACGGCGCTTAAAAACCTCGGCAAGCTCGGCCAGGCTGACGTCATCGAGCCTGTTCTGGTCACTGTCATGGACGGTGATGTCGAGGCCATGGGCCGCTACCAGCGGATCACGCAGGAACTGCGCAAGGCCGGCATCCGTGCCGAAATGTACCAGGGCAACTGGAAGAAGTTCGGCAACCAGCTGAAATATGCCGATCGCCGCGGCTGCCCCGTTGCCATCATCCAGGGCGGCGACGAGCGTGCTGAGGGCGTCGTACAGATCAAGGACCTGATCGAGGGCAAGCGCCTCTCGGGCGAGATCGAGGACAACGCCAGCTGGCGCGAGGCACGCGTCGCCCAGGAGACGGTTGCGGAAGGCCACCTGGTCGCCAAGGTCAAGGAAATTTTGGCGGCGCAGGCCGAAGACCGGAAGAGGGCGGGCTGAGATGGCCCTGATCAACCTGCCGGGCTTCTCCGGCGAGCTCCTTTCAGAGTTTGCGGCGCGAAAGGCGGAGCGGGTGGACACGCCCGTCATCCAGCCGGCCGAACCGTTCCTTGATATCGCCGGTGAGGATCTTCGTCGCCGCATCTTCATGACCGAGAGCGAGACAGGTGCCAGCCTGTGTCTGCGTCCCGAATTCACGATTCCCGTCTGTCTACGCCACATCGAGAGCGCGACCGGCACGCCGAAGCGCTATTCCTATCTCGGCGAAGTCTTCCGCCAGCGGCGCGAAGGCGGAAGCGAATTCTATCAGGCCGGGATCGAGGATCTCGGCGACATCAATATCGCCGCTGCCGACGCGCGGGCGATCGGCGATGCGATCGGCGTCTTGGAGCGTGTCGTTCCGGGTAAGCGCCTTGCGGTCACGCTCGGCGACCAGGCCGTCTTCGAAGCGGTCGTGCAGGCGCTCGGCCTGCCGCTCGGCTGGCAGAAGCGGCTGATCCACGCGTTCGGCAACATGAGCCAGCTCGAAGCTCTGCTGGCGAGCCTTGTCAGCCCTCAGTTCGTCACCGGGCTGAGCGACGAGATCGCGCATCTGATCGCCGCCGACGACGAAGCCGCACTGGTCGCGCATATCGACGCGACGATGCAGGCGACGGGCTATTCGACGAATGTAAGCCGCTCGCCGCTGGAAATCGCACGTCGCTTGAAGGAGAAGCTCATCCTCTCCGAAACGCGCCTCGATGACGCGGCCTTCCGCGTGCTCGAGCAATTCCTGTCGCTGAATGTGCAGCTGATCAATGCCTCGGCGGCGCTGGCTGGTTTTGCCGATACCGCGGGCCTCAAGCTCGGTAACGCGCTTGCGCGCTTCGACGGTCGCGTCGCCGCGTTGGCGAATGCCGGCGTCGATCTCGCGCTGGTCGATTACCGCGCAGCCTTCGGGCGCCCGCTGGATTACTACACCGGTCTGGTTTTCGAGATTGGCGTTCAGGGCACGTCGGCCGTTCTCGCCGGTGGCGGCCGTTTCGATAAGTTGATGACCTTCCTTGGCGCCAAGGACCGCATTCCGGCCGTCGGCTTCTCGCTCTGGCTGGATCGCATCGAAGCGGAGAGGGCTGCCTGATGACGATTACCATCGCACTGCCCTCCAAGGGCCGCATGAAAGACGATGCTTCGGCGATCTTCGAACGCGCCGGCATCAGGATCACCGCTGTCGGCAACGATCGCTCCTATCGCGGACGAGTTGAGGGATGGGACGACGTAGAAGTGGCCTTCCTCTCCGCCTCCGAGATTTCTCGCGAGCTCGGCAACGGCACGGTCGATTTCGGCGTTACCGGTGAGGATCTTATCCGCGAGGGCTTGGCGGAGGCGGACAAGCGTGTCGAATTCTGCGCCCGTCTCGGCTTCGGCCATGCAGATGTCGTGGTTGCCGTTCCTGAAATCTGGCTCGATGTCGACACCATGGCCGACCTCGGCGATGTTGCCTCCGACTTCCGCGCGCGGCACGGCCGGCGCCTGGCGATCGCCACGAAATACTGGCGGCTGACGCAACAGTTCTTCTCCAGTCAGCACGGCATCCAGCTCTACCGCATCGTCGAGAGCCTTGGGGCAACGGAAGGGGCGCCGGCCTCAGGTTCCGCCGACATCATCGTCGATATCACCTCGACCGGCTCGACCCTTCGTGCGAACAACCTGAAGATCCTGTCCGATGGCGTCATTCTTCGCTCCGAGGCTTGCTTCGTCAGGGCGCGCAAAGAAAGCCATGTGAACGACGCCACAGTCCAGCGACTGGTAGACGCCGTTCGTTCGGCGCTCTGACCGTCTCAAAATCGTCAGGCAGGAAAAAACCCGCCGTCTGGTGACGGCGGGTTCTTCATGCTTGGGAGGTGGCTGATCGCTCAGGCGGCAGCGTATGCGCCGCGGCGTGCATCGAGCGAGTAGACGCCCGGGCCGTAGGTGGCAAGCAGGATGTAGGCGCCGGCCAGCGTGATGTTCTTCATGACCATGATCTGGTTCAGGATGTTAACCAGTTCCGCGCCGCTGGCGTAGGGCAGGTGGAAGAGGACAGCCGTGAAGACACAGAAGACGGCGAGCAGCCAACCGACGATCTTCGTCTGGAAGCCGACGAGAACGGCAAGGCCCGTCACCAGCTCGAAGGCGCCGGCCAGATAGGCAAGGGCGGTAGCAGCAGGAAGGCCAGCACCGGCGATCATGCCGGCCGTGCCAGCGGCGTCCGTGAGCTTGCCGAAGCCGGCAAGGATGAACATGAAGGAGAGGAGAATGCGAGCGACGAGAATGATGGCGTTGTTGGTATTCGACATGGGACAATGTCTCCGTTTGAATGACGTTTGAGGTCGTTGTGCTCCCCGGCACGGTTTCGACCTCGCATGCCGTTTTGTCGCCTTTTTTTGCTGTCGTGGAAAGATAGACGGAAGGGGACAGTTCGTTCTTTATTATTGAACGATAGATCGCCGACGAAGTCGGCTTGCCATCGGCGATACCCCTCTTCTATGGTCGGCCGCCCAAGATGGAGACCCCAATGGCAGATCTATCCGCTTTTCCGATCACGACGCGCTGGCCAGCAGAGAATCCCAACGTTATCCAGCTTTACTCGTTGCCGACGCCGAACGGCGTGAAGATATCGATCGCGCTTGAAGAGCTTGGCTTACCCTACGAGCCGCACCTGATTTCGTTCAGCACGAATGACCAGAAGTCTCCGGAGTTCGTGTCGCTTAACCCGAACGGCCGCATCCCGGCGATCATCGATCCCAACGGCCCGGATGGAAAGCCGATCGGCATTTTCGAATCCGGTGCCATCCTGCTCTATCTCGCTGAGAAGGCAGGCAAACTCATTCCTGCCGATGCGGCAGGACGCTATGAGACGATCCAGTGGGTCTTCTTCCAGATGGCCGGTATCGGGCCGATGTTCGGGCAGTTCGGGCACTTCTACAAGTTCGCGGCCGACAAGGTCGCCAACAACTCCTACCCGATGGAGCGCTACCGCGACGAATCCCAGCGGCTGCTCAGTGTGTTGGAAGCGCGGCTGCAGGGCCGCCAGTGGATCATGGGCGACCTTTATACGATCGCCGATATCGCCACCTTCCCGTGGCTCCGTGGTGCCGACGTGTTCTATGGCGGCCGCGAAGTGCTGGATTATAAGAGCTTTCCGGCGGTGATGGCCTGGCTTGAGCGCTGCATCGCCCGGCCGGCATCCGAAAAGGGATTGAATATACCTGCGCGCCCTGCGTAAAGCCGAGCCAAGGCAAAGAAAAAGCCGGTCCCAAAGGGCCGGCTTTTTTTGTGTGGCGGACGCTTCTATTGGCACCACGCGAACTCGCTGCCGGCATTCGTCTTGAATCGAGGAAAGACGAAAACACCAAGCATGCTGCCGCTGTAGGCGTCGTCGTGACCATTCGACTCCCCCATGCAGAACAATGGTTGACGGAAGCCGTTCGGCATCATGATCGTGGTCGAAAAGCAGAAGGAAGAAGAAAGCGTCGCAGCCTGCTCGAAGAGCTCCAGGATGTGGTCGTGATCCTTCGGGTCGTAACAGCGCATGAGGCTGAGAAGCCCGCATTCCTGCGCGGGCAGCCCGTGCAGCATGGCGCTCCATTCCTTGAGGCGGATCACGCCGCTGGAAAAGTCTCCGACCCAGGTTTCCGAAATGGAAAACTGCGCCAGCATTTCAGGATCATGATTGCTAATATCCAGTGAGCCCGGCATGAGCGGCGCTGCGGCGTTGGTCTTCGCGATTTTGAACAAATTTTTCCCCAGCTTAGGTGCAGCTTCCCCCGCCACACGTCCGGCAAAAATGAGCAGGTTCATGCCGCGCCGTGCATCATGCTCGGGCGACCGGGAAATGGGGTTTGGATTGCTGGTCCCTCTGGCGGAACCACGTCCAATTTCTCGGCACAGTACACAACTTATGATGTATTCTCGGGAGGGGTTTTTCCCGAACTCGGTCTCGCGTCCCATGGTCAGGATCGATAAGGGATAGCGACCGTCGGCCGATGAACGCGCGCCGAATGCAACGCGGATTTATCGGTCTTTTATGCAAACGGCAATCGGCTTTTTGTGCACAGCAGATCTCTACTGTGAGTGGAAAATACACCCGAAGACGCTCGTGGACGCCAGAAATAGCAAAAATTTCGCAAATTCTTGAAGTGCAAACGGTTTCACTGCGGTTCCTCGCGCTTAAATGTGTAGAAAATTGCACTGCGAGAGAAATCAGCCTGTGAAAGAAAAAATACAGCGCCACAAGTTTTGCGAAAGCTTCGCTCAGTGCGCGGGTTGCTCACAAATCTGATTAAACGTTTCAGCTATCGATTGAAAAAAGCTGGAGGGTGGGGGCGGCGAATCAGGCTCGAAACAAAAGGGCGGTCCGAAGACCGCCCTTCCTATTCCGGGATACCCGAAGTGGATCAGTGAAGCTTTACAGACATTCCTGCGATAGGCTTTCGGCCTATCACATCATGTCCATGCCGCCCATACCGCCCATACCGCCCGGCATGCCAGCTGGAGCGTCCTTCTTCGGCAGTTCGGCGATCATGGCTTCGGTGGTGATCAGCAGCGAAGCAACCGAAGCTGCGTCCTGCAGAGCCGTGCGAACAACCTTGACCGGGTCGACGATACCCATGGCGATCATGTCGCCGTATTCGCCGGTCTGGGCGTTGTAACCGAAGTTGTCTTCGCCCTTCTCGAGGATCTTGCCGACAACGATCGAAGCTTCGTCGCCAGCGTTCTCGGCGATCTGGCGGGCCGGAGCCTGCAGAGCGCGGCGAACGATGTTGATGCCGGCTTCCTGGTCGTCGTTCTCGCCCTTGACAGAGATCTTGGCCGAGGAACGCAGCAGGGCAACGCCGCCGCCCGGTACGATACCTTCCTGAACAGCAGCGCGCGTCGCGTTGAGCGCGTCGTCGATGCGGTCCTTCTTTTCCTTCACTTCGACTTCGGTCGAACCGCCGACGCGGATGACGGCAACGCCGCCAGCGAGCTTAGCAAGGCGCTCCTGCAGCTTTTCGCGGTCGTAGTCGGAGGTGGTTTCTTCGATCTGGGCCTTGATCTGGGCAACGCGGCCTTCGATGTCGGACTTGGCGCCCGAACCGTCGACGATCGTCGTGTTTTCCTTGGAGATCGAAACCTTCTTGGCGCGGCCGAGCATGTCGAGGGTAACCGACTCGAGCTTGATGCCGAGGTCTTCGGAGATGACGGTGCCGCCCGTGAGGATCGCGATGTCTTCGAGCATGGCCTTGCGGCGATCGCCGAAGCCCGGAGCCTTGACAGCAGCAATCTTCAGGCCGCCGCGCAGCTTGTTGACGACGAGCGTAGCAAGGGCTTCGCCTTCGACGTCTTCAGCGATGATGAGGAGCGGCTTGCCGGTCTGAACGACAGCTTCGAGAACCGGGAGCATGGCCTGGAGGTTCGAGAGCTTCTTCTCGTGCAGGAGGATGAAGGCGTCTTCGAGGTCAGCAACCATCTTTTCCGGGTTGGTGACGAAGTACGGGCTGAGGTAGCCGCGGTCGAACTGCATGCCTTCGACGACTTCGAGTTCAGTTTCAGCGGTCTTGGCTTCTTCGACGGTGATAACGCCTTCGTTGCCGACCTTCTGCATTGCTTCAGCAATGTCGAGACCGATCTGCTTTTCGCCGTTTGCGGAGATCGTGCCGACCTGGGCAACTTCTTCCGACGTGTTGATCTTCTTGGCCTTGGCCTGAAGATCCTTGACGACTTCAGCAACAGCGAGGTCGATACCGCGCTTCAGGTCCATCGGGTTCATGCCGGCAGCAACTGCCTTGGCGCCTTCGCGAACGATCGCCTGAGCGAGAACCGTTGCGGTGGTCGTGCCGTCGCCGGCGATGTCGTTGGTCTTCGAAGCAACTTCGCGGACCATCTGAGCGCCCATGTTTTCGAACTTGTCTTCCAGTTCGATTTCCTTGGCGACCGAAACGCCGTCCTTGGTGATGCGCGGAGCGCCGAAGGACTTGTCGATGATGACGTTACGACCCTTCGGGCCGAGCGTTACCTTCACTGCGTCAGCGAGAATGTCGACGCCACGCAGCATCTTTTCGCGCGCGGTGCGGCCGAACTTGATTTCTTTAGCTGCCATGATTGAAACTCCTGAATTCGAGTTGTCCGGGCTTTAGGCCCGTAGCTAAAATCGGAAAGGGAAAAGCGGCTGATTAGCCGATGATGCCCATGATGTCGGCTTCCTTCATGATCAGAAGGTCTTCGCCGTTGATCTTGACTTCGGTACCGGACCACTTGCCGAACAGAACGCGATCACCAGCCTTGACGTCGAGAGCGACGACCTTGCCGGACTCGTCACGAGCGCCGGAGCCGACGGCGACGATTTCGCCTTCCTGCGGCTTTTCCTTGGCGGTGTCGGGAATGATGATGCCGCCCTTGGTCTTTTCTTCGGACTCAACGCGGCGAACGACGACGCGATCGTGAAGGGGGCGGAAGTTGGTGCTTGCCATTGTCTAATCCCTCGATCAAATGACACTCACAGGCCGAGAGCGGCCTGCACGGATGGGTGTTAGCACTCGTCCTTGGTGAGTGCTAGCGAGGCAGCATTTAGGAGTGGTCTAGCGGGGAGTCAAGAACGGCCGCAATTTTTCTTCGCCGTCCTCGCAACAGCGTTAACAGCACATCCTTGTCGGAAGTGCGACAGCCTATGCGACGATTGAGCTTCCCCTAGGTTTTTGTCTTCGAAAAGTTAGTTGCAGCCCCGTCTGTGCCAGGATTGTCGTAAAGGCGCGCCGATGATATCGAGCGCCTTGAGGCGAGAGGGCAGCAACCGTGAATGAGGCGATCGCGGCAGGGGATATCGTGGCGCCGCCGCCGTTGCGGGAGGCAGTTCGCGTCTGGGCGCGTATTGGCTGTCTGAGCTTCGGCGGACCGGCCGGCCAGATCGCCCTCATGCATAAGACGATTGTCGACGAGAAGCGCTGGATCTCCGAGGAACGCTTCCTGCATGGATTGAATTTCTGCATGCTGCTGCCAGGCCCCGAGGCCCAGCAACTGGCCACCTATATCGGTTGGCTGATCCACGGCGTGCGCGGCGGCCTCATTGCCGGCCTGCTGTTCATTCTGCCGGGCTTCCTTGTTATCCTGGCGCTGTCGAGCCTCTACGCCGTTTTTCAGGAGGCCGCCTGGCTTCCCGTGCTTTTCTTCGGCGTGAAGGCTGCGGTTCTGGCAATCGTCATCGAGGCATTGCTCCGGGCGGGGCGCCGAGCGCTGAAAGAGCGATTTCATTATTATGTGGCAGCAGCGTCGTTCCTGGCGCTCTTCCTTCTAAACCTGCCGTTTCCTCTGGTTATCATCCTGGGCGGAGCAGCAGGCCTACTATGGATGAAGCATCGCCAGCGTCGGTTGGCCGCGCCAGTCTTGCCGCAAACCTCCTCGCACCGGCATTTTCCTGTGGTCACGACGCATGCCATCGCAAGGCCGCTCGTAGTGCTCGTGTTCTGGATCCTCGTCTGGCAGTCGCCGCTCTTTTTCGTTCGTGGCCTTGATGCACCCATGGATCTGATCGCCGAAACTCTGAGCGGCGAAACCAATGTGTTCGGCGCGGTCTTCATCTTTTTCTCCAAGATGGCCGTCATAACCTTCGGAGGCGCCTACGCCGTCCTTTCCTATGTCGCGCAGGTTGCCGTCGGCCATTACGCCTGGCTGCAGCCCGGTGAGATGCTCGATGGACTGGCACTTGCAGAGACGACGCCTGGGCCGCTGGTCCTCGTCCTATGTTTCGTTGGGTTTCTCGCTGGCTATCGTAACCCTATTGCGATGGCGCCACTTGCCGGTGGCGTTCTCGGCGCCTTCCTCGCCGCATGGGCGACGTTCGTACCGAGCTTCATCTGGATCTTCGCCGGGGCTCCCTGCATCGAGAAACTGCGCAACAACGAAAACCTCTCGGCCGCCCTTTCGGCGATCACCGCGGCGGTCGTCGGCGTCATTCTCAATCTTGCACTGTGGTTCGGCCTGCATGCGCTCTTCGCCGACGTTGGCCGCGTAGCGCTTCTTTCCGGGAAGACCGGCCTGCCGATCGTTGGCGTTGCCTGGCCGCAGTGGTGGACGCTCGATGTCGCGGCACTCGGGATCTTCGCCCTGGCGTCCGTTCTGCTCTTTCGCTTCAAGGTCGGCATCCTGACGGTGATCGGAGTATCCACCGCCACGGGCCTGTTGGTCAGGGCTGCCATCGCCGTCTTCTAGTCGACAGCTTCCGGTTTTTGCAGTTGCTCACTGCAAAATGCCTTGCCATCCCGGCAGGCCTTTGCGATGTCAGCCGTGACTTAACGAGATCGGGAAATCGGAATGGCCAAGCGGATCGAGAACTTTGCGGAAATCACCAGCCACTATGACGCGGTGTTCTGCGATGTCTGGGGCGTCTTGCACAACGGCGTCGATCCGTTCCCGAAAGCGGCAGCTGCGCTGGAAGCGGCGCGCGGCGAGGGGCTGACCGTTGTTCTCATCACCAATTCGCCGCGCATCGCTCCGCAGGTTGTGACGCAGCTTCGCCAGATCGGCATCCAGGATGGCGCCTACGACCGCATCGTCACGTCGGGCGACGTCACGCGCGGGCTCATCGCCGAGGGCCCGAAGAAGGTGTTTCTGCTCGGACCGGATCGCGACTTGGCCATTATCGAGGGGCTTGGCGTGGAGCGCGTCGAGGCAAGGGATGCGGACTCCGTTGTCTGCACGGGCTTCTTCGACGATGAAACCGAGACCCCGGAAGACTACACCGAGATGCTGAAGGCGTTTCAGGTGCGCGGCGTGCCGATGGTCTGCGCCAACCCCGATCTGGTTGTCGAGCGCGGCCACAAGATCATCCCCTGCGCTGGTGCGATGGCGGCTTACTACAACCAGCTCGGCGGTCAGACGCGTATTGCAGGCAAGCCGCACAAGCCGATCTACGACGCCGTCTTGTCGGTCGCCCGCGAGGCCCACGGCGACTTTCCGCCGAGCCGTGTGCTTGCCATCGGGGACGGCATGCCAACTGATGTTCGCGGCGCGCTCGATTACGGCCTTGATCTTCTCTATATCAGCGGCGGCATCCACGCGAAGGAATACACGCTGAACGGAGAGACCGACGAGGCAATCCTTGCGGCCTATCTGGAGCGCGAAAAAGCGACGCCGAAGTGGTGGATGCCCCGTCTCGCATAAGAGAAGCCAGCCGATGACCGTTTTTCACCGCAATGAAACCCGTGAACCCCTGCCGGCCCACCTGCGTGGCGGCGTGATTGCCATCGGCAACTTCGACGGCGTGCATCGAGGCCACCAGTCCGTGCTGAACAGGGCCCTGGAGATATCGAGTCAGCGCGGCATTCCGGCGCTGGTCCTGACCTTCGAGCCCCATCCCCGCACGGTCTTTCGCCCGGATCAGCCGGTCTTTCGCCTGACACCGGCACCGCTCAAGGCGCGTATCCTCGAAGCGATCGGCTTCAACGCTGTCATCGAATATCCGTTCGACAGGGAGTTTTCGCAGCGTTCGGCCGACGATTTCATCCATTCGATCCTTAAGGATTGGCTCGGCGCCTCCGAGGTCGTAACGGGCTTCAACTTTCATTTTGGGCGTGGCCGGGAAGGTGGTCCGGCCTTCCTGATGGATGCTGGTCAGAAATATGGGTTCGGCGTGACGTTGATCGACGCGTTTCGCGACGAGAATACCGATGTGGTGTCTTCGAGCCACGTTCGCGAACTGCTGAAGGACGGCAATGTTAGCGAGGCCGCCGCCATGCTCGGCTATCACTATACGGTGGAAGCGGAAGTGATCGGCGGCGAGAAGCTTGGCCGTCAGCTCGGCTTTCCAACCGCGAATATGCAACTGCCCACTGAAGCCGATCTCAAGGCAGGTATCTATGCCGTTCGCTTTCGTCTTGCCGATGGCACGCTGCACGATGGCGTCGCCAGCTACGGTCGCCGACCGACGGTCACCGACAACGGCGCGCCACTGCTTGAGACCTACGTCTTCGATTTCAGCGGCGACCTCTACGGGCAGATTTGTTCGGTGTCGTTCTTCGGCTATCTGCGCCCAGAATTGAAGTTCGATGGCCTTGAGCCGCTTGTGGAACAGATGAACCGGGACAAGGAAGAGGCAAGCGCGCTACTTGCCGGCGTGCGGCCGCTCGGCGAACTCGACCTCAAGATCTGCTTCACCTGATTCGGGGTATCGGCACTTCCGCGCGCTCGAGCGCCTCGACGTCATGGAATCCCTCTTCCTTTTCCCGGCAAAAGCGCCTATGAACCGGCGCGATGAACAAGTTCCGGCTGGCGATCACGATACGAATTATCGGCCCGGCCTTCCGCGCGCGCTAAGCGGCCGGAAGGTCCGGGTTTTCGGCGCTTGGACGACGAGCGCCTCCGTCACCAATTTCAAGCCCGTTGCGCCCGCTTTCGTGGCGCCGAGAGACGATTGCTAGACATGACCGATACAGCCGAAAAAGTCGACTACTCGAAGACCCTCTATCTGCCGGAAACGGACTTCCCGATGCGCGCCGGCCTGCCGCAGAAAGAACCGGAAACCGTTGCCCGCTGGCAGCAGATGGGTCTCTACAAGAAGCTTCGGGCGTCCGCCGCCGGCCGCAAGAAGTTCGTGCTCCACGACGGCCCTCCCTATGCCAACGGCAACATCCATATCGGCCACGCGCTGAACAAGATCCTCAAGGACGTCATCAACCGCTCGTTCCAGATGCGCGGCTACGACGCCAACTACGTTCCCGGCTGGGACTGCCACGGCCTTCCGATCGAATGGAAGATCGAGGAGAAGTATCGCGAGAAGGGCAAGAACAAGGACGAGGTTCCGGTCAACGAATTCCGCCAGGAATGCCGTGACTTCGCGGCCGGCTGGATCAAGGTGCAGTCGGAAGAGTTCAAGCGCCTCGGCATCGAGGGCGACTTTGACAATCCCTACACGACAATGAACTTCCACGCGGAATCGCGTATCGCCGGCGAACTGCTGAAGATCGCCAAATCCGGCCAGCTCTATCGCGGATCCAAGCCGATCATGTGGTCGGTCGTCGAGCGCACGGCGCTCGCGGAGGCTGAGGTCGAGTACGCGGATGTCGAAAGCGACATGATCTGGGTGAAGTTCCCGATTGCCGAAGGCCCCAGCGAACTCAAGGGCGCCTTCGTGGTGATCTGGACGACGACGCCGTGGACGATCCCGGGCAACCGCGCCATCGCCTATTCCTCGCGCTACGGCTATGGCCTCTACGAGGTCGAGACGGCGGAGAATGACTTCGGACCGCAACCCGGCGAACGACTGATCTTCGCCAAGCGTCTTGCTGAGGAATCGGCCTCCAAGGCAAAGGTGACCTTCAGGCACGTTCGCGACGTGGAAGCCGCGGAGCTTGCTGCCATCACCTGCGCCCACCCGCTGCACGGCTTGGGCGGCGGCTACCATTTCCAGGTGCCGCTCCTTGATGGCGATCACGTCACCGACGAGACCGGCACCGGCTTCGTCCACACATCTCCAAGCCACGGCCGCGAGGACTTCGACGTCTGGATGGATCACGTTCGCGAGCTCGAAGCGCGTGGCGTCTCCTCTACGATCCCGTTCCCGGTCGACGACGCCGGCTTCTTTACGGTCGACGCACCCGGCTTCGGCCCGGACGCGGAAGGGGGTGCGGCGCGCGTCATCGACGACAGCGGCAAGAAGGGCGATGCCAACGAGCGTGTCATCAAGGCATTGATCGGACGTCACGCGCTGTTCGCACGTGGTCGCCTGAAGCACTCTTATCCGCATTCGTGGCGGTCGAAAAAGCCGGTCATCTTCCGCAACACGCCGCAGTGGTTTGTCTATATGGACAAGGAGCTCGGCGACGGAACGACGTTGCGTTCCCGCGCGCTAAGCGCGATTGATGACACCCGCTTCGTGCCTGCTGCTGGCCAGAACCGTCTGCGCGCCATGATCGAGCAGCGTCCGGACTGGGTGCTTTCGCGTCAGCGCGCTTGGGGTGTGCCGATCTGCGTCTTCGTCGATGAGCAGGGCGAAATCCTGCAGGACGATGCGGTAGACACCCGCATCTTGGAAGCCTTCGAGAAGGAAGGCGCCGATGCCTGGTTCGCGGATGGCGCGCGTGAGCGCTTCCTGGGCGAGAAGGCAAACGAGCCCTGGACGCAGGTCATGGACATCCTCGATGTCTGGTTCGACTCGGGCTCGACACACACCTTCACGCTCGAAGACCGCCCGGATCTAAAATGGCCGGCCGACCTTTACCTCGAAGGGTCCGACCAGCACCGCGGCTGGTTCCATTCGTCGCTGCTGGAATCCGCCGCAACACGTGGCCGGGCGCCCTATGATGCTGTTCTCACCCATGGTTTCACGATGGACGAGAAAGGCGAGAAGATGTCGAAGTCGAAAGGCAACGTGACATCGCCGCAGGAAATCATGAAGGACGCGGGTGCCGATATCCTGCGCCTTTGGGTGATGACGTCCGACTACGCCGAGGATCTGCGTGTCGGCAAGACGATCATCCAGACGAACATCGATGCCTACCGCAAGCTGCGCAACACCGTCCGTTGGATGCTCGGCACGCTGGCGCATGACAAGGGCGAAGTCATCGCGCTTGCCGATCTGCCGGAACTCGAGCAGCTGATGCTGCATCGCCTGGCCGAGCTCGATCAGCTCGTCCGCGAGAGCTACGACGCCTTCGACTTCAAGAAGATCGCTCGTGCACTGATCGACTTTGCCAACGTCGAGCTCTCGGCCTTCTACTTCGACGTTCGCAAGGACGCGCTCTACTGCGATGCGCCGTCGAGCCTGCGCCGTCGTTCGGCCCTTCATGTCATCCGCAATATCTTTGAATGCGTGGTGACGTGGCTGGCGCCGATGTTGCCCTTCACGGCGGAAGAGGCCTGGCTGTCGCGCAATCCGTCGGCTGTCTCGGTTCACCTCGAGCAGTTCCCGGCCATTCCGGCGGAATGGAAGAACGACGCTCTTGCCGAGAAGTGGAAGAAGATCCGCGCCGTTCGCACCGTTGTCACGGGCGCCCTGGAAATTGAGCGCAAGGACAAGCGTATTGGTTCCTCACTGGAGGCAGCCCCCGTCGTCCATGTCGCCGATGCGGAGCTTCTGAAGGCGCTGGAGGGCCAGGACTTCGAAGAGATCTGCATCACCTCTGGCATCGTCATCGACGGTTCCGAAGGCCCGGCCGATGCCTTCCGTCTGCCCGAGGTGTCAGGTGTCAGCGTCGAGCCCAAACTGGCCGAAGGCACCAAATGCGCGCGCTCCTGGCGGATCACGACGGATGTCGGCTCCGACCCTGAGTATCCCGATGTCTCGGCCCGCGATGCGGCTGCATTGCGCGAACTTGCGGTGCAAAACTGAAGAATATTGCCGGGTGAATTGCCTAATCGCGGTTCATCCGGTAAAAGCTGCCTGAAAATGGCCGGATTTTTGCGTCAGGGGGACGGTTCCGGTAGGGCGATGATTGCACCGGCATGGCTGGAAGGGTTTTCATGTTATCAACACGTTGGTTCCGTGTGGGCGTCTGCTTGACTGCTGCTGTGGCAGGCGGCTCGATGATCACCGGCTGCATGGGGAGCCCGCGCTACGGAACGGACAAGACCGCCATGGAGCAGTTGACTGACGACCTTGGTCAGTCCGTTTCCCTGACTGGCGACGGACCGAAGAACAAGGGCGTCAAGTACAGTGCGCGCCCCGGCCTCGTTCTGCCGTCCGCGGCAGCCAAGGAAACCCTTGTCGAGCCGCAGCAGAGCATCGCCAGCAAGGAAAATCCGCAGTGGATCGAATCCCCGGAGGAAACGCGCGCGCGTCTGGTTAAAGAAGCTGACGAAAACAGCGACAACCCGAACTACCGCTCGCCGCTCGCAAACAATCAGATCGAAGGTGGCCGGCAGACGACCGAAGCGCAGACCAAGGCCTATCGCGAAGCCCGCGCCATCCAGAAGGGCGCCTATATTGATCAGCGCCGCTACATCTCGGACCCGCCGACCGAGTATCGTCAGGTCGACGATCCGGCAAAGCTCGACGATCTAGGCGAACCGGAACTGAAGAAGGCGAAGAAGAAGAAGAAGGAAGCTGCGATCGCCGGAACCGGCAAGCAGTGGTGGAACCTCCTTCAGTAGAGTTTCGAGCGGGGCAATCAGCCCCGCTTTGTTTTTGACCAGCGGTCAACCAGCAAGACGTGCAGAAGCTGGCAGGCAAGGAAGATTGCGCCGGCAAGGCTAAGTGCCGATGGCGCGAAGATCGAGCTCGATACGAGCAGCAGCATCACCGCAAATGCCAGTTTCGGCACGAAGGCAAAGGCGAGCAGCCGAGGCGCCGACCAGTTCACATTTCCCGAAAGAGACCATTGCATCGGGATCGACCCGTTATCCGGCGCGATCCTGCAATAGGCATAGACGGCGACCGCGACCATGAGGACGAATTCGCTGGCGAGCAATGTCATGGCACATCCCGTTTCTGCGCGAAGAACGTCCGCAGGATATCGGCCGATGTCGTCTCCTGCAAACCGGAATACACGTCCGGGGCGTGATGGCAGGTTGGTTGCGTGTAGAAGCGCACGCCATTGTCGATGGCGCCCCCCTTGGGGTCCTCCGCGCCATAGTAGAGCCTACGAATGCGCGCGAAGGAAATGGCGGCTGCGCACATGGTGCACGGTTCCAGCGTCACATAGAGGTCGGCACCAGTGAGTCGTTCCTGACCAAGCTCTTCGCACGCCATGCGAATGACGGCGACTTCGGCATGCGCGGTCACGTCGTTGAGCTCGCGCGTACGGTTGCCGGACGCTGCGACAACGCGGCCGTCAAGCACCAGAACCGCTCCGATCGGCACTTCGCCCCGTTCGCCAGCGGCGCGGGCCAGGTCGAGCGCCAGCTCCATAAATTGATTTGTCTTCACGATCCGACAATTTCCACTTAACCGCAGGGGCGCGACCTGATAGGAAGGCCCGAAAAGGCAGGCAAACAACAAATGACATTCAAAGACAAGCCAAAACGGCCAGGCGGCAAGCCATCTGTGCGCAATGCCGGCCCGAAATCCGGCGAAAAGCCGGCAAAGGTGCCCGTCAAGGCCGAGGCGAGCGATGTTGCCGAGGGCGACGCCAAGGCTGAGCGCATCTCCAAAGTGATGGCGCGCGCCGGCGTGGCATCGCGCCGCGATATCGAGCGCATGATCATGGACGGCCGCGTCAAGCTGAACGGCAAGCTCCTCGACAGCCCCGTCGTCAACGTGACGCTGGCAGACAAGATCGAAGTGGACGGCGTTCCGATCCGCGGTATCGAGCGCACCAGGCTGTGGCTGTACCACAAGCCTGCCGGGCTCGTGACCACGAACGTGGACCCAGAAGGACGCCCCACGGTTTTCGACAACCTGCCGGACGACCTGCCGCGCGTCATGTCGATCGGCCGCCTCGACATCAACACCGAAGGCCTGCTGCTTTTGACCAACGATGGCGGCCTGGCCCGCGCGCTGGAATTGCCGACGACAGGCTGGCTGCGCCGCTACCGCGTGCGCGCCCACGGCGAGATCGATCAGGAGGCCTTGGACAAGCTGAAGGACGGTATTGCCGTCGATGGTGTCCTCTACGGCTCGATCGAAGCGACCCTCGACCGCACGCAGGGCTCGAACGTTTGGCTTACCATGGGCCTGCGCGAAGGCAAGAACCGCGAAATCAAGAATGTGTTGGGTGCGCTCGGTCTTGACGTCAATCGTCTGATCCGCATCTCCTACGGCCCCTTCCAGCTAGGCGACCTGCCGGAGCGGGATGTGGTCGAAGTGCGCGGCCGCACGTTGCGCGACCAGCTCGGCCCGCGCCTGATCGAGGATGCGAAGGCCAATTTCGACGCGCCGATCTACAACACGCCGGCCGTTGCAGTCGACGAAGAGGTCGAAGCGAAGCCGGAGCGTCGCGAACGCTCGTGGAAGCCTGAAGACAAGCGCGAGCGTGCGCTGAGCCGCCTCGACACCAAGCGTGATGACAAGCGTGACGATCGCCGCGATGACCGTCGCGACGGCGGCCGCAAGGACGACGACCGTCCGAAGCGCCCGGCGCTCGGCAGCCGCCGCAACGCCAATGTTTGGATGGCGCCCGGCGCCCGCCCGCTTGGCGAAAAGGCAGCCGCCAAGGCCGAAAAGAACGCTCAGACCGCGCTTAGACGCGGCGAGAAGCCCGGCCGCTCCAAGCCGCAGCCGCCTCGCCACGACGACACCGGTCCGCGCGTCCAGATCAACCGCGCCCGCGATGAAGAAGGCGAATGGATTCGTTCCAGCGAAGTGACGAGCAGGGACGAAGGCGGGCGCAAGCGCTCTGGCGACAAGCCTTTTGGTGATCGTCCTCCCCGTGGCGACCGTCCCGATCGCACGGCACGTGGTGACAGACCTTATGGCGACCGTCCGCCCCGTGGCGACAGGCCAGTCGGTGATCGCTCCTCGCGAGGCGATCGCCCGTTCGGCGATAGGCCCCGTGGTGATCGCAAGCCGCGCGAAGAGGGCGACGAGCGCCCCCGCTCTTTCGGGGATCGTCCCGCACGTGGTGACCGTCCGTTCGGCGATAAGCCGCGCGGCGATCGCCGTCCACGTGCAGAGGGGGATGAACGTCCGCGCGCCAAGAGCTTTTCCAGCGAGGCGCGGTCCGAGCGCCCGGCCGGTGACCGACCGTTTGGTGACAAGCCGCGCGGCAAGGGCTTCGGCGGCAAGCCCGGCGGCGGCAAGACTTTCTCCGGCAAGCCGAAGGGTAACAGGCCGGGCGGCGGCGGCAAGCCTTCAGGCGGGCCATCGCGGGGTGGACCTAAAGGAAAGGGAATGACGCGCGGTGCGGATCGTCGGCGGTGAGTTTCGCGGACGGCCGCTTGCCGTACCAAAGTCAAACGACATCCGGCCGACTGCCGACCGGACGCGCGAGAGCCTGTTCAACATTCTGAGCCATGCCTATCCGGAATGCGTCGATGGCACCCGGATCCTGGATCTTTTTGCCGGTACCGGCGCCGTTGGACTCGAGGCCGTGTCCCGCGGATGTCGGCACGCGCTGTTCGTCGAAAACAGCGTCGAGGGCCGGGGGCTCCTCTGGGAAAACATCGATGCGCTCGGCCTGCATGGCAGGACGCGCATCCTGAGGCGCGATGCGACCGATCTTGGCAGCGTCGGCAACCTCGAGCCGTTCCATATGCTGTTTGCCGATCCGCCTTACGGCAAGGGACTTGGCGAAAAGGCCATGGCCGCCGCGGCCAAGGGCGGTTGGCTGCAGCCGGGCGCGATTGCGGTTCTTGAAGAACGCGCGGATGTTGCCGTTTCGGTCGACCCTTCCTATCTCTTCCTGGAAAGCCGGACATTCGGCGATACCAAGGTTCATTTCTTCCGCTATCAGCCTGAATAGGGCTGCGGAAATCGGGGGCAGCGGTGCAGCAGGCAGAGAAGATCGAAACCGCGTTGCCTGCCCCCCGCGACGCCTCGAGCCGTTCGATACCGACGGTTGCGGTTGCTTTCGGCGGTGGCGGCGCGCGCGGCCTGTCTCACATCCACATCATCGAAACGCTGGATGAGCTCGGCATTCGCCCTGTTGCGATTGCCGGCTCCTCGATCGGCTCGATCATGGGCGCGGGAATGGCGGCTGGGATGACCGGCGAAGCCATCCGCGAGCATGTCATGATGACGGTCGGCAACAAGGCCGCGGTCGTCAGCCGCCTGTGGGGCCTGCGCCCGCAAACCGTGCGCGATGCCGTCGCCAACGGAGTGCGTATCGGCCAGTTCAATCTCGAGCGTATCCTGAAAGCCTTCCTGCCCGCCGACTTGCCGGATCGTTTCGAGGATCTGCCGATCCCGATGACGGTCACAGCCACCGATTACTACGGTCAGTGCGAGGTGTTGACGAGCCACGGCGCGCTGTTCCCGGCGCTGGCCGCTTCCTCGGCAATCCCCGCGGTCTTCATGCCGGTGCGGCTGCACGGGCGGGTGATGATCGACGGCGGCATCAGCAATCCCGTTCCTTACGAATGCCTGATGGATCGCGCCGACATCGTCATCGGCATCGATGTCGTTGGCGCACCGGAAGGCGATGGCACCCATATTCCGAACCGCATGGAGAGCATCTTTGGCTCCGGGCAGCTGATGATGCAGACGGCAATTTCCCTGAAGCTGCGCCTGCAGGCGCCGCACATCTTCCTGCGCCCCGCAGTCGGGCGCATCGGTGTAATGGACTTCCTAAAGGCGCGCGCAGTTCTGTCCATGTCGGTCGGCATCAAGGACGAACTCAAATACGCGCTTGATCGTGAGATCGAGGCCCGCATCACCTCTTAGAGCCTTTCAGGGTTAAATTGAAACGTACTGTTGGCTCACGGGCCGCTTGGTCGACCATTCGACTCCGACAATGAAGCCAGCGATTTCTCCTGGGCCGAAATGAAAAATGAGCGACGGCGCCGGAGACTGGTTAAGCAGACCGCGGCACGAGTACCAGGGGAATCCGTAACGCCCCGACGTTGGACGTGCTGGGTATGCAACCAGCGCCAGCTGCCAGCGGGGAGGGGCGCCCCGGCACCTACCTAAGATCAGTAGCCGTTGATGCCGCTGCCACGAACTGGCCCAATCCCTGCGGGAGTTGCGTAGGTGGTATTCTCCGCGCCTGAGCCGGTGGTTGTGCACCCGGAGAGGGCAAAGAGCGCGATGGCCACAGCGGCGAAAAGATAGCGTAGATGCATGGCATTGTCCTATTATCGGAGACTGCGCGGGCCTCAGGGGCCAGAGTTGGGACAATCCCTCATATGGTTGGCCTTGGCAAGCCATATGCAAGGAGTGGCAGCCAGAGCCGAACACTCCTTTATTGCGTTACTAGGCCGCAAAGCTGTCAACTTAGGATGGGTGCTCTGAGGGATCTGTGTTGGCCTGTCCCCACAGACCGAAGCGCAGATGATCGACGCTTGCCCTGATGCTGCGACCCACTCTCTGATTGTGCGATTGCCAACTGCAGGGACAGTTCACGTCGGATGCTAAGGCCAAGGGACCGGTGCAGAGCGGAGAAGGAGAGCAGGAGAACTAGGGCGGATTGTGCGCAGGAGTCGAAGGAGCTTCCTTCATCGCTTGAGCCAACTGAACATTTCAATTGAACCCTGAAGGCGTCTAAGCGTCGGCGGTTACCTCTGCTGTACCCGCCAGCGGGTCCTCGTCGAAGTTCGCGGCGCGCTTTGGTTTGACGAGCGGCTCGGGTTTCACCGGCTGGGAGAAAAGCATGTCGCGGCCGGCCTGCAGTCCTTCCGTGACCTGGAGCACCAGGCGCGCCTCATCGCGCTTGCGGATGTCCTCGCCGATTTCATAGGCCTCCGCCTCGCCGACACCCAATGCCTCGAGCGTGCGTCGGCCGAACAGCAGACCGGATTCGAGCGTTTCGCGCAGTTCATAATCGACATTGAGATTGCGGAGCGCAATCGAGTGGATGCGGTCGTAGGAGCGCACGAAGAGCTTGGCATCCGGATAATCTGCCTGCACCAGATCGACGATCTTGTCGGTTATCTCCCGCTTCTGCGTGCAGACGACGACGATCTTGGCGCGGTCGATGCCGGCGGCCCTGAGCACGTCCTTGCGAGTGCCGTCGCCGAAGTAGATCCGGAAACCGAAAGAGGAAGCCTGCCGGATGCGATCGGCTGAAAAGTCGATGACGGTCACGGCGCGACCACCGGCGAGCAATATCTGGGCGGCGATCTGCCCGAAGCGCGAGAAGCCGACCATCAGCACATCCGCGCCGGCGCCCTCGAAATCTTCGTCCAGCTGTTCCTCCTCTTTGCCCGACAACAGCCGCTTGGCCAGCATCGTTCCGATTGGGGTCAGTGCCATTGAAAGGGTGACGATCGCAATTAGCAGCGAGGCGGTACTCGTCGGCATCAGGCCCGCAATGCCGGCGGCGGTAAACAGGACGAAGCCGAATTCGCCGCCCTGCGGCAGCAGGAAAGCGATCCTGACAGCGTCGTCATGTGGCGATCCGGTCGCACGGCAGAGAACGTAGATCACCAGCGCCTTCGCGGCCATGACGACCGGCACGGCGACGATGATGAAAAGCGCGTTGTCTCTGAGTACCTCCAACTGGATGGAAAGACCGACAGCGATGAAGAAGATAGCGAGCAACACACCGCGGAAGGGCTCGATATCCGCTTCCAGTTCATGGCGGTAGGAGGACTCGGCGAGCATCACGCCGGAAAGGAAGGCGCCCATGGCCATCGACAATCCGGCAAGCTGCATCAGGCTCGCCGACCCCATCACCACGAAAAGGGCAGCGGCGATCATTGCCTCGCGGGCGCCCGTGCGCGCGATGACCTGAAACAGCGGCGTGAGCAGATAGCGTCCCATGACGATCATTGCGGCGACTGCTGCGATGGCAATCGCGAAGTCCAGCAGCGGCGTGCCGCTACCCTTGCCGCCATCAAGAATACTGACCAGCGCAAGCAGCGGCACGATTGCCAGATCCTGGAACAGCAGCATCGAGAACGAGCGCTGCCCGTAGCGGGTATTCACATCGCCTTCGTCCTCGAGGATCTGCATCGCAAACGCCGTTGAGGAGAGGGCAAGCCCGAAACCCGCGACGATGCTGCCGCGCCAGTCCAGAACGCCGGAAAGATAGGTCAGTAGCGTCAGCAACAGGCCGGTCGCCACCACCTGCGCGGTTCCGAGCCCGAAGATGTCGCGCCGCATCTGCCAAAGGCGCGAAGGCTTCAGCTCGAGCCCGATGATGAAAAGGAGGAAAACGACGCCGAGTTCGGCTACGTCCAGGATCTGCTCGCCATCCGTCAAGCCGTGAAAGATCGGGCCGATGACGACGCCGGCGGCCAGATAGCCGAGCACCGTGCCGAGCCCGAGGCGCTTGAAGATCGGCGCCGAAACAACGGCGCCACCGAGCAGCAGGATCGTCTCGGTGAAAAGAGTGTTGGGCTCGGACATGCAGCGAGTTTCTTTCAATGCAGGGAGGCATGCAAGCGGCGGGCAAAAGAATCGACGCGCGCGGCCTTGATGCTTTTCGTAGTGCACAATAAATGGAACGCGAAGGAAAGGCCAAATCATGTCCTCAGAAATCGACTCCTCGACGCTTCTTTCCCGCGCAAGCCAACTGATCGACCTGGCAAAGAAGGCGGGCGCCGACGCCGCAGATGCGGTGGTCGTGCGTTCGCGATCGCAATCGGTCAGCGTGCGCCTCGGCAAGGTCGAGGGTACGGAATCGTCGGAAAGCGATGATTTCTCGCTGCGCGTCTTCATCGGCAAACGCGTTGCAAGCGTCTCTGCAAATCCAGGCTTCGATCTTTCCGCTCTGGCCGAACGGGCCGTGGCGATGGCCAAAGTGTCGCCGGAAGACCCTTTCGCCTGCCTGGCGGATGAGGACAAGCTTGCGAAGTCCTATCCGGATCTCGAGCTTCTTGACACGACCGAGGTCTCTTCCGACCAACTCCGCGAGGCTGCCCTCGAGGCGGAGGCTGCTGCACTTGCCGTCAAAGGCGTAACCAATTCGTCCGGCGCCGGGGCTTCGGCCGGCATGGGCGGTCTCGTGCTCGTTACCTCCCACGGTTTTGAGGGCAGCTACATGGGCTCGCGCTTCGGCCGATCCGTCAGCGTCATCGCCGGCGAGGGCACAGGCATGGAGCGTGACTATGATTTCGACAGCCGCATCTATTTTCGCGAGCTGGATGATGCCGCGGAGATCGGCCGCCGAGCGGGCGAACGCACGGTCAAGCGCATCAATCCGCGCCAAGTGGATACCGGCAAGGATGTCACGGTTGTCTTCGATCCCCGCGTTGCCCGCGGCTTTGTCGGCCATATTGCCGGGGCCATCAACGGCGCGTCCGTTGCGCGCAAGACGAGCTTCCTGCGCGACAAGATGGGCCAGCAGGTCTTGAAATCGGGGCTTACGATTTCGGACGATCCGCTTATCGTTCGGGGCCCGTCGTCGCGACCCTTCGATGGCGAAGGGATCTCAGGCGAACGGCTGCTGATGATCGAGGACGGCATCCTTAAGCACTGGTTCCTCTCCACGTCGACTGCCCGCGAGATCGGAATGGAAACCAACGGTCGAGGCGTGCGCGGCGGCAATTCGGTAACGCCATCGGCGACGAACCTTGCTCTCGAGCCAGGCGACATCTCGCCGGAGGACCTGATCCGCGGTGTCGGCAACGGCTTCTACGTGACAGAGCTGATCGGTCAGGGCGTCAACATGATCACCGGCGAATATAGCCGTGGTGCTACCGGCTTCTGGATCGAGAACGGCGAACTGACCTTTGCCGTATCCGAGGTGACGATCGCTTCGAACCTCAAGGACATGTTCATGCGGGTAACACCTGCAAACGACATAGACCGCAAGTTCGGCGTCGCGGCTCCGACGCTTGCGGTCGAAGGAATGACGCTCGCCGGGCGCTGATAGATTGGATTGCCGAAATGACTGACGTGGACACAGCCCTCTGGCGGAGCGATCTGGAATTGATCGCAGATGCCGCCAGGAAGGCCGGCAAAGTCGCGCTCGGCTACTTCAATCAATCGCCGGAGGTCTGGTGGAAGAACGAGGGCAGATCGCCTGTCAGCGCCGCCGATTTCGCGGCCAACCGGAAACTTGAATCCATCCTGCGTGCTGCCCGCCCCGACTACGGCTGGCTCTCCGAAGAAACCGATGACGACGCCGCGCGCCTGTCGCGCGAAACGCTGTTCATCATCGATCCGATCGACGGTACGCGGGCATTCCTGGCCGGCCAGGATTTATGGTGTGTCAGCGTCGCGGTCGTGCGCCGTGGCCGGCCTGTCGCCGGCGTTCTCTACGCTCCCGTTCTCGAAGAACTCTACGAGGCGGTAGAGGGCGGCGTGGCTTTTAAAAACGGCCGGCCGATCGTTGTTTCGACGACAGCTCTCGATACGCCTGGGCGCTTTGCCATCGCCGAGGACGTGCTGAAGGCATTTCCAGACGCGCTCAAAAATCGCATCGAGCGTGTCCGGCACGTACCGTCTCTTGCTTATCGCATTGCCATGGTTGCCGACGGCCGGATTGACGGTACCTTCGTCAAGCACAACTCCCATGATTGGGACCTTGCCGCTGCCGATCTGATACTGGAATGCGCCGGTGGCCAACTGGTGGATCTGCAGGGCAACGCGCCGCTTTATAACCGCGAGCAGGTCAGCCACGGCGAGCTTTGCGCTGCCGCGCCAGCACGGCTTGCCGACTTGATAACCGGGATCGGCCGGCCACGAGGCAGTTGACGTTTCCGTCAAAATCCCTCAGATGACACTGTGGGGGAGAACAGAGCAGAAAGAGAAGAAAATGACTGAATCCAGCGGTAAGAAGCAGCTCCTGCATCTCGTATTCGGTGGCGAACTGGAAAGCCTGGAAGACGTTCAGTTCCGGGACTTGAAGGACCTGGATATCGTCGGCATTTTTCCGGACTACGCGAGCGCACTGACAGCCTGGAAGGCCAAGGCTCAGTCGACCGTCGACAACGCCCACATGCGCTATTTCATCGTCCACATGCACCGTTTGCTGGACCCGGAAAACAAGTCTGCGCAGTAACCCTCCCGCGGTAGTGGCTGGTGTGACCGCGAACTGACTGCCTGACGCATTCTGGACAAACTGATCGGCCATTGCGGCCGCAACAATAATTGGGAATGGGTTGATGTCGATCATTTGCGATCGGAGAATTGGCAGATGAGCGGTCGCATGGCGCGGTTCGCGCTGGGCGCCTATCAGGCAACAGGGACGTTGCTGACTCCGTTCGTCGGCGGATATCTCGCCTATCGGGCGGCCAAGGGCAAGGAAGACCGTGCCCGCCGTTTGGAGCGCTCGGGCTATGCCAGCGCCGACCGCCCGGCCGGACCGCTGGTCTGGTTTCATGCCGCGAGCGTTGGTGAAACGAACGCCGTCATTCCGCTGATCCGCGAGATTCGCCGTCGCGACATCCATGTCATTCTGACGACGGGAACAATTACCTCCGCCAAGCTCGCCGCTGAGCGTATCGGCAACGAGGCGATCCACCAGTATGTGCCGCTCGACCTGAAGCCGGCGGTCAGCCGCTTCCTCGAATACTGGCAGCCGGACTGCGCGCTGATCGCCGAATCCGAGATCTGGCCGGCGACCCTGATGGAACTTGGCCGCCGCCGTATCCCGCAGATCCTCGTCAACGCCCGCATGTCCGACCGCTCCTTCGAGCGATGGGGCCGGCGTCCGGCACTTGCCGAGGCCCTGTTCGAAAACCTGGCGCTCGTGATTGCGCAGTCGGATGTCGACGCGGAGCGCTTCCGCGATCTCGGCGCGCGCCACGTCATGATGTCCGGCAATCTCAAGGTCGATACCGACGCTCCGCCTTATGATGCCGCAGTGTTTGCCGGTTACAAGAAGCAGCTCGGCGACCGCAAGACCTGGGCGGCAATCTCCACCTTCGACGGCGAGGAAAAGGCAGCGGGCATTGTCCATCGCGCGCTGAAGGAGCGAAACGGGCAGTTGACGATCATCGTCCCTCGCCATCCGGAACGCGCCGATGAGGTGGAGGCTGAGCTCGTCAAGCTGGGTCTCAAGGTGGCCCGCCGCACGCGCGATGACGTGCTCACCCCTGATGTAGATGTTTTTCTCGGAGACACGATCGGCGAAATGGGCCTCTACCTGCGCTTGACTGAGGTGGCCTTCGTCGGACGCTCGTTGTTTGCCGAGGGCGGGCAAAATCCGCTGGAGCCGGCGATGCTGGGTTGCGCGGTGCTGTCGGGCAGCAATGTGCAGAATTTCCGAGAAGCCTATCAGAAGCTGGCGCGGCGAGGCAGCGCGCGCATGGTCCGCGACACGGAGATGCTCGCCAAGGGCGTCCATTATTTACTCACCAACGACGGCGCACGCCGCAACATGATCGAGGCTGGGATCGGCGCCGTGCAAGAAATGCGTGGCGCGCTGACGGCGACGGTCAAGGGCTTGGAGCCCTATATCAATCCGCTGACGGTGAAGGCGAGACTGCTGCCGAAGGCGGCTGTGCAGCGCTGAGGGCAGGGGCGGATATGAAGGCGGTCAAGGGAATACTCTTCGATAAAGACGGTACGCTTCTCGATTACGACGAGAGCTGGCTGCCCGTGAACCGCGAACTGGCGCGCATCGCTTCAGAGGGCGATCTGGAACTTGCGAACCGGCTGCTTCTGGCTTGCGGCATGGATCCGGTCACCGGCCACATCGTTCCCGATAGCCTGCTTGCCGCAGGCAACACGCGCCAGATTTCGGAAGGGCTGATCGCCGCGGGCTCGAAGCTCGACGTAATCGAGCTGACGATCAAGCTGGACGAACTCTTTTCGCATGCCGCCGACTTTTCCGTCGCGGTCACCGATCTTGCAGCTTTTTTCGGTCGCCTGCATGGGCGCGGCTTTCGCCTCGGCGTCGCGTCAAGCGACAATGAGCGTTCGATCAGACAGACGGCCCAGCGTTTCGGCTTTGCGCCGTTCATCGACTACGTGGCCGGATATGACAGCGGCTTCGGCACCAAGCCGGAACCGGGAATGGTGCTTGGTTTCTGCGCCGCGACCGGCCTCGATCCCTCCGAGGTCGCCGTCGTTGGCGACAATAACCACGATCTGCATATGGGCCGCAACGCCAAGGTCGGCGTCACCGTGGCTGTGCTTACAGGCACGGGATCGCGGGAATCGCTCGCCGCCGCATCGGACTACTGTCTGAACGACATCACCGAGCTCGAGGGGCTGCTGCCCGACCTTCAGCTTGCCTAATTGACCAAGGGCTTGCTTTTTCTTGAAAATTACCCTTTCTTTTCGCCCGGTCGAGGACATAACCCGTCAGCATGATGCTCGGGGTCCGAAAGGCAGGGCGGGGAAAATGGTATCCGAAGCGCCACCCTTCTGGTGGTCGAAAGCCGATTGGCGTGCCTGGACGCTCTATCCGATTTCCTTCCTGTACGGGCGCATTGCCGGGTATCGCATGGCCAATGCCAAGCGCGCCTCGGTTCCGGTGCCGGTCATCTGCGTCGGCAACTTTACCGTCGGCGGCGCAGGCAAGACGCCGACGGCGCTGACCATCGCCCGTGCGGCCAAGGCGAAGGGGCTGAAGCCCGGTTTCCTGAGTCGCGGCTATGGTGGCTCGCTCGATGTCACCACAGTCGTCGATCCGGCTCATCACCGCGCCCTTGCGGTCGGTGACGAACCTCTTCTTCTCGCCCGCGAGGCCCTGACCGTGATCTCCCGCCGCCGCGTCGAAGGCGCCCAGTGCCTCGTCAAGGAGGGCGCGGATCTGATCATCATGGATGATGGCTTCCAGAGCGCGCGGCTGACGATCGACTATGCATTATTGGTTATCGATGCCACACGCGGATTGGGCAACGGCCACATCGTCCCGGGCGGTCCCGTGCGCGCGCCGATCCGCCAGCAGTTGCGCTATGCCACGGCGCTTCTGAAGGTTGGCGCGGGAGAGGCCGCTGACAATATCGTTCGGATCGCCGCGCGTGCTGCCAAGCCCTATTTTACAGCCTCGCTGAAAGTATGCGACAGCGCCGATCTTTCCGGCCGTAACGTGCTGGCCTTTGCGGGCATTGCCGATCCGTCGAAATTCTTCCGGACGATCGAATCCGTCGGGGCGAACATCGCCGCTCGCCGCTCGTTCGGCGATCACGAGCATCTGACGGATGACGAGATCGAAGACATCCTCTCAACGGCGGAGCGCGATGGCCTTCAGATCGTCACGACCGCGAAGGATTTCGTCCGCCTTGCCGGCCATCATGGCAAAGCCGAGGAGCTCGCGGCAAAGTGCCGGGTGATCGAGGTGGAGATGGCTTTCGATGACACGCTGGCGCCAAGGCTTATCATCGACCGCGCGATCAATGCCTGTCGCGACCGGCGCCTGAGGGAAGGGCGGAAGACCTAAACGGTATGTCTCTCGAAAGCGCGGCAAGCGAATCTGCAACCGCGCTAGCGCTCAACGCTTCTGGTTGGGCAAAACGCCGGCGCGCTTGTCTGCCTCCAGCGAAGCCACGGCATCGGCATAGGGCTCTTGGCGCGCGACGCTCCAGTAGCGCAGTTCATCGAGCGGGATCTGCCTGCCGGTAATCGCACAGACGACGTAGGAGCCCGGCGACAGGATCTGAAAATCCGCATCGAGATAGCGTATCTGCGCTTCGCGGTTTCCATTTCCTTCGAACAAATTCATGCGCTCCGTTTCCTTACAGGCTTGTTACGTCCCTGCCATAACGTGCCGCCGCGGCCTTTTCCAGCTTTTTCAACTGCGGCCGAACAACCGTTCGATGTCCGAAAGCTTGAGCTCGATATAGGTCGGGCGTCCGTGATTGCACTGTCCGGAGCCCGGGGTGACTTCCATCTGGCGCAGAAGCGCGTTCATTTCTTCCGGGCGCAGCCACCGTCCTGAGCGCACGGATCCGTGGCAAGCCATGGTCGCCGCCACATACTCGAGCTTGGCCGACAGGCCGGTGGCGGTATCCCATTCGGCGATCTCGTCCGCCAACTGCCGGATAAGCCCCGTGGCGTTCACCTCTCCAAGCATGGCAGGTGTCTCGCGCACCGCGATGGCGCCCGGGCCGAAGCGTTCGATCACCAGTCCCAGCTCGCCGAGATCCGCCGCAAACTGCATCAGCCGGTCGCAGTCCTCTTCGGGCAGATCGACGATCTCGGGAATAAGAAGCACCTGCGAGGCCAGCCGCTTGGAATGCAGCGCCTTGCGCATCGCCTCGAACACGAGGCGTTCGTGGGCGGCGTGCTGGTCGACGATGACCAAGCCGTCATCCGTCTGTGCGACGATGTAGTTTTCGTGGATCTGCGCCCGGGCCGCACCAAGCGGATAGCGCTGCGGCGGCTCTTCTGGCGCCACCGGCATTCTCGGGGACGGCGCGGCGTCGCCGCGTGCCGTGGGCATCGCAAGCCCGTCGAAGGAAGCCTGCGGGCGTTCCCCGAAGCTGCCGTTCGCGGCCTGGTAAAATGGGCGGGAGGGCGAAGTCGCCGCCGACCAAGGCTGTTGCGGCCGCAGGGCGCTCGGCTGGAAGCCGGGCCGGAAGGAGCGCAGCATCCCGTCTGCGCCCGTTGTCGCTGCTCGGCTGCCATCGCGCGCCAGCACCTCGCGCACGGCCCCGATGATCAGACCGCGCACCAACTGCGGATCGCGGAACCGCACGTCCGATTTGGCCGGGTGCACGTTGACGTCGACAAGCGCCGGATCGAGCCTGATCGACAGCACCGCGACCGGATAACGGCCGGAGGGGATCGTCTCGGCATAGGCGCCGCGGATCGCCGAGAGGATGAGCTTGTCCTGCACCGGGCGGCCGTTGACGAAGGCGTACTGATGGGCCGAGTTGCCACGATTGAACGTCGGCACGCCGGTAAAGCCTGTCAGCGATACGCCTTCCCGCTCGGCATCGATTTCGATGGCGTTGTCGCGAAAGTCCTTGCCGAGGATCTGCGCCATGCGCGCCAGATGGTCGTCGCCCGTCGCCGGCAATTCCAGAGTCGTTCGGTCAGTCCCAGAGAGCACGAAGCGAACCCCGGGAAAGGCAATCGCCATGCGCTTGACGACCTCGGTGATCGCCGCAGCCTCGGCCTTCTCCGTCTTGAGGAATTTCAGGCGGGCGGGGGTCGCGAAGAAGAGATCGCGAACCTCGACGATCGTGCCCGGATTGCCGGGTGACGGGCGAAGATGCGTAATTCTGCCACCCTCGACGGTGATTTCGTTGCCGCCGGCGCTGTCCCGGCGGCGGCTGGAAATGCTGAGCCGCGCTACCGATCCGATCGATGGCAGCGCCTCGCCGCGAAAGCCGAGCGTGCGAATGTCGTCCAGCGTATCGGTGATCTTGGAGGTGCAATGGCGGCGTACGGCGAGCTCCAGATCGGCAACATCCATGCCCGAGCCATTGTCGGAAACCCGCAGCAAGCTCTTTCCGCCGCCCGATGTCGCCACCTCGATGCGAGTCGCCCCTGCGTCAAGGGCATTCTCGATCAACTCCTTGGCGGCACTGGCCGGCCGTTCGATGACTTCGCCGGCCGCGATCTGGTTGATGAGGGTTTCTGAAAGCTGTCTGATGGCCATGCGCCTATTCTCTTGGATTCGTGGAGCGGAGGGAAGTGCCAAAGCGCGGGCCGATCACCGTTCTGCACGCTCCAATTCCGCTTCCTTAACGTTAAGCGCGCCTTAAGACAAAGGTGCCATTTTGCGACTTACTTCCGAGGACTGGGTTTTAATCGGACAGATGTGGGACGCGTAGGAATGAGTGCCGGCTTCGAAAAAGCGGACACATCATCTGTGAGCAGCGAAATGTCGGCTGACACCAGCCTGCAGACGGCGCTGTTTGACGCGGTATGCGAGAGTCTAGGCGCCGCGTTCATCGTCTACGACAAGACCGATCACATGATCTTTGCGAGCCGCCAGGTTCTCGATTTCTTTCCGATATCGGAGACCATGCTCAAGCTGGGCACTCGGTTGCGAGACTTCCTGGGCGCGATCTACGACACTGGTATCCGCACGCAGTCGGCAAGCTACCAGGGCGCGATGAGCCGCGAGGATTGGCTGTCCCAGAAAATCGCCTCGCATTGGCGCGAACGCTTCGAAGCGGTCGAGCGGCACGGTACGGACCGCTGGATTCGGTTCGGCAAGCGTCGCCTCGCAAGCGGCTATGGCGTCTGCGTCATCCACGACATCTCCGAGGACAAGAAGCGTGAGGAACAGTGGCGCTCCGATCTGGAACGCGTGCAGCTCACCGAGGATATCCTCGACAACCTGCCGTTCCCGCTCTTCGTCAAGGACCGTAATCTGAACTACGTCGCCGTGAACATCGCCTTTTGCGAAAAATACCAGACGACCGTCGATGAAGTGCTCGGCCGCAAGAGCGGAGACCTGTTCTCCAAGGAGGTTGCCCAGCGCTTCGAGGAAAGTGACCGTCATGTACTGGAGACCGGCGAAATGTCGATCTCCCGCCAGCGGCAGGTCTCCCGCGACGGCGCGGAACGCGACATCGTTGCGCGCAAGCACCGCATTGGCAAGCCCGGGCGCTATTTTCTCGTCTCGACCATGCAAGACCTGCCGCGGGACGGTGCCGACCTCGATGAATTCCGGTTTGCGTCGACGGTCACAACATCGAGCAAGAATTCCTATCGGCGCGCCTACGTTCCCATAGGCGGCAGCGGCGAGCGCCGCGAACCGGCCGCGATGGAGGCGATCGTCCCGGAGAACTTCTCGGGTCGGAAAGTCCTGGTGGTGACGTCGGACGTGGTGGCCGAAGCAGCGGCCTTGCGGACCCTCGCCAAATATGGCTTCGAGGCTTGCTCGGTCCGCGGTGAGGATGAGGAAGAGCACTTCCTGGAGATCGCGAGCTCTTCCGGCATCTCGCTTGACCTGCTTGTGGTCGACAATCAGCTTGGCATGCGCTGCCTTGAGCTTGCCGAACAATATGGCATCCCGGCGCTGGTGATGGACGGCTTCCAGCTCGCCAATGAGCTCACCTTCCAGATCGCTCGGCATTTCAACCGTAGCAATCGGGGCCAAATCGCCGAAGGCATCGACACCGATTGGGAAATCACTACAGTCGAGGAGATCAGCACGCTCGATGTGCTCGTTGCCGAAGACAACGACATCAACCAGATCGTCTTCTCGCAGATTCTCGAAGGTCTTGGCTACCGCTACCTGATCGCTCCAAGCGGCGATGAAGCGGTTCGTTTGTGGACCGAGCATCAGCCAAAGATTATCCTGATGGACATATCGTTGCCGGGCTTCAACGGTTTCGAAGCGGCGCGATTGATCCGCCAGACCGAGGATGGTAGCAGTTCAAGAACGCCGATTATCGGTGTTCTTACCCAGGCTTTCGAGCGTGATCGAGCTGAGTGCGCAACGGCCGGAATGGACGATGTGATCATGAAGCCGGTGAGCCCCGATATTCTTCAGGGGATCTTTCAGAAGTACCTTGCCGGGGATCGTCAACAGGCCAGCATGTGACGAACAAAGCTCGTCAACTCCCTAAATCTTGGGACGGAACACGGTCTCAACGCGGCCGATCCACTACGAATTCTTAAGACTTGCCCGCCATCCTTTCCCGAATTGGTGCAGTCTGGGTCTGAATGATGATGTCGGCTGAAATGCCTTTGGTGCCTTTAAGTCAGAATGAACTTCAGACGATGGCCTATACCGATCTGCTGACCGGGCTCGGAAACCGCTACCGCATGCGCGACCGGATTGCCCAGATCGCCGCGGAACGCGCGAGTGATCCTGCACCATTTACGGTCGGCATCGCCAATCTCGATTCCTTCAAACCGATCAACGATCTCTTCGGCTCATCGGCGGGCGACGAGATTCTCTGCCAGGTCGCCCATCGGCTGAAGGCCTGCGTTCCGGATGGCGCCTTGGTCACGCGTCATGACGGCGACGAATTTGCCTTTGTCCTGCCGCTGGTATTCGAGCGGGCCAGCGCCGAGAAGTTCGGCCAGATGATCCGCGAGGTGCTATCGGCGCCCTACGATCTTGGCGACCGCAATGTGAGGCTATCGGCATCCTTCGGCTTTTCGATCTATCCATTTGCTGGCGAGGAGTTCGAGGAACTGCTGAAAAGCGCTGAGACCGCACTCTACCGGTCAAAACGACGCGGCCGTGGCCAGATCACCGTCTATTCCCGCGAGATCGCCCAGGAAATGAAGCGCGCCACGCAATTGGAACAGGCGCTGCGCAACGCCATCATCTCCGACGCGATCGATGTGCATTTTCAGCCGATCGTCGCACTCGCCAACAGCCAGGTCGTGGGCTTCGAAGCCTTGGCGCGATGGAACGATCCGGATCTGGGGTTCGTTTCACCGGGCGTTTTCGTGCCGCTTGCTGAAGAACGCGGTTTTATTGACGCGTTGTCTGAGGCGTTGCTGCGCAAGGCAGCGGAAGCGGCACTTTCCTGGCCGCGCGAACTCTTCCTCTCCTTCAATCTCTCCTCGGCGCAGTTGATGGATCCGGGCACGAGCAGCAGCATCCTGTCGATCCTCGGCCGGGTCGGTTTCGACCCGCACCGGCTCGAACTGGAGATCACCGAAACTGCGGTGATGGGCTCAGCCGATACGGCAAATCGGATCATCGCCGATCTGCGCCAGGCAGGTGTGCGCATCTCCCTGGATGATTTCGGGACCGGCCAGTCGAGCCTCGGTCGCCTGCGTGATTTCATGTTCGACAAGATCAAGATCGATCGCGCCTTCGTGTCGCGGATCAACTCCGACCGTGCTTCCGAGCACATCATCAAGGCGATCCTCACGATGTGCGAGGGGCTTGACCTGGAAGTGGTCGCGGAAGGAATCGAGGATTATTCGGAAGCAGTCAAGCTGCGCTCGCTCGGCTGCGGCATGGGGCAGGGCTATCACTTCGGCAAGCCCGCTGATGGCATCGCGACGCTGCGGTTCCTGCACGAAAATTACTACGATACGTCGGATCGCGTCAGCGCCTGAAACGCCGATGGCGCCCTTTTGGACGCCACCGGTACCGCGGTCCTCACTGCGCATATCTTACTTGTTCGTTGTCGAGCCTGTAGCCGTTGTGTCTGTTGTAGCACCTGGCGCGGGGGCCTTCTCGGCTGCCAGCATCTGAAGCGTCTTGAACTCCGGCGCCGCATTCAGCGATTCCGCGGTCTCAGAGGTGGTCAGCTTGACGCTGCCGTCCTGTGTGTTCTGGGCGACGGTGATCTTGTCCATCGGAACGGCAACATTCTTCTCGCCGATTCCGAGGAAGCCGCCGACACCGACGATCGCTGCGACCAAGCCGCCATCCTTCTTCATGATCAGGTCGTTGACGCTACCGATGCTTTCGTTCTGACTATTATAGACCGACTGGCCGATATAGGTGTTGGCACTCACCTGGTCGGCAGCCTGCTCGGTCAGATACGTGCCGCCGCCAGCCTGCGCGGTATCGGTCGTCTCAGCCGGCGCCGGAGCCTGAGCCGCGTCACCTGCCGGGACCGGAGCCGTTGCATCCGGAACCTTTGGCGGAGCTGCCGGATCACTTGGCGCCGCCTGTGCGGCCGGAGCGTTCGGATCAGCCGGCTGGGTTGTGCTCTGTGAGAATGCCGCCGGTGCGAAAGCCGTGGCAAACAGGGCACCAGCGGCAACGGTTGTGAGAAGTTTGCGTGTCATTTCGAACCTACCTTTTCAGTTCAATAGTGATCTCTAGCCATTTTGCCGTCCCTTCGCGGTCGGGCGTCCATTTGGCCGGTTCCCTATTGAAATGAACGGGATTTCTATTGGTTCCCGAAAAAAATCGCGCAAAGATTGCTAATTTCGCGGAACTTCTATCGCAAATGCTGCAGGGGTCTCACCAATCAACCCAACCGATGGAAACAAAAAGGGCGCCCAGGGGGTGCCCTTTGCACTGTGCCCGGTTTCGCGTCAGATTACATAAACGGGGTCAAAAATTCCCTTCACCGTAACGTCAAGTTCGAGCAGGGACCCAGCCTGTGGCTGCATGGACCGCGCATTGTCATCCAGTCCTTCCCATGCCGTGGTGACTGCGAGGCGGTCGCCGTTCCTTCCGATGAAGGCGGGGCAGGAGGGCTGGGCCGCGGGCACCTTGTAACGCGAGATGCGCAGCCCGTCCGGGCTGTAGCGATCGACCGTGCCGGCACCCCAACGCGCATTCCAGATATATCCGTCGGCGTCGACAACCGAGCCATCGATGCCGCCCGGCTCATCCATGGTGTCCACGAGGACAATCGGTTCGCCGGTTGGAAGCCCGGTCTGCGCATCGACCATCACCCGCATGAGGCGACTGAGGCGAGTGTCAGTGAAATATCCGATGGTCCCATCCGGCGAGAAGCAGATCGAATTCGGAATGCTGATGCCGTCGAAGATTTTGGTCACTCGACCGCCGGCGACATGATAGATGGCGCCTGCGCGGGTTTCCGCCCGCTTGCTCATCGTGCCGATCCACAGTGCGCCGGACGGATGTGTGCGGCCGTCGTTCGAGCGGTTTTCCGGCTTGTCGCTTTCAAGCGCTGCATAGAAGGTCAGATTGCCGCCCTTCGTGTCGCGGACAAAGAGGCCCTGTTCAGTCGCAAGCAGCTGGCGCCCGGCATCGATGCGGGCAAGCACGCTCGCCATCATCGGCAGCGCATGCACCTTCTTCTCTTCCGTCGAAAGGTTCAGCTCGTGCAGCTCCTTGCCGAGAATATTGAACCACCAGACCGTGTTCGTGTCCGGATCATAGGTGGGGCCTTCACCCAGCACGGAGTTGGTGTTGCAAAGTGTCCTGCCCGCGAACTCATGAATTTCCGTCATACGCCTTAAACTCCTACCGCTGCGTCATAGGCGTAAATGGTCGCCTTGGCACGCTCGGCAACCTCTGCGGCGGTCATTCCCGGCTTGTATAGGCTGGTGCCTAGGCCGAAGGCATGAATGCCGGCCTTGGTGTAGTCAGCGAAATTCTTGTCCGAGACACCCCCGACGGCTGCGATCACGAGCTCCGCCGGCAGAATTGCGCGGATTGCGGTGATGCCGGATGGTCCCAGAACGCTGGCCGGGAAAAATTTCAACCCCGTTGCGCCAGCGCGGGCGGCGGCCAGCGCTTCCGTCGGCGTGAAGACGCCGGGCATCGTGACCATGCCATAATTGCGGGCAAGCACGATGACCTCGGGCTCGACGTTCGGCGTAACCAGCAGCTTGCCACCCGCCGAATTCAGGCTGTCGACGGCCTCTGTGGTCAGCACTGTTCCGGCGCCGATCAGGCAATTGGCAGGTGCCATCTTCGCAGCGATCTCGATCGACTTGAACGGCTCGGGCGAGTTCAGCGGGATTTCAATGGCGGTCAGACCGTTTTCGATTAGCGCACCGACCACGCTTTCGGTTTCCTCGGGCTTGATGCCCCGAAGAATGGCAATCAGCGGGCGCTTCATCGTGGGGAAGGGGATGCGGTTCATCGCTTTGGTGCTTTCTCAATTCGGCCAAATGGCTTTGGCGGCGGCAGCAAGCCCACCACGGACAGCTGTATCAGCGTCGATCGTGTTAAAGTGTAAAGATAGTGCGTTGAAGGCTGTTTCATAAAGGTTCTGCAGCCGGCCGGCGGCGACAAGTGTAACGCTGACGCCGGTTCCAGTGTTCGCCATGGCGCCCGCAACTTCCAGACCGATCAGGGTTCCGGAGATTTTGGCCTGTGCGGCTGCGGCCGTCAGACCATGCAGTAGTTGTCCCGAGCGCGCCGTAAAGAACAGGTTGGTCGCCATTGCAGGTTGTTCGTAAGCTGCCTTGATCGCGCTTTCGAAGGCTGCCTTATCTGTCGGCGTCTGCTCCGCTCCGGCGACGGCATGCGACAGGATCGTATGCTTTGATATCGCATCGAAGAGTTCGCCGGTCATGAAGCTGGAGAAGCCGGTGACCCGTCCATCCGTGACGTGCACCCACTTCGAGTGCGTGCCGGGCATGCACACTGCCTGTGATCCGGTGCTTGCCGGGTCAAGCGCGCCGAGAAGCTGTGTTTCCTCACCGCGCATGACGTCGGGCCTTGCCTGATCTCTCTGCGCAAGTCCCGGGAGGATCCGGACGTCGCGGCTCTGGCCGGGAACGGATACCGCGCCGGTGAGGATAGAAGATAGCGATGTCGGCACGTCGACATAGCCGGCCTCGACCCATCCCTGCTTTGCACCTGCCATGCCGCAGATGATGACCGGAAGATTTCCTGGCGCATTCACCTTGGCCAGGTGCGAGGTCAAAACCTCGGCGAAGCCGATCTTCGAAGCCGTCGTCATGCCTTCATTGCTGCGACTTTCGGCAAGGATGCTGTCATCCTTGCCAATCAGCCAAAGCCGGAAACTGCTCGTTCCCCAATCCACCGCGACATAAGCGGGATCCGCCATCAGAAAATGCCTCCATCGACAATAAGAGATTGTGCGCTTATCGCTGCCGCGCAGCTCGACGCCAGAAACAGGCACGGACCAACGATCGCATCGGCGTGCAGGACCTTCTTGACGCACTGGCGTTGCACGGTCCGAGCGATGCCTTCCTCGGTGAGCCAGAGTTTCATCTGACGATCCGTCACGATCATACCCGGCAGAATACAATTGACGCGGATGTTATCAGGTCCGAGCTGGCCGGCCAGGCTTTTTGTCAGCCCGATCACACCGGCTTTTGCTGCAGAATAGGCAGGGAATTCCGGCATGTTGAGGAGAAAGGCGATCGACGACATGTTGATCACCGCGCCGCCGCCAGCAGCACGCATCGAGGGCGCAGCGGCCTGTGTGGTGAAGAAGACGTGGCGCAGGTTGGTCGCCTGGTTGTCGTTCCAATATTCCTCAGTCACAGCTTCGAAATCGTGTCGGTCGTCACGCGCGGCATTGTTGACGAGCACGCTGATCGGGCCCGAATGAGCGACAACTGCGTCGACCGTCCTGCGGATTTCCGCAACATTCCGCAAATCCGCCTTGTGGAAGCGAACGGGATGCAGCGTGTCGCGCGACAGCCTCTCGACAAGTTCATGGCTTTCCGTTTCCGCGATGTCGATGAACGAAACCTTGGCGCCCTGCCGGGCAAAACCCTCGACGATCGCTGCCCCGATGCCGGACCCGCCTCCGGTGATCAGCACGGTTCGATCCCTAAATTCCGGAAACTGCGCAACAATACCCGTCACCATTTCCTCCCGGTCTTGCGATTGTTCTATTATTTGGAACTTAATTTGACTATGTGGAATTATCCGATTACGCTGGTATCCCTGTCAAGGCATTTGGGGCAACGATGAGTGCGGTAAAAGAGAGTGCGCACGGGAAGCGCGACACGGGCACCCTAGGCAAGCTGATGGTCCTTCTCGATGTTGTGAGCCACGCCGACGGCCCCATGCGCTTCACCGACATACTGGCGGTCACCGATCAGCCACGCGGTACGGTTCACCGCCAGCTCAGTCATCTCGTGGAAGAGGGGCTGCTCGAAATCGATGAGGACGGCCTCTATTTGCCTGGCTTAAGGCTATTGGACTTTGCCTCTCGCAGTTGGGGACGCAATGAATTCCGCCTCATTGCCGAGCCCCACCTTAAGGCTCTCCAGGATATGACCGGTGAAACAGTCCATCTCGGTGTGCTTCGAGGCACCTCGATCATCTACCTCGACAAGTTCGAAGGGCAGCAGCCCGTCAGAATGTACTCGCAGATCGGCAACGCGTCGCCAGTCTATTGCACTGGTGTAGGCAAGGCTGCCTTGTCTATCCTGCCCCAAGAGCGGGTTAGGGCTTTGGTGGCGGAAATCACCTTCCATCGCTTCACCGCCAACACGCATACCGCCAAGTCGCTTCTTGGCGAGATTGAGGAGATACGAAAGGTGGGCCATGCCTTCGACCGTGAGGAGCACGAAGTCGGAATCCGCTGTATCGCGGCCCCGATCTGGTCGGAAAACCTGTCGCTTGTCGGCGGCGTTTCCGTCACCGGTCCGGCCTATCGGCTCGGCATGGAAAGCCTATCGGAATGGGCCGCCCCGATCCGGGCGACGGCTGGACGGATCATGGAAGCCATGCGCGTAGGACTTGGGCCGCGTCGTTGAGCACTGGCTGCGATCGGCCAAGACTCAACTAAAGCATAGTATTGAGATTTTCTGACGAATCATCACAATTGACGCTCGTCAATCCCCCGTCCTGGGGTGTATGTGCAGGCAATTCGTCATCCGCACTACAAATTAGCGACGACGTGGACGAGACGCCTTCTCCACAGGATTCCATTCTTTCGAGTTGAGTAAGCACATGACCCCATCGCATCCAAAATCTTCCGTGGACGTCAACGTTAGTGAGATCGCCGGACTGAAAACGCAGTTTGATATCTTCCGCTTCATGAAGAAAGTGACGGAAGCCTATCGTGCACGAGCCTTCATGGTGTTTAACCTTCCTTCGACGACGGCGATCGATCTGCAGAGCAGCACTGTGATCTCAAGCTGGCCGGTGGAGCTGCTAGCAGCTTACGACCAGGAGGGGCTTGTGACCAACAGCCCCGTCATGAAACGGTTGAGGGCGTCGACCACGCCGTTCTTCAATGACGTGTCGCAGGTCAAGTTGGAGCGAACCGATGGAAAGGCCGGCTTTGTTGCGGCCCTCTTTGAACGCTTTCGCATGATGCGTTGCGCCTACTTCCCCACTCACGAGGCCTCCGGCGGTCGCGGCGCCGTGTCATTCTCAGGCGATCGTGAGGCATTCACCGCCGAGGAAATGCGCGAACTCCACTATATCTCCACCCACGTCTTCGATCGACTGGCGGAGATCCGCAGTTATGACACTCGGGTCACGGATTCCTTGACCGATCGCGAGATCGATTGTCTGAACTGGACCGCCGCCGGTAAGACCAGTGTTGAGATCGCCGAGATCCTCAATCTGTCCGAACACACGGTGAACCACTACCTCAATCGCGCGACGAAGAAACTCGATACCGTCAACCGGACCCAAGCAGTTGCCAGAGCCTTGCGGACTGGTCTCATAAAGTGACGGTTGCGCAAATTGTGGGCTTCGCAAGCATTCGCGCCTAAATCTTCGCCACCGCCGATCAGCGTGTCACGGGATAACGTTGGCTTTTGCGAATGTTTGCCAATTGGCACGTTTTCTGCATCCGTGCTTCCAGCGGTCCAGAGGGGACCTGGTAACGACGCCGGATAAATGGCGCGACCGCACACCGCCAGCCGACGCCGCGGTACCCGATCTCGGGCCTGGGCGTCGGCGGCGGTTGTTGCGTTTGGGACACGCCGCTGACGGCATTCCCCACTCTTACTCTTCCGATGGGCTGTTTGTGCTGGCCTTTTGCCGCGCTTGCTCTAGTTCGCAAAGCTTATTTCGGTATCCCGGAAGGCCTTTGCATCCATCAGGGCGAAAGCCCGGCGGACTTGATGGACGCAACGGCCTTCCGGCTGACCTCGTTTCTCTCAATTGCCATCTCGATCACCGATTTTGTTTGGCGAAGACGCGGCGCTCCTCTATCTAGAATGCCAACATAGGCAGTGAGGATGGAATGACCGGCGTCACCAAGGAACAGGTTCTCGAAACGCTGAAGACGGTCCGCGGGCCCGATCTCGAACACGATATCGTCGAGCTCGGCATGGTGTCTGATGTTTTCATTTCGGACGGCAAGGTCTATTTCTCCATCACTGTTCCGGCAGAGAGCGCCAAGGAGCTGGAACCGCTTCGCCTCGCGGCCGAACGGGTCATCAAGGAGATGCCGGGCGTCAAGGGAGCGCTGGTTGCGCTGACGGCAGACAAGAAGGCCGGCTTAGGCTCGGCGCCGGTTTCACGCCCTCAACCGCAGGCGGGAAATGACCATCATGGCCATGCTCACGCGCCGCAACAGCAGCCGCGCGCAGGCAAGCTTGGCGTTCCCGGTATCAACGCGATCATCGCCGTCGCCTCGGGTAAGGGGGGTGTGGGTAAATCCACGACTGCCGTCAATCTTGCGCTCGGTCTCCAGGCAAATGGCCTGCGTGTCGGCATCCTCGATGCCGATATCTATGGCCCCTCGATGCCGCGGCTGCTGAAGATCTCGGGCCGTCCCACCCAGATCGATGGTCGCATCATCAATCCGATGGAAAATTATGGGCTCAAGGTCATGTCGATGGGCTTCCTCGTTGACGAGGAGACAGCCATGATCTGGCGTGGTCCAATGGTGCAATCGGCGCTGATGCAGATGCTGCGTGAGGTTGCCTGGGGCGAGCTCGATGTGCTTGTTGTCGACATGCCGCCCGGAACCGGCGATGCGCAGCTGACGATGGCACAGCAAGTACCGCTCGCCGGCGCCGTCATCGTTTCGACCCCGCAGGATCTCGCTCTCGTCGATGCCCGCAAGGGGCTGAACATGTTCAAGAAGGTCGAGGTTCCTGTGCTCGGTATCGTCGAGAACATGAGCTATTTTATCGCGCCCGATACAGGCACGCGCTATGATATCTTCGGGCATGGCGGTGCTCGCAGGGAAGCCGAACGCATCGGCGTTCCTTTCCTCGGCGAAGTGCCGCTGACGATGAACATCCGCGAGACATCGGACGCCGGAACGCCGCTCGTCGCCACGGAGCCGAACGGCATTGTTGCCGGCATCTATCGCGAGATCGCCGCCAAGGTCTGGCAGCAGCTCGGTGGGCAGCCGCAGAGGGCCGCGCCGGCCATTGTTTTCGAGTGAATGCGTCACCGCCGCTAGGCTCCCAATTGCGGAGGAAATGTGGTCAAACGGCGCCGTGAACGTAAGATGTCTTGATTCTTTCGCAGCTTTCCGTCATATGGCGCGCCGTCGCCATGAGGCGGCTTTTTGCGAATGCTCGATGATGGCCACCCCGATGGGGACCGGTCACCTGCATGTTCGGAGTTATCTTGGTCGAAGGATTGGTGACTGCGATGCGGTTGAGCATATTGCATATCCGGAGTGCCGGATGTGCCAGGAGTCGTATGAACTTTCTTCAATCGCTTTCATTAAGGTCGGGAACTTGCATCCCGCGCGCTTTCGCAATCGGCGCGCCGTGGAAGGGCCTTCGATGAACAGGGCGATGCGCGCGACACGCCCGGATTGCCGGAGGTCCAACCGGTGATCACTGCATACTGTTCCAATTGCAAGTCGGTTGAAATCGGCGATCTGTCGCAAGGTTCCTTGCGAGACGATGTCATGTGGATCGACATGATCGAGCCTTCGCGCGAGGAGGAACTTTTCGTCGAAAGAACCCTTGGTATTGAGGTCCCGACGCGAGACGATCTCAAGGACATCGAGCCGTCGGCCCGCCTCTACATGGAAAACGATGCAGTGTTCATGACCGCGTCTCTCGTCTGGAAGGTTGAAACGGACGCGCCGACGCTGACCGACGTTGCGTTCATCCTGACTGGCAAGCGGTTGATCACGATTCGCTACGCGCAACCAAAGTCTTTTTCGCTATTCATTGCCGCTCTTCACCGCGTGCCGCAGCAGTGGCGGAGTGGTGCCGCGCTGCTGGCAAAACTCTTTGAAACCGTGATCGATCGGACTGCCGAGATCCTGGAGTTGTCGGTCGCGCGTATCGACATCCTGTCGACGCATGTGTTTGGCGACCGCGCCAGGAAAGTTCGCAAGCCGTCGAACTATCTGGAAGAAAAGCTCAGGGACATTGCAGGCCATCATCGCCTCGTGAGCAAGATCCGTGACAGCCTCGCGTCGCTTTCGCGACTGATGACGTTTTTCTATAATGTCCCGGCCGTTCAGCAGGATCGCGACACCAAGGAACTCTGCAAGACGGTCTCGCGCGACATCCAGTCGCTCAATGAACACGCGTCCTTCATCGCCGGCAATATCACCTTCCTGCTCGACGCCTCGCTCGGCCTGATCAACATCGAGCAGAACTCGATCATCAAGATATTTTCGATCGCATCCGTGGTGTTCTTGCCGCCGACGCTGGTCGCCTCCATCTACGGTATGAATTTCGAATTCATGCCGGAACTGCACTTTGCCCACGGATATCCCTATTCGATTGGGCTCATGGTGTTGTCCGCCATCATTCCCTTCTTCTTTTTCCGATGGAAAGGCTGGCTCTGAAGAGCCTGTTTTCATTTCATGCACGAAGGCAGCCATTCACACGAACGAAAAATGAAGCCGCGCAAGCTGTTCTATCTTGCGCTGGGCTCCGTCGGCGTCGTTTATGGCGATATCGGTACCAGCCCGCTGTACGCGTTCCGCGAAGCATTGAAGCCCGTCGCGATCGACGGCCTCACGCGTTTCGAGGTGATCAGCCTCATTTCGCTGATGATCTGGGCTCTGACCATTATCGTCACCATCAAGTACGTGCTCTTCCTGCTGCGCGCTGACAACGAAGGCGAAGGCGGTACGCTCTCCCTGCTGGCGTTGCTGATGAAGACCGCCAACGGGCATACAGCGCTGTTGATGCTGCTTGGCCTTGTCGGTGCGGCATTATTCCTCGGTGATGCGATGATCACACCGGCTCTGTCGGTTCTGTCGGCCGTCGAAGGTCTGAAGCTCGTGGCGCCAAGCATGACGAGCTATATCGTGCCGATCTCGGTCTTCATTCTGGCGCTGCTGTTTGCTGTCCAGTCTCGCGGGACCGGCGCCGTCGCCCGCTTTTTCGGACCGATCACGGCGCTCTGGTTCATCGTGATGGCCGCCGCCGGCATTTCGCACATTTCCGATGACTTCGGCATTCTTGCTGCCTTCAATCCCTACTATGCGATAAGCTTCCTGCTGCATGAGGGATTTTACGGCGTCGTGGTGCTTGGTGCAGTCTTCCTGACGGTGACAGGCGCGGAAGCGCTTTATGCCGATCTTGGGCACTTCGGTCGTCGTCCGATTCAGTGGGCGTGGTTCGCGCTGGTTTTCCCGGCATTGACGCTGAACTATCTGGGGCAGGGCGCTCTCGTGCTCGGCAATCCGATGGCGATGTCTGATCCTTTCTACCTGATGTATCCGCAATGGGCACTGCTGCCGGTCGTCATCCTCGCGACCGCTGCGACGATCATTGCCAGCCAGGCCGTCATCACCGGTGCCTTCTCGCTCGTCCGTCAGGGCATCAACCTCGGCTTCCTGCCGCGCATGGAAATCCTGTTCACGTCGGAGACGAATACGGGACAGATCTTCGTACCGTCCGTCAACGCCGTGCTCTTCTTCGGCGTCATTTTCCTCGTCATCAGCTTCAAGACGTCGGATGCGCTGGCAACGGCCTACGGGATCTCGGTCACCGGCGCGATGGTCGTCACTTCGATCATGGCCTTCGAGTTCGTGCGCGTTCGCTGGAACTGGTCTATCCTGGTCGCAACGCTCGCGTTGGCGCCGCTCGTCGGTCTTGAACTCATCTTCCTTGGCGCGAACCTGCTGAAGATCCACGACGGTGGCTACATTCCGATCATGATTGCCACGGTGTTCACCGTCATCATGTGGACCTGGCGACGCGGCTCGGCTCTACTAATGGAGAAGACGCGCCATACCGATATCCCGATGGCATCCTTCGTCAGTTCGATCGAACGCAAGAGCGACCATTCCCCCGCCCAGGTGCCCGGCACCGCGATCTTCCTGACCAGCGATCCGGAATCGGCGCCCGCCGCGTTGCTGCACAATCTGAAGCACAACCACGTTTTGCATGACAAGAACGTGATTCTAACGATCCGCACGATCAACAAGCCGCGTGTTTCGAGCGCCGATCGCTATAAGGTGGAGCAGATTTCTGAGCGCTTCTCACGCGTCGAATTGCTGTTCGGCTTCATGGAATCGCAGAATGTCTCTCAAGCCTTGGCGACGCTGCGCAAGACGGGCCTGAAGTTCGACATCATGTCGACCTCCTTCTACCTCGGCCGCCGCAAGCTGGTTCCCGATGCGAAGTCCGGCATGCCCTATTGGCAGGATCGCCTTTACATCGCGCTCGCCAATGCCGCAGCAAATCCGTCGGACTACTTCCGCCTGCCGGCAAACCGCGTGGTGGAACTCGGCTCGCACGTCATTATCTAGCCGAACAAGTGCCCTTTAAAAGCCCGGCAATCTGCCGGGCTTTTATTTTTCCTGCCGCTAATGCTTTCGTCTCCGGAAGGTGTCCGCATTAACCAAGCATCAAGGTTAATGAGACATTTTCAACGGCATGTTCATGCGTCTCATGCCGGAGTCTCGCGTTGCGTCGAAATAGCCGTTCCCGTGGCAAGCTGCGCCTCTTGCTTCAAAACTGGAGTTCACCCACGCTCTTCGGCGTTTGCGGGTGGCTGATGTCGCCGACGATGGCGTCCCATGCTGACCTCGCTGCTCTGCTTGCCGGCCTCGACCAGGGGCGGGAAAACTGGCGCATGGTTTTGACCAATTCGCCGGCAGGGTCGATCCATCAGGCGGAACTGACCTTTGCCGATCCTGTCGTGACAGGCACGATCGCCGCCGGCGCAGGCATGGTTCTGCCCGACGGCCGCAAGGTCGCCTTCATGGCGAAGGACAAGGGACATGAGGCGACGCCGGACGAAGACCGCGTCAATCGTCCATCTAAGAAGGGCCGCGTCGTTACCGTCGAAAAGGTGCAGCCGCCAAAGGATTTCTCCGCCGGGTCTATCCTCCACAGAACGCGCTTGCTCTTTCAGCCCACGTTCGACCTCAAGGATAAGTCGGCTTTCGTGAAGCCGAAGATCAAGGGCAAGGAAATCCAGATCGCCTCGAATTTCTATAAGAAGGAGCCGCCCAAGCCGGATCGCGGCGTCTCGCCCATACTGGCTGGCCTCGTGACCAACGCAAAGGCCGACGTGCTGGCGACGGCCTATGCACCGGCCGCGCCTGATTATTCCCGTCAGTCGCCGTTCGATTCGATTCTGACCGACAAGGCCGACGACGGCCGCTTCGTGCCGCAGATTGGTCCGCGTGACCACGCCTGGGCTGCAAGCATCTTGGCGCCATCGGTATTCTCGGCCGCAGAGCAGCAGTGCCTGGCATCGGGCATCTATTTCGAAGCGCGTGGCGAAACGGTGAAGGGGCAGGCCGCCGTTGCCCAGGTCATTCTCAATCGCGTCCGCAATCCGGCTTACCCGAAGACGATCTGCGGCGTCGTCTATCAGAACGAGGACTGGCGCAACCGATGCCAGTTCTCCTTTGCCTGCGACAACGTCAAGGATCGGGTGAACTCACAGTATCACTGGAGAATCGCCCGCGAAGTTGCGATGGCGGTTACCGCCGGCAAGATCTGGCTCCCGCAGGTTGGCTCCGCCACGCATTATCATGCAGTCTACGTTCGTCCGAAATGGGCGAAGACCATGGAGAAGGTAGGCCGCATCGGCCTGCACGTCTTCTATCGCACCTATGGCGGCGGCTGGAGCTAACGGAAAAGCGGATCCTGGCACGATTTCGCGTCTCATCGCCACACACAAAAGCGGATTCTTTCGGTCGATTTTGGCCAAGTGCGCCAAGATCGGTCTAAGCATATGTTTTCTAATGCCTATTTTATGGCTGGACATCGGCCGCTCACGCCTTGACTATGCTTTTTGCTAAAACTATGTTGCGCGCGACTTCAGAACGGGCCGAAAGGTTCTCAAACCTTGAGGTCGTTGTCCGGAAAACCGGGGTAGCGGGATCGCGGACAGCGGCTGGAGGAGGAGAACGCGATGGCGGATGACCGCGAGGAAAGTCTTGAGAAGCGTCGTGCGCAACTGGAAGCGAAGCTCGCAACCAAGCGCGTAGAGGCGGGGAAGGAAGAGGCTATCGAAGCCAGCGCCGAAGCGAGCCGTAAAGGCTATGCCGAGGCGATGAAGCTTTCGAGCGAGTTCATCTCCGCAATCGTCGTCGGCGCCATTCTTGGCTATCTCCTTGACCGTTTTGTCGGCACAGCGCCTTGGGGATTGATTGTTCTTCTTCTTCTTGGATTTTGTGCCGGCGTGTTGAACGTTCTGCGTGCCGCGGGGAAGGTTGCAAGGCCTGATCCCGCCGAGCGCCAGAATGGTGGAAAATAGGGCAGAGCGCTCCAGCGTTCGATCCAGTGCAATAATCCCGTCTCGCGCGGGCTAAAGATAGAGAGAACAAGCGGTGTCTAACGATCCGACCCATCAGTTCCTGATCCAGAAGATTGTGCCGATCGAAGTCGGCGGAATTGATTTCTCGTTTACGAATGCATCGCTCTTCATGGCGGCTTCCGCTGCCGTTGCAGCTGGCTTCCTCTATTTTTCGACGTCGAATCGGGCGATCGTGCCGGGCCGCTCCCAGTCGGTTGCGGAGATGTCCTACGAGTTTATCGCCAACATGCTGAAGGAAGGTGCCGGATCCAAGGGGATGAAGTTCTTCCCGTTGGTCTTCTCGCTCTTCATGTTCGTGTTGACGGCGAACCTGCTCGGCATGTTCCCTTACTTCTTTACGGTCACCAGCCAGATCATCGTCACCTTCGCGCTGGCATTGCTCGTTATCGGTACGGTTCTCGTCTACGGCTTCTACAAGCATGGTTTCCATTTCCTGAATGTCTTTGTCCCGTCGGGGGTTCCTGGCATTCTTCTGCCGCTCGTTGTGTCGATCGAAATCATTTCCTTCCTGTCCCGCCCAATTTCGCTCTCCGTTCGTCTTTTCGCCAACATGCTGGCTGGTCACATCACCCTGAAAGTGTTCGCAGGCTTCGTCGCCTCGCTCGGAGCGCTGGGTGCGGTCGGCATCGGTGGCGCCGTTCTTCCTCTGATCATGACGGTCGCCCTGACCGGTCTCGAGTTCCTCGTCGCCTTCCTCCAGGCTTACGTCTTTGCGGTGCTGACTTGCATGTACCTCAACGACGCGATCCATCCGGGTGGCCACTAAGGGATACCGACATTGACGTCCCTCGGGCGTCAGTCAATTCGCCGCAACACAACCATTTCAAAGGAGTTCAACATGGAAGCGGAAGCAGCAAAGTTCATCGGTGCAGGTCTGGCTTGCTTTGGTATGGCCGGTACGGCTCTCGGCCTCGGCAACATCTTCGGCAGCTACCTGTCCGGCGCTCTGCGCAACCCGTCTGCTGCTGACAGCCAGTTCGGCCGTCTGGTTTTCGGCTTCGCCGTTACGGAAGCTCTGGGCATCTTCTCGCTGCTCGTCGCTCTCCTCCTGCTCTTCGCCGTTTAATACAGGCGCATTGAAGGATCACGGCCTGCAGTCCGCATGCCGTGATCCTTTGCATTTGCAGTACACCTGGAGGTGAGCATGTTTTTTGTGACCCCGGCTTACGCCGAAGAGGCCCCGGCGGGAACCGCAGAAACTGGTGCAGCAACCGGTACAGACACGCATGCCGCCCCGGCAGCAGGCGATGTCCACACCGAGACCGGCGTACCAGCCGAGCATCATAGTGGCGGCGTATTCCCGCCTTTCGATTCGACGACTTACGCCTCGCAGCTGCTTTGGCTGGCGATTACGTTCGTCGTCTTTTACGTGCTCATGCAAAAGGTCATCACGCCGCGCATCGGCGGTATCCTCGAGCAGCGCCACAATCGCATCTCGCAGGACCTCGATGAGGCAAGCCGCCTGAAGGCGGAAGCCGACGCCGACGTTGCCGCTTATGAAGCCGAATTGGCTGCCGCTCGCGCCAAGTCGAACTCGATCGGCACTGCCGCTCGCGACGCTGCCAAGCTGAAGGCGGAAGCCGACCGCAAGGCCGTTGAAGCAGGCCTGGCCGAAAAGCTCAAGGCTGCGGAAGGCCGCATCGCAGACATCAAGGCGAAGGCATTCGCTGACGTCGGTACCATCGCGGAAGAAACGGCAACGGCTGTCGTGGAACAGCTGATCGGCACCTCGGCAAAGGCAGATGTTGCCGCTGCGGTCGCTGACATCAAGAAGGGGGCTTGATCGATGGAATTTGCACTCGACGCAACATTCTTCGCATTCGTTGGCCTTGTTCTATTCCTGGCGCTGGTTGTTTACCTCAAGGTTCCCGGCATGATGGCGAAGTCGCTCGACGACCGTGCCGATCAGATCCGCAACGAGCTCTCGGAAGCTAAGCGCCTGCGCGAAGAGGCCCAGCATCTGCTGGCTGAGTATCAGCGCAAGCGCAAGGAAGCCGAAGCCGAAGCTGCACACATCGTTGCTGCAGCCGAGCGCGAAGCCGAAATGCTGACCGCCGACGCCAAGAAGAAGACGGAAGAATTCGTCGCGAACCGCACCGCGGTTTCCGAACAGAAGATCAAGCAGGCAGAAGCCGATGCGATGAAGGCGGTTCGTTCCGCTGCTGTCGATCTGGCGATCGCTGCGGCCGAAAACGTCCTGGCGAAGAAGGCAGACACGAAGGTTCAGTCCGAGCTCTTCAGCGACGCGGTCAGCCACGTCAAGAGCCGCCTCAATTGAGGTGAGCAACAAGCTTCTGGAAGGAAGGCCCCGCATTGCGGGGCTTTTCTGTTTGTGCGCACATGTGCGTCTCCGGAGCACATCGGGGGAATTGAATGTTGGAGGAAGGCAGCGGTGAGGGGCCGTTCCGCCGTGGCGACCTGGTGTGGCGTTGCGCCCGCCCGTGGAGTGGGAGCGTGCAGGCGCTTCTGGCGCATCTGCAGGCGCACGGTTTCGATACCGCACCGAAGCCGGCCGGTCTCGACGCGGATTGGGAGCGTGTCACCTTTCTCCCGGGAAAGATTGCGGACATTGAGCGGGACGCCGAGATGCAATCCGCCCCAGCACTTCTATCGGCGGCAGGCTGGCTGCGCCGCTACCACGACTGTACCGCGCCGGTCGCCGTCAACTGGGCGAAGCGTACATGGCAACTGCCGCCACGCGAGCCACTAGATGTGATCTGCCATGGCGATTTCGCGCCTTACAATATCGTCCTGAGAGACGGCAAACTCGCGGGCGTGATCGACTTCGAGACTGCGCATCCCGGTTCCCGGATATGGGATCTGGCTTATGCGATTTATCGCTGGGCGCCGCTCTCTTCGGCAATCGTCGCACATGAACTCTCCGGTATAGAGAGCCAGATCGAAAGGGCGCGTGTCTTTCTGGAAGAATATGGGCTGGACAGCGAACTTCGCGCTACGGCAGTCGACGGCATCATCACGCGGCTCGAAGCCCTCGTTTCCTTCATGGAGACCGAAGCTTCAACGGGATCGGCGAAGTATCAGCGCAACATCGAGGAAGGGCATCACCGGCTCTACCGGAAGGACATCGCCTATATCCAACGCCACAGGGAGCAGATCGTAGCGGGCGTCTCGCGTCTGACCTGACGTCATTCGCCGTCGATAAACCCGCCTTTTTTCAGCGGACTGAAGGTCATCCTATGCAGCGAGCAGGGGCCGTGTCTTTCGATGCCGGCCCGGTGCTGCGCGGTGCCATAGCCTGCATGCGCGGCAAAGCCGTAGGCCGGGAACGTGCTGTCGGCGCGTGCCATCATTCGGTCCCGCGTCACCTTGGCGACGATCGAGGCGGCAGCGATGGACACGGAGCGTGCGTCACCCTTGACGACCGCCTGCCCAGGGCAGGCAAGACCGGGTGGAATGTCGAGCCCGTCGGTCAGGACATAGCTTGCAGGAATCGACAGGCCACAGATGGCGCGGCGCATTGCGTCTAGGCTGGCCTTGCGGATATCCGTCTCGTCGATGCGCGTCGAGCTTGAGGAGGCGATAGACACCGTCGCCGTTGCGAGAATCTGCACGAAGAGCTCCTCGCGCTTCTGTGCTGAAAGCTGCTTCGAATCGTTCAGCCCATCAGGAATGCGTTTGGGATCGAGAATGACAGCGGCCGCCACGACGGGGCCGGCGAGAGGGCCGCGCCCCGCCTCATCGGCGCCGGCGACCGGCCAATGACCGGCCTTGCGCGCCTTCAGTTCCAGCCGGAAATCCGGCACGAGAGGGACATCTTCGAAAAGCATGGGAGAATCGGGTGGCGTGCGACGTTTCATGCGGCTGAACCTCGCACGCCAACCCGATTTCCTGCAAGTCCCCGGATCAGGGCGGCGGGCCGGGGACTTGAGCGCGGAAGGGCAGGGCGACCATCCGCGAACTCAAACATCAAAGCAGCGAGAGTTGAACGCCGCTGCCATCGGGCGGAACGAAAAGGTCGTCCCGTAGTGGCATGCTGCGTCGGGTCATACCGAGCCGTTTCGTTGCCATTTCAAAACGGCGGGCAATCTGCCAGGCATAGGGTCCAGCACCTTTCATTCGCTTGCCGAACTCGGCGTCGTAATCCTTGCCGTCGCGCATCGAGCGAACCAGCGACATGACGTGGCGGTAGCGGTCGGGATAATTTTGCAGCAGCCAGTCGCGAAACAGCGGTGACACTTCGAGCGGCAGGCGCAGGATCACATAACCCGCTTCCGCAGCGCCAGCGGCGTGAGCCGAGTCCAGAATGCGCTCCAGTTCATGATCGTTGAGCGCCGGAATCATCGGGGCAGCCATCACCGATGTCTGTATACCTGCCTCGGAGAGCGCGCGGATGGCCTCCAGCCGACGCGTCGGCGTCGAGGCGCGCGGCTCCATCGTTCGCGCCAGCTTTCGGTCGAGCGTCGTGACCGACAGCGAAACACGCACAAGGTTCCTCTCCGCCATCGCCGAGAGAATGTCGATGTCGCGCATGATCATTGCCGACTTGGTTACGATCGAAACCGGATGGTTCGCCTTCTCAAGCACCTCGAGAATCTGCCGCATGATGCGCCACTCCTTCTCGATTGGCTGGTAGGGATCGGTGTTGGTGCCGATCGCGATCACGCGCGGCCTATAGCCGGGCTTCGCCAATTCGCGCTCCAGAAGCTTCGCAGCATCGGGCTTGGCAAAGAGCTTTGCTTCGAAGTCGAGGCCGGCCGAAAGCCCCATATAGGCATGCGTCGGCCGCGCGAAGCAGTAGATGCAGCCATGCTCGCAGCCGCGATAGGGATTGATCGAGCGGTCGAAGGGAATGTCCGGCGATTCATTGCGGGTGATGGCCGTTCGGGGCTTTTCGATCTGAACCTCGGTCTTGAACGGAGGCAGGTCCTCAAGGTTCTGCCAGCCGTCGTCGAAAGTCTCACGGCGCAACGGCTCGAAGCGCCCGCTCGGATTGAGTCCGGCTGCGCGGCCCCGGCGGCGGTCGACTTCGATCCGCAGGCCGGCAGATACGATCATCGCATCGGCAATATCTGCCGTATTGGCAGGCGCGAATGCGGCCTGCCCTGCAAGGGACTGCTCGTTCATCGGGATTCTCCGCTGGCGGAAGCGTTGCTTCCATCCGTTTTGATGATTAAGTTCCTATCGGCAATATGAGAACAATGCAAGAACAAAATGAGGAAAGTGCCGCTGGCAAATTTTTGTGCGGCGCTCTATGAATAGGCAATGTTGACTGTTGTACTCGAATGCCGGGATCAGGAACCTGAACTGGCGCAGACGTTATCGGTGTTGGTTGCGGGCGCAGTGGAGGGGCTCGTCAGCGATGTCGTAGTGCTTGACCATGACTCAAGGGATGGGACCTCAAGGGTGGCCGATGCCGCCGGCTGCCGGTTTCATTCGCAATGGGATATCAAGGATATAGTGCGCTCGGCGCGGGGCGAGTGGCTGCTTTTCGTCGAGCCGGGAGCGCGGCCACAGACGGGCTGGATCGACGAGATTGCCGAGTACATGGCGCTAAACCAGTTGCCGGCGCGCTTCACTGCCTCGCGGGGATATCGACGGCCCTTCCTGCAGCGCATCGGCCGCGCCTCGTCGCCGCTCGAGCTTGGACTTCTCCTTCCCAAGAAGCAGGCGCTGGCCACGGCAAGAAGTGGTATGCGCCTTTCCGAATTCGCGAAAGGGCAGAAGCTGCGCAAGCTTTCCAGCGAACTGATTCCATCATGGGTCGCGCGCGCCGCCCTATAGCAAACGCGTGCTGGTCCTTCGACTTCTCCGCAAAAGATGGCGCCCGATACAATTTTGCGCTATAATTTCTGCATGGCGCCGCCCGAGCGCCTCGCTTCGTGACGGTCGACCATGGAATGCCGTTAGACGGCAGAACAGGTCAGCGGAAGTCTCCTCTTCTGCCGGTTTCCGGCAAAAGGAGGTGCGTCATGAAACGCAATATGATCCGCGGCCTGTTCTCGGCCGTCATATTGACGACATCGATGATCGCGCATCCGCATTCGGCAGCATCGCAGATGATGCGCAGTTGCGCAGGCCGATCCGAGGTCGTCAATTTCCTCGACAAGAACTTTGCCGAAAAACTGACGGCAGTCGGATTGGTCAACCAGAACGCCATGCTTGAGGTCTATGCCGCGCAGAGCGGCACGTGGACGCTGCTCATCACGGATGTTCGCGGCGTAAGCTGCATCCTGCTGTCGGGTGATAGCTGGGAGACGATGCCTACTTTTCCGGGCATTGGGACATAGAGCGGCAGGTTTGCATTTTTCTGCCGAAGCAGTTCGTTACTTGCCCCCGCCGCGCTTCAGATGCTCATCGAGGCGCGGCATGATCTCCACGAAATTACAGGGCATGTGGCGGTAGTCGAGCTGGGCTTTCAGTATGCCGTCCCAGGCGTCCTTGCAGGCGCCGGGCGAGCCGGGCAGCGCGAAGATAAAGGTCGCGTTGGCAACTCCCGCCGTGGCGCGTGATTGAATCGTCGAAGTGCCGATCTTGTCGTAGGAGATACGGTGGAACACCTCCGAAAAGCCATCCATCTTCTTCTCGAAAAGCGGTTCCAGCGCATCCGGCGTAACGTCGCGGCCGGTAAAGCCTGTTCCGCCGGTGGTGATCACGACGTCGATATCGTCGCGCTCGGTCCAGGCCTTCACACGCGAAGCGATTGCCTGTCGGTCGTCGGGGACGATCGCGCGGTCGACCAACCGGTGACCCGCCTCCGTGATCCTGGAAACCAACGTATCGCCGGAACGGTCATCGGCGAGCGTCCGTGTATCCGAGACCGTCAGCACGGCAATGCCGACAGGGATGAAAGAACGCGTTTCATCCAGCCCTGGCATCATGCCCTCCAGCGATCGTTTCTGTTGTTTCGAAATACCAGTCCGGTCGCTCGCTGTGAAGCGCGGCGACTGCGTCTTCAGCCGCTGCAAGCGTATCGAAGATGCCGTAGCAGGTCGCGCCCGAACCAGACATGCGAACAAGCGAAGCGCCTTGCTTCTTGAGCATCGCCGAGATCTCGGTAATTTCGGGCAGCAGGTCCCGAGCGACCGGCTCAAGGTCATTGCGCATCGAGCCTATCATCTCGACCCAGGTGGAACGCGGGGCCATGTCGAGTGCCGGTTTGGTCTTGATCGCCAGCTTCCGGAAAACCTCGGGCGTCGATACGCCTTTCAACGGGTTTGCCAGCACCATGGCAAAGGCCGGCATGTCGTCGACAGGCGTGATCTCTTCGCCAATGCCGCGCGCGATCAGTGGTCTGCTCGCCAGGCACATGGGCACGTCGGCACCGAGCCGGACGGCGATCGCCTCGATGGTCGCATTCGAAAGTGAGACGTTCCAAAGCCGCATAAGACCGCGAAGCGTCGCTGCCGCATCGGCCGATCCGCCGCCGATTCCGGATGCAATCGGCAGGTTCTTCTGGAGATGGATGCGAACCGCGGGAGCAAAGCCACTCTCGCGAGCAACTGCCTCGCGGAGAAAGTCCCGGGCCTTCAGGACAAGATTGTCGCCGCGGTCGTCGACGAGCGCTTCGGCAAAGCGTCCTGAGATCACGAACTCGTCTGAGCCCGCCGACGTAAATTCCAGCCGGTCGCCATGCCGGGTGAAGGTCACCAGCATATCGAGGAGACGGTAGCCATCGGATCTCTGGCCCGTCACATGCAGGGCCAGATTGATTTTTGCCGGAGCCTCCTCGATGACAGTCACGTCATCGCGCATAATGGCTGCTGGCATCGCCTATCAGGACTTCTTGTCCGTGGGCTTCGGTTCGACCGGTGCCGGATCCGGCTGCTTCTTGTCGGCGGCCTTGGAGTTGTCGGTATCCTGCGGCAAGCCGTTGGCGATCTTTTCCTTGATCTTCGGGATCTCGGAGGCCTCGGGCTCGGAACCGAGCGCCCGGTTCCACTGGTAGACGGCTTCGAGCTTGCGGCCGACACGCCAATAGGCATCGCCCAGATGGTCGTTGATCGTCGCATCGCCGGCCTTGATCTGCGCCGCCTTCTCCAACTCCTCGACCGCATCGTCGAAGCGGTTCAGCCGGAAATAAGCCCAGCCCAGCGAGTCGATGATGTAGCCATCGTCCGGACGCAGATCGACCGCCTTCTTGATCATCCCCAGCCCCTCATCGAGGTTCCGGTTCATGTCGATCCAGGAGTAGCCGAGGTAGTTCAGAACCTGTGGCTGGTCGGGGTTGAGTTCCAGCGCCTTGCGGAAATTCGGCTCGGCCTGGTCCCATTTCTTCAGGCGCTCATAGGCAATGCCGCGCTGGAAAAAGACTGTCCATGCGCCCCTGCCCGGCAGCGGGCCGAGGACTTCGACGGCCTTGTCGTAGTTGTCCGCCATGGCGGCGTAGTCCTTCGCATCCGACAGGACGCTGCCATAGGCGAGGTAGCTGCGAATGTCCTTCGGATCGGAGGCGATCAAGCTTTGAAGGTGCTTGCGCGCTTCTTCCACCTTGCCGCCCTGTGCAAGGGCAAGACCGAGCTGCAGCTCGGAGATGCGGCGCATCGGCGAGGTCTCGGGCACCTGCTTGTAGAGCGCAATCGCGCGGTCCATCTGCTCCTGCTTCTCGGCAATGCCGCCGAGCATGACGAGCGTATCGGCGCTATCCGGATCAAGCGTCTTGGCTGTCTGCAGGTAGAGCGAAACGATATCCTCGGCGCCGTCACGGTTCAGCGCACCACCGATGGAGAACAGCACGCCCGCAGCGCCCTGTTTGGCGGTCTGAATCTGCTGCTCCTGCTTCTCGCCCTTTTCGATGCTCTGGCGCAATGCGTTCAGCGGCGCGTAGTTCGGCAGCAGGTTGTCGCCGACGGAAATCGCATCGAGTGCCTTCTGCTTGTTGCCCTGCGAGGCTTCCAGTCGAGCAAGAGCCATGACGGCGCGCATGAAAGTATCGGGAGCCGTCGCGCCGCCGTCCTTGTCGAGCACGGCGTCGTTGAGGTTCTGGCGAGCCGCCCTTACGTCACCGTTCACGATCGCGATCGCGCCGGCATTGTAGGATTTGAAGATGCCGACCCAATCCGGCCCCTTCATCTTCTGAACCATGGCGAGAGCATCCTTGCCACGCCCCGCGCCGACGCGAGCCCAGGCAGCGAGCAGATCGTTCATCATCCGGTCGAGATCGTTCGGGCCAGTATATTTCAGAAGTGATTCAGCTGTCTTGTACTCGCCGCGGCGAATGGCGTCCATGCTGCGCACAATGGTCGTGATACGCTCGACCGTCGGATCGCCCTTCAGGTCGTTGGCATATTTCACGCCATCCTTGATGTTGCCGTTCAGAAGTAGCGAGATCATCAGTCGCTGGCGGATCTCCGGATTTCCCGGCTCGATCTGCAACGCCTTCTTGTAGAGTTCAATCGCCGTCTCGTAGTCGTGATCGACATCGGCCGTCCGGGCGGCCAAAAATGCGCCGGAGAAGCTCGTGACGCTATCCGGATCGAAGATCACCGTGGCGGCATCGTCCTTCTTGGCCGTCTCTTCGGCATTCACGCCGCCGAGCGCTGCCAGCGATAGGACCGCTGCCATGGCTGCGCTCGAAAGAAGACGGAAGGCAAGTTTTTGCCGCATTAGAAAACCTCTCTTGTCGGGCAGCCGGCCTCGTCCGACTGCAAAATCAGTTGAAATGACTGACTCACAACAGGATGGCTTTTTTGAAGCGGCCCTGCAATAAATTCAGCCCGCGATCAGTGACCGTCGCTTAATTGACGCGCTCAATGCAGAAGTCGATGACTTCCATCAGGGCCGACTTCCATGCCGTCTCGGGAAGCGGCGCGAGCGCATCGCGTGCAATCGTGCCGTAGTGTACCGCCCGGGCAATGGTGTCGTTTAGTGTGCCGTATTTGGCAATCAGGCCAAGTGCCTTTTCGAGATGCTGGTCGCTGCTCTCGCCGCCTTCGATGGCCTGCCGCCAGAAAGCGCGTTCTTCCTCGGTCCCGCGGCGGTAGGCCAGGATGACCGGAAGCGTGATCTTGCCCTCGCGGAAGTCGTCGCCGACATTCTTGCCGAGATCGGCTGCCTTGCCGCCATAGTCCAGCGCGTCGTCGACAAGCTGGAAGGCTAGGCCGAGATTCATGCCGTAGGACTTCAGCGCGTTGCGGCCGGATTTGCCGGCATCGGCGACGATCGGGCCGACTTCCGCGGCGGCGGCAAACAGCGCCGCGGTCTTCGCACGGATGACTGCGAGGTAGTCGTCCTCGGTCGTTTCCATGTTCTTAGCGACGGAGAGCTGCAGCACTTCCCCTTCGGCGATCACGCAAGCCGCCGAGGAGAGCACATCGAGCGCATCGAGCGAGCCGACATCGACCATCATGCGGAACGCCTGGCCGAGCAGGAAGTCGCCGACGAGCACGCTCGCCTGGTTGCCCCAGATCATGCGGGCGGTGGACTTTCCGCGGCGAAGGTCGCTCTCGTCAACCACATCGTCATGCAGCAGCGTCGCGGTGTGCATGAACTCGACTGATGTCGCAAGCTTGATGTGGTTCTCGCCCTTGTAGCCGAACAGCGCGGCCGACGCCAAAGTCAGCATCGGACGGAGACGCTTGCCGCCGGACGAGATGAGATGGTTGGCCACCTCCGGGATCATCTGGACATCGGAACCGGCCTTGGAGAGGATAAGCTGGTTCACCCGTTGCATGTCCGCTTTAGTCAAATCGACCAGCGGCTTGACGGATGCCAGTTTGTTTTTGCTTTCTTCAAGCGGTATGACCACGCCCAACGACCCGGACTCCTGTTAAATTATCGAGTTGGACAATAGAAAGGGGCGATTGGCGCGGCAAGGGGTGAATTGTCGCGTCGCGCAAATTTGAAAGGGATTTTCCGGCAAATGCATGAACTTATTCGCGCCAATGATCCCGTGTTGCTCTCCTACGCGGAGAGCCTGCTGAAGGATGCGGGGATCCACTGCTTCATCGCCGATCAAGGCATGAGCGTTCTGGAAGGGTCGCTGGGCATGTTGCAGCGCCGGCTGCTTGTCGATGACGAGGAGGCGGATCGGGCACGGCGGATCCTCGCGGATGCCGGGCTCGGCGACGAACTGCGTGCTCCCAAGTGAGCCTGAGATGACGGGAGATGTTGCCGAGACGATCGACGCCTTTCATCGGGGGCTGTTCCATGTGGTGCAGCCGAAGGGCAGGGGGCATCGCTCGGGCATGGATGCAATGCTGCTGGCTGCGCTTGTGGCCGACGACCGTCCGATCAAGGTCGCGGATCTCGGTGCCGGCGCAGGTGCCGCCGGCTTGGCCGTCGCGTCGCGGCTGCCGGCCGCCGAAGTCGTGCTCTTCGAGCGCTCCGGCGAGATGGCCGACTATGCGCGCCGCAGCGTCCTCCTGCCTCAAAATGCCTATCTGGCGGGCCGCGTTTCCGTCGTCGAGGCGGATGTCACGCTAAGGGCGAAGGCGCGCAACGAAGCCGGTCTCCCCGACGAGAGCTTTCATCACGTCATCATGAACCCGCCGTTCAACGATGCGGGCGATCGCCGCACACCCGATGCCTTGAAGGCGGAGGCACACGCGATGACGGAAGGACTGTTCGAAAGCTGGGTGCGGACGGCCGGGGCGATCATGATCCCCGGCGGGCAATTGTCCCTGATCGCACGGCCGGAATCGATTGCAGAAATCATCGATGCCTGCGGACGCCGTTTCGGCGGCATCGAAGTCACCGCGATCCATCCGCGCGAGGGCGAGAGTGCCGTGCGTATCCTCGTCACGGCCATAAAAGGGTCGCGCGCGCGGCTTTCGCTGCGCGCGCCACTCATCATGCACGAGGAGGGGACGCATAAATTCTCCCCCTTCGTTGACGATCTCAACAATGGCCGGGCGGCCTATGCCAGGCGCTAGCCGGTGACGAAGTCGAACAGCAGCTTGACATTGAGACCGGCAATCAGGGCTGCGATCACGTAGGCGATTGCGCTTAGCCAGCGCGGGGCGACCAGCGCGCCCATCTTCGCCTTGCTCGCCGTAAACATCACGAGCGGGAAGACGGCGAAGGACAGCTGAAGGCTGAGCACGACCTGGGTCAGGATCAGCAGTTCCGCCGTACCCTTGTCGCCATACCAGATCGTGACGAAGGCGGCCGGAACAATGGCGATCGCACGGGTGATCAGGCGACGAACCCACGGTTGTAGCCGGATCTTCAGGAAGCCTTCCATAACGATCTGGCCGGCAAGCGTTGCCGTAACCGTCGAGTTCAGGCCGCAGCAAAGGAGTGCGATGCCGAAGAGTGTTGGAGCGATTGCCAGGCCAAGCAACGGTGCGAGCAACGAAGATGCCTCGCCCAATTCCACGACGTCCGTCTTGCCGTTCGCATGGAAGGCAGCGGCTGCAAGGATCAGGATCGATGCATTGATCAGCAGCGCAAAGCAGAGCGCTATGGTCGAGTCGATCGTCGCGTAGGTCAGCGCCTGGCGCTTTTCCGGCACCGTGTGGCCGTAAGCGCGGGTCTGTACGATGCCCGAGTGCAGGTAGAGATTGTGCGGCATCACGGTGGCGCCGAGAATGCCGAGCGCGAGATAGAGCATCTCAGGATTGGAAACGATCTCGGTCGTCGGGAAGAAGCCCCGGATCACCGCACCCCATTCCGGGTCGGCAAGGAAGATCTGCACGCCAAAGCACACGGCGATGATGGCGAGCAGGGCGATCACGAAAGCTTCTACCCAACGGAAGCCGATCTTCTGCAGATAAAGGATGAGGAACACGTCGAGCGACGTGATAAGCACGCCGAGCTCAAGCGGAATTCCGAAAAGAAGATTGAGGCCGATGGCGGTACCGATCACTTCCGCGATATCGGTCGCGATGATGGCGATTTCGGCAAACGCCCAGAGCGGAATGGAGACGTACTTCGGGTAGGCGTCACGGCAGGCCTGCGCAAGGTCGCGGCCGGACGCGATCGCAAGACGGGCGCACAGTGACTGCAGGACGATCGCCATCAGATTGGAAAGGAGGGCAACGGTCAGCAGCGCATAGCCGAACTTCGAACCGCCGGCGAGCGAAGTCGCCCAGTTGCCGGGATCCATGTAGCCGACGGCCACCATGTAGCCGGGCCCGAGGAACGCGGCGATGCGCCGCCAGCGCGTCCCGTGTTTCTGCGTCTGGATTGAGCGGTAGACATCGGAAAGCGATGCCTCTTCGCGCTCGTGTCGCCAGCCGGCCTTTGTGTTCGTATTTACGATGTCCATGCAATCTCGCCCTTTTTACCAGTAGGAGCAGTATGTCTGATTGGAATGATAATGCAAGTCATTCGCAATAAGATTTGTGAATGGGAGATGTTTTCTGCAGCGACCATTGCGTTTGTCGCTCCGTTGCATACATGGAAGGCGTTTGATGATGTCGCCGCAAAGGATGGAAAATGGCCGGATTTTTGAAGAGGTTGCTGCCGAAGCGTTTCCGCAAGGAAGGTGTGGTCATCCCCGTGGTTCGACTTCACGGCCCGATCATGAGCGGCGGAAGCCAGTTCCGGCCCACTCTCAATCTCGCCGCTGCGGCGCAGGTCCTGGAGAAGGCCTTTAGCTTCAAGGATGCGCCGGCGGTTGCGATCTCGCTCAATTCGCCGGGTGGCTCCCCGGTGCAGTCGCGACTCGTCTTTACCCGCATCCGCGAACTCGCACGTGAAAAGCAGAAGAAGGTTCTCGTCTTCATAGAAGATGTTGCGGCATCCGGTGGCTACATGATCGCGCTTGCTGGCGACGAAATCATTGCCGACCCCACTTCCATCGTCGGCTCGATCGGCGTCGTCTCCGGTGGCTTCGGTTTCCCGGAGCTGCTGAAGAAGATCGGGGTGGAACGCCGCGTCTATACTGCGGGGGAAAACAAGGTGATCCTTGATCCATTCCAGCCCGAGAAGGAAAAGGATATCGAATACCTGAAGACCCTGCAGCTGGAAATCCATCAGGTGTTCATCTCCATGGTTCGCGAACGACGTGCCGGCAAACTGAAGAACGACGATGTGGTGTTCTCCGGGCTCTTCTGGACGGGCACGCGCGGCCTCGAACTCGGCCTGATCGACGGCCTCGGCGACATGCGCCAGGAATTGAAGCGCCGCTTTGGGGCCAAAACCAAACTCGAGCTGGTGATGCCCGCGCGCGGTCTATTCGGAAGGCGCATTCCCGGTATATCGTCAGCCAACTTGGAAGGTGCCGGAGCCGGTCTCGCGACCGGACTTGTCGAGGCCGCCGAGGAGAAGGCATTGTGGAGCAGATACGGGCTCTGAGGGATTAAAGGCTGGCATCATGCCGCAACTGATAATCATTGTCGTGCTGGTGGTTGGCGCCTGGCTTCTCTACCGCCGCTTTGTTGCCGACGCGAAGCGGCTCGCCGAGCGATCCCGCCGTGCCGAGAAGGAGCGCCAGACGGGTGCCATCGGCACACTGGTCAAGGATCCGGTTACGGGCGAATACCATCTGAAGAAGGACGACGACGAGTAGAGCCGCAAAAGCCTTGACCCGTCTGGCGCGTCGTGGCACCTGTCCGCGCACTTTTGTACGAATTCGGAAGCCGTTCCATGTCTGCAGCAATCCCCGACCACATGAACCCGAAGCGCTCGTTCCAGGCGCTGATCCTCACGCTCCATAATTACTGGGCGGACAAGGGTTGTGCGGTGCTGCAGCCCTACGACATGGAAGTTGGCGCCGGTACGTTCCACCCGGCAACGACGCTGCGTGCGCTCGGTCCCAAGCCGTGGAAGGCTGCTTACGTGCAGCCGTCGCGCCGCCCGTCGGACGGCCGCTATGGCGAGAACCCCAACCGCCTGCAGCACTATTACCAGTATCAGGTCCTCCTGAAGCCGAACCCGCCGAACCTGCAGGAGCTCTATCTCGGCTCGCTCGCGGCGATCGGCCTCGATCCGCTGCTGCATGATATCCGTTTCGTCGAGGATGACTGGGAAAGCCCGACCCTCGGCGCCTGGGGTCTTGGCTGGGAGTGCTGGTGCGACGGGATGGAAGTGTCGCAGTTCACTTATTTCCAGCAGGTCTGCGGCATCGAATGCTCACCTGTCTCGGGCGAGCTGACCTACGGTCTGGAGCGCCTTGCGATGTACGTCCAGGGCGTCGACAATGTCTACGACCTGAACTTCAACGGTCGCGAGGGCGACGAGAAGATCAGCTACGGCGACGTCTTCCTACAGGCGGAGCAGGAATATTCCCGCCACAATTTCGAGTACGCCAACACGGAAATGCTGCACCGGCACTTCATCGACGCCGAGAAGGAATGCCAGGCGCTCCTCGCCGCCGGCGCGCCGGGCGACAGCGATAATCAGAAGCTGCACAAGTGCGTCTTCCCGGCCTACGACCAGTGCATCAAGGCAAGCCATGTCTTCAATCTGTTGGATGCCCGCGGTGTGATCTCCGTTACCGAGCGTCAGAGCTACATTCTGCGGGTACGGACGCTCGCCAAGGCCTGCGGCGAGGCCTTCCTAATGACCGATGCAGGTGGGGCGAATCTAGCGAAAACTGCCGCTTGAAGGGCGGCAGTCAGTGGCGATCGCCGCTTCTGGCCTCGACACGGCGCACCACCGGGCTCGCTATGTTCTGGACAAAGAAGTACGAAGCGATGGCCAGCATGTTGAGCAAGAAAAGTACTGCGCTCATGGTCTGAATGATCCTCGTCGCAAGTTTCTCGGGCACGTTTGTTTCAACCGTGCAAGATGAAAATAGGACGTGGGCCGGCGCGACCGTATCGTGATCTTTCGCTACCCTTGTCCTTGATTGTCCCGAAGAGATCGGAAATGCGGGATGACAATCTGCGGTAACGCGCATAGTCTCCCGGCATACTTTCGGGCGTTGCGGGGGATTCGTGATGTATATTATTCTTGGCCTTGTCGTTCTGGCCGCGCTTTATGCCGTCTTCATTTACAACGGCCTCGTTCGCGCACGGCAGATGGCTGAGGAAGCCTGGTCCGGTATTGATGTGCAGCTGAAGCGCCGCGCCGACCTGATCCCCAATCTCATCGAGACGGTCAAGGGCTATGCCGCGCACGAGAAGACGACGCTCGAAGAGGTCGTTGCCCTCCGCAACAAGGCCCAATCAGTTCCAGCAGGCGATGTCGCTGGTCGCGCCCAGGCGGAAGGCCTGCTTGGCCAGGCGCTCGGCCGTGTGCTGGCTCTCGCCGAAGCCTATCCCGACCTGAAGGCGAACGAGAATTTCCGCGAGCTGCAGACCTCGCTCGAGACGATGGAAAGCGAAATCCAGATGGCCCGCCGCTATTACAATGGTGCGGCTCGTGATCTGAACGTCAAGGTCGAGAGCTTCCCGTCCAATCTGGTCGCCGGCCAGTTCGGTTTCCAGAAGCGGGAGTATTTCGAGATTACCAACGAAGCGGATCGCGCCGTTCCGACGGTAAAGTTCTGATATCCGCCATTTGCCTTTGCGTAAAAGCTGCTATGAGCAGGGCATGATCGTGGCTGGAAACGGCCTTCGCGCAAAGACGGAAAAGACAAGGTTATGAGTAAAGAGAAGCTCACCATCATCCCGCCGGACAAGCCGCTGATAGGCCGCGCCATCCCCCCCGGCTCGAAGTCGATCACCAACCGCGCGCTGCTTCTGGCAGGTCTCGCCAAGGGTACCAGCCGCCTGACCGGCGCTTTGAAGAGCGACGACACGCGTTACATGGCCGATGCTCTCCGCGGCATGGGCGTGATCATCGAGGAGCCGGATGACACGAGCTTCGTCGTCACGGGCAGCGGCAAGCTGCTGCCGCCACAGGTGCCGCTCTTCCTCGGCAACGCCGGAACGGCGACGCGCTTCCTGACGGCTGCTGCCGCCCTGGTGGATGGCCCGGTTGTCGTCGATGGTGACCAACACATGCGCAAGCGCCCGATCGGCCCGCTCGTCGATGCGCTGCGTTCGCTTGGCATCGACGCATCGACCGAAACCGGCTGCCCGCCCGTCACCGTCAAGGGCACCGGCCGCTTCGAAGCGAGCCGCATCCAGATCGATGGAGGCCTGTCGAGCCAGTATGTCTCGGCGCTCCTGATGATGGCCGCCGGCGGCGACAAGCCGGTGACGATCGAGTTACTTGGCGAGGATATTGGTGCGCTCGGCTACATCGATCTGACGACGTCGGCGATGCGCGCCTTTGGCGCCAAGGTCGAGAAGACCAGCCCGGTGACCTGGCGCGTCGAGCCGACCGGCTACACCGCGGCCGACTTTGTGGTCGAGCCGGACGCCTCGGCCGCGACCTACCTCTGGGCGGCGGAAGTGCTGACGTCAGGCAAGATCGACCTCGGCGTTGCGAACGGCGCGTTCACGCAGCCGGATGCGAAGGCCTATGACCTGATCGCCAAGTTCCCGCATCTTCCGGCCGTCATCGACGGTTCGCAGATGCAGGATGCGGTTCCGACCCTTGCCGTTCTTGCGGCTTTCAACGAGACGCCGGTTCGTTTCGTCGGCATCGCCAATCTGCGCGTCAAGGAATGCGATCGCATTCGAGCGGTCTCGACCGGCCTCACGCAGATCCGTCAGGATCTGGCGCGCGAGGAAGGCGATGACCTGATCGTCCAGTCCGATCCGGATCTCGCCGGACAGCGCCTGCCGGCCAAGATCGACACCTTCGCCGATCACCGCATCGCCATGAGTTTTGCGCTAGCCGGCCTAAAGATCGCGGGCATCACGATCCTTGATCCGGACTGCGTTGGTAAAACCTTCCCGGCCTACTGGCGGACGCTGGCAGGGCTTGGTGTGACCTATGCCGACGAGGGCTGACACTATCTGACGCGGCCGGGACGCCGCAGGCGAGGGGTATGATGATCCGACGGCTTTCCGGCCTCTGCTTCGTTCTGTTTCTGATGCTTGCGGCGCGTGGCGCCATCGCTGCGGAGGTGATCAACGCCTTCGTGTCAAACATCGCGCTTGAGAAGAGCGGGGCGATGACGGTGACGGAGACGATCACCGTCAATGCCGAAGGCAATCGCATCCGGCGCGGCATCTTCCGCGATTTTCCGCTGACCTATCAGGATGAAGAAGGCCGCCTCCGCCGTGTCGATTTCGACGTTATCTCGGTCAAGCGCGATGGTCGCGACGAGCCTTGGCATACCGAGTCCATCAGTGGCGGTATCCGCATCTATGCCGGCTCGGAAGACGTCACCGTCAGCTATGGCCGCCACGAATACGTCTTCACCTACCGCACCAATCGCCAGATCCGCTACTTCGACAATCACGATGAGCTCTACTGGAATGTCACCGGCAACGGCTGGATCTTCCCGATCCTGACGGCGACGGCGACGGTCAACCTTCCTGACGGTGTCAGCGCGACCGACACTGTTTTTTTCACTGGCCCGCAGGGGGCGACGGACAGGAATGCAAGCGTTTCCGGCGGCGGCGGCCGATTGCTGTTTTCGACGACCCGGCCGCTCAATGCCGGCGAAGGGCTGACAATTGCCGTCAAGATGCCGAAGGGCTCGATCGATCCGCCGAGCGCCGACGATAAACGGCGCTGGTGGCTGAGCGACAACCGCGACTACTTCCTCGGCTTCGGTGGCCTTCTCCTCGTCTTCCTCTACTACACGCGTTCCTGGCTGAAGGTCGGCCGCGATCCGGCCCGCGGCGTGCTGGTGCCGCGCTGGGAGCCGCCCGACGGCATCTCGCCGGCACTGGTGAACTATATCGACAATCACGGTTTCTCCGGGCAGGGTTGGACGGCGCTGTCGGCCACGGCCCTCAATCTGGCGGTGCGCGGCTATGTGTTACTGGAAGACCTCAAGAACGCGATCATCATCCGCCGCACCGACAAGCCGGTCGGCAAGGAGAAGCTTGAGGCCGGCGAAACGAGCTTGCTGAATGCCGTCGGCGCCAAGGGCTCCCTGACGATCGACGAGGCCAACGGAACGAAGGTAAAGTCGGCGGGGGACAGTTTCCGGGCCGCCATCGAGCGCGAGCACCGCGGCAAATACTACAATGCGAATACCGGCTACACGACGGGTGGTATCGCACTCAGCGCCGCCTCGTTGGTGGCCCTCTTCGTCTTTGGAACGCTGGAGCCGGAGACCATCGCCTTGATGATCATTCCGATCGTCGTTGTCGTCTTTATTTCCGTCTTCGTTGCCGGCTTTGCCAAGTCGTTCCGCCCCGGCAGGTCGCTCGGCGCGAAGGTCATGTCCGTGATCGCCATCGGTATCGCCACCTTTATCGGCTTCAGCATTGTGTCGTCTCTGGCCTTGGCGCTGTTCTCGTCGCTAGTGGAACTCCACGAGACGCCAATGCTGTTTGCCATCGGCGGCATCATTCTTTTGAACCTGCTCTATGTCTTCATCATGGGTGCGCCGACGCCGCTCGGGGCCAAGCTGATGGATGGCATCGACGGCCTGCGCCAGTACATGACGCTGGCTGAGAAGGACCGCATGAATATGGCGGGGGCGCCCGAGATGTCGCCGCAGCATTTCGAGAAGCTGTTGCCTTATGCTGTGGCGCTCGGCGTCGAAAAGCCCTGGTCGAGGGCCTTCGAGACCTGGCTTGCGGCAGCAGCGGCGGGCGCAGCTGCGGCAGCCTATGCTCCCTCCTGGTATTCCGGCAATTTCGGCAGTGGCAATTTCTCCGATCGCATCGGCGGCTTCTCCTCATCGATGGCCTCGACGATTGCGTCCACCATCCCGGCACCGCCCTCCAGTTCGTCTTCCGGTTTTTCCGGCGGCGGGTCCTCGGGCGGTTTTTCTGGGGGCGGCGGGGGCGGCGGTGGTGGTGGCGGCTGGTAAGGCTTCTTGCTCAAGCATTCCTGCTTGACCTTTCGGCGCTCTCCCCTTAACCGCCAGACGGAAACGCGAAAGGGACGGGCATGAAGGTTCTGTTGATCGGATCGGGCGGACGCGAGCACGCATTGGCCTGGAAGCTGGCGCAATCGCCTGTCATGACGGAATTCTACGCCGCGCCCGGCAATCCGGGCATTGCCGAGCACGCGACCCTGGTTGCCCTCAATGTCGACGACCATGATGCCGTCATTGCCTTCTGCAAGGGCAAGGCGATCGATTTCGTCGTCGTCGGCCCGGAAGCACCGCTGGTCGCAGGCATAGCCGACAAGCTGCGCGCCGAAGGCTTTCCCGTCTTCGGCCCGTCGGCGGCAGCAGCCCAGCTCGAAGGCTCGAAGGGCTTCACCAAGGATATCTGCGCCCGCTACGACATCCCGACCGGTGCCTATCAGCGCTTCAACAATGCGCCTAAGGCCAAGGCCTATATCCGCGAGCAGGGCGCCCCAATCGTCGTCAAGGCCGATGGCCTTGCTGCCGGCAAGGGCGTGACCGTCGCTATGACCGTCGAGGAGGCGCTCGCAGCCGTCGACGACTGCTTCGAGGGCGCCTTCGGTGCCGCTGGCGCCGAGGTTGTCATCGAAGCCTATCTCGATGGTGAGGAAGCGAGCTTTTTCTGCCTGTGCGACGGCAAGCATGTCCTGCCTCTCGCAACCGCCCAGGATCACAAGCGGGTGGGCGAGGGTGACACCGGCCCGAACACCGGCGGCATGGGTGCCTATTCGCCCGCACCCGTGATGACGGCCGACATGGTCGAACGCACGATGAAGGAAATCATCGAGCCGACGATGCGCGGCATGGCCGAAAGCGGCTATCCCTTCTCCGGCGTCTTCTTCGCCGGTCTGATGATCACCGCCAAGGGGCCGGAACTGATCGAATACAATGTCCGCTTCGGCGATCCGGAATGCCAGGTGCTGATGATGCGGCTGAAGAGCGATCTGCTGCCGCTCCTCATCGCTACCGCCAACGGCACGCTGGATCAGGTCTCAGCCGAATGGACGGGCGATCCGGCCCTGACCGTCGTGATGGCATCGAAGGGCTATCCGGGCTCCTACGACAAGAACACGCCGATCCGCCATGTTCCCGAAGCGGGCGAGGGAGGCAAGGTGTTCCATGCAGGCACGGCCATGAAGGACGGAGCGCTGGTCGCGACCGGCGGGCGGGTACTCAACGTCACGGCGACGGGCAAGACGGTCGGCGAGGCGCAGACGCGCGCCTACGCGCTGCTCGATAAGGTCGATTGGGACAACGGCTTCTGCCGCCGCGATATCGGCTGGCGGGCGATCGAACGCGAAAAAAGCGTTCGGTAGATCTGCCACCAACTTGCTTTTGTTTATCGAGGCCTCCTTCGCGGTCGGTCGGAAACGACGCACATCCTCGATTTGAACAGGAAGTCAGGTCAGCGGCGTGATGTTCTGATTGAGACGGAACATATTGTGCGGATCGAGCCGCCTCTTTAGGCGCGCAAGCCGCTGGTACTTCTCCGGGCCATACGCATCTAAAGCTACGACCGTGCCGGCATCGGCTTGCTCGTTGACGTAGTTCCCAGCCATCGAGAACGTCGAAAGCGACTTGCCGGTGATCCGCCCCCCAGGCAATGCATCGGTCGTCATCGGCAGCATCGTCCCAGACCGGCTCTGCAAGCCAGTAGTAGCTGGCACCTCTTCCCGTATATGCAGTTGCCTCGTCTGCTACATTGGCCACCGCTCCTCCGAGTTGCAGCACCGAAATCTCGGCATCTGGCGTTGGCGCATCGGCGATGGAGAGCAGCAAGGTGTCGATTGCTTCATCGGTTACATCAGACCAGAATCCGCCCTTGCAATAATACCGTCGAGAACAGGCGAAGTGCTCGTCGTTGCGGCTCTGCAGGCTGAGATAGGGTAGTTTCTCAATAATCCCGATGCCACCATCAGCCAGCACTCCGAACGGTGACAAGACCGCGTGAGCGAGGGCAGCATCCCCGACCAAACTGTCGTAGTGTTGAGGCCTGTGGCTGTCGCTGTGAAGTTGAGGGTGGTTTCGCGACGCTTCATGTGAGCCGATGGAGCGCTCGGGCTTTTGTGCGCAGAAGCGGTCACAGGCGGCATGTCCTACCGAACAGTGCGAAAAGGCGTGAGCAAAACGCGAAATCGGGTCAGTTCCCTAAATTTTTACTCTTTCCCCTGACGGGATGGAAACAAAGGCGCGCTAGTCTCTTCTCAACGTGAGACGGAGTGTTCCATGCGTCAGGTCTTCTTTGCTGCGATAGCTGTGTTTGCCGCGGGTTCCGCCTGCGCCTCTTCTATCGAGGTGGTCGGCAAGGACACGCGCACCAATGGCGGGAGCATCAGCCAGGAAAGCTGCCAAAGCTGCCCGCCGCTCGAATCTGTCGAGCGCAAGAAGGACTACACCGTCCCGACCCTTACACCCGGCTCGCTGCAATCTTCTGAGATTCGCGATGTCAACGGCGAGAAGAAGCTCTATCGCACCGAAGGCTGGATGGGCGGCTCACCCGTCGTTTTCGTAACCAAGGCTCCGGCCGTGTCCATGACGGCCGCTGCACAGCCGTCCGACAACATCGACCGCGCCTCGACGACGGCTGCGGTCATCGGTGGCGACGTCAAGCCGATCGCGGCAGGCGTGGTAGGTGCGCCGAAGGAACAAACGGCCCCGCTCGACGTTTCCAAGTTTGAACTTCGGTTCTGATCTCCAGTTCCCTGCCCCAGCCTGACCAGAGTTTCGGTCGACCGGGGTCCACCCCCGCGTGGGGATAAAATGCGTCCCTGAGAGAAGCAGGGACGCATTTTTCGTCTCTAATGGGCCTTGCCGGCTGGTGTGCCTCCAATGGTCGGCGCAAGCAGACGTGCAAGGGCCTGCAACACTGTCGAAACGTTCGCCCACCGCAGATAGTGCTGAATGCCCTGCGCCTCCGCAACGGCGGATGCTCCAACTTCGCCTTCGATAGCCGTCTGTTGTGGAACTGGCTCAGGCGAAGGGGAGTAGATACGCCCCTGATCGAGGGAAAGGATGGTCAGCGTCGTTATCATGGCCGTCTCCCACTTGCGGTTTTGCTGTGGGAGGCAGTCTCTGCCGAATGGGGCGTTCCGGTCCTGAAACGCTCAAGGAAAAGTTCCGAAACGATCCGAAACTAGGGTCAGGCCCTAGCGTTCCGGGACACCCGCTATTTTCAGCCCGTCAAGGAGGGCAGCGATGCGATCCGGATATTTGCCCGCTTGACCGGCGCGGATGCGCTCGATCGTGATATCAGGCGTCAGTCGTCTCAAAGCCGCAAGGTGGCGCTGGGCTTCCTCCATGCGCCCGAGATGCGCGCTCGCAGCAACGAGCACCCATAGAGTTGGCTCGAAATTCGGATTGCTTGCCAGTGCTCTCGAAGCCCAGGCCAGGGCCTGGTCGTACTCACCGAGGATCACATGAGCGTGGGCTATACCGCAAAGCGAGAAATGTGCGCCTCGATCACCCGGGGTCAAGCGGTTGGCCCTGTGGAAGTGGCTGAGCGCATCGCTGACATTGCCGCAATGAAGATGCCCGACGCCTGCCCTGACGACGGCCATCGGATTGTTGGGATTGGATTCCGCCGCCGCTTGCAGAACCGCGAGACCCCAGTCGTAGTCCTTCACCGTCTGCATCAAGGCGACGCCGCAATGGGCCATGACCATGGCGTCGCCGGCGCCGTGCTCCAGCGCGCGGCGCGCCAGTGCGGCACATGCCTGCACATCGTCCTCGGTGAGCGCCGGCCAGCCCATTGTGTAGCGATGCTCGAGCGCCCAAGTGGCATGCGCAAGCAGCTGTGCATTGTCGGGCTCGGCGGCAAGCCCCTGCATGAGAAGGGCATATGCGGCCGCGTTGTCTTTTTCGGTCTCGGTCGAGATCTTGGCCAGGGCCTGCAGGTAGATGTCGTAGGTGGCCACGCTTCCGGGCCGTTCGCGCCGTGATCGCTCGATCTCGGCCGTTTGGATCAGTGGTTCGATCAGCATTGCGACGCTGTCGGTGATGCGATCCTGAAAGTCGAAAATCTCGTCCAAAGTGCCATCGAAAGTCTGCGCCCATATGTGCGTGCTGCTCTGGCCCTCGACAAGCTCAGCCACGATGCGCAGCCGATTGCCGGATTGTCGAATGCTGCCTTCGAGCACATAGCTGACGCCGAGTTCGGCGGCGATCTTGCGCACATCCATTGTACTGCCCTTGTAGGCAAAAGAGCAGTCCCGGGCGACCACGGCAAAGCTTCGGAACCGGCTTAGTGCCGCAATGATGTCGTCGACGATCCCATCGGCAAAATAGTCCTGCCTTGGATCGCCGCTGAGATTGCTGAAGGGGAGGACAGCGAGCGTCGGCCGTAATTCTGGGGCGGTCGCAGCGGCTTTCGCCTCCGCATTCGTCCGGATGAAACGGTAACCGACGCGCGGCACCGTCGCGATCCATTCCTGTCCGTCGGGTGCAGGGCCAAGCGCCTTGCGCAACGCCGCGACCTGCACGGTCAGGTTGCTCTCCTCGACGGCAATTCCGGGCCAGACACATTCCATCAGCGTATCTTTGGAAACAATACTCCCGCGAGCTTCAAGCAACGCTTCAAGAAGGGCGATGCCGCGTTGGCCAAGCGCGACCGCCCGCCCGTTCCGCAGCAGTCCGCAGCCGGGATCGAGAACAAATTCACCGAAGGCATGCGAAGCCTCAACCATGCCGGAAATATAGCTTAACGACTGCCAGCGGAAAACTGGAGAACGTGCTCTGGCGTGTGCGCTTCAACCTGCGGACGCGCAACTGACTCGAAATTTCCGCTAACTGCAAGAATGCACTGATTATATTTGATCCTTCGGGCCATCATCACTTGGAAATTCGTAATTCCTTCACTCCAACTCCAACTCCAACTCCAACGTATAGGGGCGCATTCTTCTGTTTGTATTTTTTCAGAAACTTCCCGATTTCATCATCATAGGAACATGTAGAGACTGGTTAAGCATTCCTTAGAATAAACTGACCATTTTTAGCGCCGACCGGTAGCCGCATGTCAATTTCGCAGCAGTAAGAGGGGGTGGCTAATCAGCCCTCGTATACGCGGTAGGAAACCGCGCCGGATATCCCAACCGAGCTCTGTTGCGAGGCATAATGAAGAATTTGAAGATTTCCAGACAGCTTATTTTGCTGGTCGTTGGCCTGATGGTAGCGTTTGCAATCGGAACCACCATCCAGGTTCGCTCCTCGGTCAATGCGATCTATAAGGAACGCTATGATATGCTGCGTTCTGAGGTTCAGTCCGCGGTCTCCATTCTCAAGCAGTACCAGGAGAAGGTGACCGCTGGCGCAATGACCCAGGAAGAGGCCCAGAAGCAGGCCTACGCTACGCTCAACGGCATGAAATATGACCCCGATGGTTACTTCTTCGGCTATAGCTACGACATCCAGATGATGTTCCACTACGATGCCTCGAAGGTTGGGCAGTTCAACAAGGGGCAGCCGGACAGCAAAGGCAAGCTCTATCGCGAAGAACTGGTCAAGCTTGGGCAGCAGGGCGGCGGTCTCGTCGAATACTATTCCACAGCGAAGCCCGGCCAGCCGGCCGGAGATTTTCGCAAGACGGCATATGCATTGGCCTTCGAGCCCTGGAAGATCGTCGTCGTCACCGGCGTCTACATGGATGATCTCGATGCCCAAGTCGATGACACGATCCTAGCCGCATTGGCTGGCAGCATCGTCCTACTCTTCGTCGCCATTGTGGCTGCCTATCTGGTCATCCGCGGTATTTCAAACCCCTTGAAGGACGTTCACAATGCCCTGCAATCGGTGGCTGATGAGGACGTCTCCATCAAAATACCGCACACCAACATGGCCAACGAAGTTGGCATGATGGCCAAGGCGACGCTGTCGCTGCAGCAGAAGGTTAAGGAGCGTCACGCCATGTCCGAGCGCGAGGCCGCCCAGCAGATGGCCCTCGACGGCGAGCGCGAAAACAGCCAGCGCCTGCAGCACGAGGAAGCGATCGCCCAGAATCACGTCGTCTCGACCATCGGCCAGGCGCTCGAGCAGATTGCCCGTGGCGACCTCACGGTCCGTTGCGCCGATCTCGGCCAGAAGTACGCTGCGCTCCGCGACAACTTCAACGATGCTCTGTCGCACCTCGAAGCCGCCATGGCCAAGGTCAGCGCCAAGGGCGGCGACATCGCCGTAAGCAAGGAGGAAATCCGTCGCGCCTCCAACGATCTGTCGCAGCGCACCGAACGCCAGGCCGCGAGCCTGGAGGAGACTTCGGCAGCGCTCGACGAGTTGACCGTCGCAGTCCGCCAGACCGCTGACGGCGCCCATGAAGCCAGCAAGCGCGTTCATGCCGTCAGCACGGAAGCGAGCCGCAGCGATGCGGTGGTCTCCGAAGCGATCGAAGCGATGAGCGGCATCGAAAAGTCGTCTGCCGAAATCGGCAAGATTATCGGCGTCATCGACGAAATCGCCTTCCAGACGAACCTGCTGGCGCTGAACGCTGGCGTCGAAGCTGCACGCGCCGGCGAATCCGGCAAGGGCTTTGCGGTCGTCGCTCAGGAAGTTCGCGAACTGGCACAGCGCTCGGCCGCCGCGGCCAAGGAGATCAAGGATCAGATCGCCCGTTCGTCCGGTCAGGTCGATCACGGCGTCCGCCTGGTCGGCGAAGCCGGTGAGGCACTGAAGCGCATCTCCGACCAGATCAAGGCCGCCAACGAGATCGTCGCCAAGATCGCCCATAGCGCCTCCGAGCAGGATACGACATTACGTTCGATCTCCTCCTCGATGAACCAGCTCGATGCCGCCACCCAACAGAACGCTGCGATGGCGGAGGAGACAACTGCTTCGGCAGAATCCCTCGCAAGCGACACCGACGAACTGTTGAACCTCATCCGCGGCTTCCGCGTTGGCGGCGGTAACGACTATGCCGCACAGGTCCGTCGCGCCGCATGAGGCTAGAAACAAAAGACGGCTGTCGGAGCGATCCGGCGGCCGTTTTTGCATGGAGGTTGGCCCAGAAGCGTTCACACGGCGCTGTGGGCCTCGCCGGTGGCGAGCCTTGCGACAAGTTCTTCGATGTCGCGGTCGGAGTAGACGGCGATGCCGGCCTGCTTCAGAAGCGCAGCCGTCACGCCATTCCCCGCCTGCCTGCTTCCCGAGAACGTTCCGTCATAGACAAAGCCAGAGCCGCATGACGGGCTGCCATCGATCAGCAGCGCATAGCGGCAGCCGGTTTCGGTCGCGAGTGCCAGCGCATTCTCCGCCGCCTTTCTGAATTCTTCCGTCACATCACCACCGCTGATCTCGACGACGCGCGCATGGCCGGCCAGCACATCCTCACCCGTGGCGCCGCCTTCGATCTCGGCCTGCGGGCGCGGCACCGGCATTCCGGCAGACATTTCGGGACAGATGGTCACCATCCTGCCTTCCTCGATCCACCGCGCGATTGCGGGGTGTGCGAGTGGCTTCGACCGGCCGTCGTAACGAACTGCATGGCCCATGAGGCAGGCGCTGACGAGAATCTTATCCATCGCTTTGGCATAGCCTCAAGGACGTGATAGTTCCAGCCCGCCGTGAGGTGTGATGAAAGGGAGCAGGGTGCAGCAAAGCATTGGCGCGGAAAAGACATGACCGATCTTGCGGTCTATGCTGGGCTTTTCCTGGCGGCTCTTGCGGCAGCCACGATTTTCCCGATGCAGTCGGAAGCTGGCCTTGTCGCGCTCATCGTGACGAAGCAATATCCGGTCCTTGCGCTGATCGCGGTGGCAACCGTCGGCAACGTCCTCGGCTCGATCGTCAACTGGCTGCTGGGCGTCGGCATCGAGCACCTTCGCGACAAGCGTTGGTTTCCGGTCAGCCAGCCCGCTCTCGACAAGGCGCAGCGCTGGTATCGCCGCTACGGCAAGTGGTCGCTGCTTCTGAGCTGGATGCCGGTCATTGGCGATCCCATCACCATCGTTGCCGGTGTTTTGCGCGAACCGTTCCCAATGTTCCTGCTGCTCGTGACTATCGCGAAGACCGTTCGTTACGCCGTTCTCGCTGCCGCGACTCTCGGGGTGATGAGCTGACGCGGGCAGAATTCCATCCTTGAATCAGAATCTGAACAAGGAGGAAATTCTGCAAATGACGCCGGATCTTAAGGTGCCATCCGCATGTCAAATCTGACGCGCGGGCGCCTTACCCCGAGATCTTCGAGAAGTCGGCGACCGTGCCGGTTGCCTCGCGGATCAGGCGCAGGAGCGCCAGTCGGTTGGCGCGAATGGCGGCGTCCTCGTCGTTAACAAGCACGTCGTCGAAGAAGCGGTCGACCGGCGCGCGCAGCCTGGAGAGCGCTTCCATGGCCGAGCGGAAGTCTTCCTTGTCCACGGCTGCCGAAGCCTCGGCCGAGGCCTTGTTGATCGCGGCGAAGAGCTCCTTCTCAGCGGCGAGCCGGAACAGGTTTTCCGAAACGCCGTCGGCGATCACCGTGCCCTTCTTCTCCTCGGCGGCCAGAATCTGCGTGGCGCGCTTGGTGCCGACCAGAAGGTTTTTGCCGTCTTCCGACGTGATGAAGGCGGTCAGCGCCTCAACGCGGCGGGCGATCATCAAGAGATCGTCGGCCTCGGGCGTAACCACGGCATCGATGAGGTCATAGCGCGCGCCCTGATCGCGAAGGTAGACCTTCAGGCGGTCATGGAAGAAGGAGAGGAGGTCGAGTTCGCGTGACGATTCGCTTTCAGCAGCACCAAGTGAGACAAGGTCGTCCCCGTCTTGGAGCGCCGAGCTTACAGCTTTCGTCACGCCCAGATCGCTATCAATCCGCGCGATATGCGACGCAATCGGCGTTAGCAGCGGAATGCGGACCTTGCGCTCGAGTAGGATGCGGATAACGCCGAGCGCTGCGCGACGAAGCGCGAACGGATCCTTCGAGCCCGTCGGCTTCTCGTCGATGGCCCAGAAGCCGGTCAGCGTGTCGAGCTTGTCGGCGAGCGCAACAGTGATCGCAACCTTGTCCTGCGGAACGCGGTCGGTCGGACCCATCGGCTTCCAGTGGTCCTCAATCGCTGCTGCGACCGATGCATCCTCGCCCTGGAGCGCCGCATAGCGGCGGCCCATCAGGCCCTGCAGTTCCGGAAACTCGCCAACCGCCTCAGTGCGAAGATCCGCCTTGGCAAGCACTGCTGCCCGGTCGACCAGCTTGTAGTCGGCGCCGATCTGCATCACGAGCTTGGCCGCCAGTGCGCGAATGCGCTCCACGCGCGCGCCCTGCGTTCCAAGCTTGGCATGGAACGTCACGTTGAGCGCATCGAGCTTGGCCATGCGCTGGTCGAGCGGCTTGGAAAGGTCGAGGTTGAATTTTGCGGCCGAAGCCTCCAGCGTTTCCAGATCCGGCAGATTGCCCTGGTCGCGCTTCCAGAAGTGCAGCGCGTCGGAAAGGCGAGCGCGTACGACCTTGCCGTTGCCGCGGATGATCTCCTTGCCGCCGTCGCTCGCCTGGATGTTCGAAACGAGGATGAACTTGCTTGAAAGCGTGTCGCCGCCGACTGGGCGCGTCACGAAGCACTTCTGGTTCGTCTTGATGGTCAGCCGGATGATATCGGCCGGGATCGAGAGGTAATCTTCCTCGAAGCTTCCCATCAGCACCTGCGGCCACTCGACGAGCCCGGAGACCTCTTCCAGCAGGCCTTCGTCCTCGACCAACTCCAGCCCGTTCGCAAAGGCGACATCGCGGGCGTCGTGCAGGATGATGTCCTTGCGGCGATCGGCGTCGAGAATGACCTTCGCCTTTTCAAGATTGGCGACATAATCGTCGAAGCGCTTCACGGTGATGGCATCAGGCGCATGGAAGCGATGACCATAGGTCACGTTGGAGGCAACGATGCCGTCGATCGTAAACGGGATGACGGCCGTTTCCTCATGCTCCGTGCCGAAGGTGCAGACGATCGACTGCAGCGGACGTACCCAGCGCAGCGAGCCGGGCTGAGCAGAGGCCGCGCCCCAGCGCATCGGCTTCGGCCAGGGGAAATCGCGGATGATGCCGGGCATGATATCGCTGATGATCTTTTCGGCGGCGCGGCCCGGCTTGGAGATCACGGCGATGTAGAAGTCGCCCTTCTTCGGATCGCTCTGAACCTGCGCCTCGGAAACGGAGGAAAGGCCGGCGCCGCGTAGGAAGCCTTCGATCGCCTTCTCGTTGGCGTCTGTGCGGGGCCCCTTCTTCTCTTCGCGCACATCGGCGGAACGCGCCGACAGGCCGCGAATGTCGAGCGTCAGCCGGCGCGGCGTCCAGTATTCGCGCGCACCCTCGTAGGAAAGTCCTGCCTCGACAAGCGCATCGGTCACGAGCTTCTTCAGGTCGCCGGCAGCCTTGCGCTGCAGGCGGGCCGGGATCTCTTCGGAGCGGAGTTCTAGGAGCAGATCTGGCATGTCACTTTCCTTGCCTTCTCTGGGGAAGGCGCCACAAAGGCGGGGCTAAAAACGGTCGCCTCTGCTAGCAAAGAATGCCGCATCTGCACAACCGCAAAAACGGCTGCCAGCCGTGCTATGTTGCTGTGGATAGGGACGTCGGGCATTGCCTTGTCGTTTTTCGCCGCTATGGTCCCGCAACTTTTGTAAAACGCAGGAATTCTCATGGCCGCTGACCTCCGCTCGCTCGCCGCTGTCATCTCCTCCGAAATCAATGCCCGGCCGGACCAGGCCAAGGCAGCGATCGAGCTGCTCGACGAGGGTGCGACCGTGCCCTTCATTGCGCGCTACCGCAAGGAAGTGACGGGCGGGTTGGACGATACGCAGCTGCGCAATCTGGCGGAGCGGCTGGTCTATCTGCGCGAACTGGAAGCGCGCCGCGACACCATCGTCGAATCCATCACCGGCCAGGGCAAGATGACCGAGGAACTGCTCCGCAAGATCACCGGTGCCGCCAGCAAGGCCGAGCTGGAAGATCTCTATCTCCCTTATAAGCCAAAGCGCCGCACCCGTGCAGAGATCGCCCGCGAGCGTGGCCTCGGGCCGCTGGCGGAAGCAATCCTTGCAGACCGCTCAAAGGAGCCTGCCACGCTGGCGGAAGGCTACATCACAGCCGATGTGCCCGATGTGAAGACGGCACTCGAAGGCGCGCGTGATATCGTCGCTGAAGGCATCGCCGAAAATGCGGACCTCCTCGGCAAGCTGCGTGCCCATATGCGCGGTGCGGCCTTGTTGAAGGCGAAGGTGGTCGACGGCAAGCAGACGCCGGGCGAGAAGTTCTCGGACTATTTCGACCATTCCGAGCGCTGGGCGACCGCACCGGGCCATCGCGCGCTCGCAATGCTGCGCGGTTGGAACGAGGAAGTGCTGACACTGACGATCGAGGCCGACGCCGAGGTTGCCTCTCCCAACAAGCCGGTAGAGCGGATGATCGCGGCCACCTATGAGATCGGCGCGAGCCGCCCCGGCGACCGCTGGCTGATGGAGGTGGCGAGCTGGACCTGGCGCGTCAAGCTCTCCATGTCGCTGTCGCTCGACTTGATGCGCGAGCTTCGCGAGCGCGCCGAGGAAGAGGCGATTCACGTCTTCGCCCGCAATCTCAAGGACCTGTTGCTCGCAGCACCCGCCGGTTCGCGCCCCACGATGGGCCTCGATCCGGGCATCCGTACCGGCGTCAAGGTCGCCGTCACCGATGCGACCGGCAAGGTCGTCGCGACGTCCACCGTCTATCCTTTCCAGCCGAGAAACGACGTGCGCGGCGCGCAGCTGGAGCTTGCTTCACTGATCCGCAAGCACAATGTCGAGCTGATCTCGATTGGTAACGGCACCGGCAGCCGTGAGACCGAGAAGCTGGTGGCCGACATGCTCGCCGAGCTGCCGGGCGCCAAACCGACCAAGGTGATCGTCTCGGAAGCAGGCGCCTCCGTCTATTCAGCCTCGGAAACGGCAGCGTTGGAATTCCCCAACCTCGATGTATCGCTGCGCGGCGCCGTCTCCATCGCCCGCCGCCTGCAGGATCCGCTGGCCGAGCTCGTCAAGATCGAGCCGAAGTCGATCGGCGTCGGCCAGTATCAGCACGACGTCGACCAGCAGAAGCTCTCGCGCTCGCTCGACGCCGTTGTCGAAGATGCGGTGAATGCCGTCGGCGTCGATCTCAACACTGCCTCCGCGCCGCTGCTGTCGCGCGTCTCCGGTCTGGGTGCCTCGATTGCCGACGCGATCGTCAAGCACCGCGACAGCGAAGGCCGCTTCGAGACGCGCCGCGATCTCCTGAAAGTCGCGCGCCTCGGCCAGCGCACCTTCGAGCAATGCGCCGGCTTTCTGCGCATTCGTGATGGCAAGGAGCCGCTCGACGCCTCCTCGGTCCACCCGGAAGCCTATGGCGTCGCCAAGAAGATCGTTGCTGCCTGCGGTCGCGACCTGCGTGCGCTGATGGGCGATAGCGCGGCGCTGAAGGCGGTCGATCCGCGTCAGTTCATCGACGAGAAATTTGGCCTGCCGACAGTGAAGGACATTCTGGCCGAGTTGGAAAAACCCGGCCGCGACCCGCGCCCGAGCTTCAAGACCGCGACCTTTGCCGAAGGCGTCCACGAGATCTCGGATCTCAAACCCGGCATGATACTGGAAGGCACGGTCACCAACGTCGCGGCCTTTGGCGCTTTTGTCGACATAGGCGTCCATCAGGACGGATTGGTTCACGTTTCCCAGCTCGCCGATCGCTTCGTCAAAGACCCTCACGAAGTTGTGAAAGCTGGCGATGTCGTGAAGGTTCGCGTCGTGGAGGTCGATGCGAAGCGCAAGCGCATCAGTCTGTCGATGAGAAAGGACGACGGTTCGCAGCCTTCGGCGCCGCGTGGCGAGTCGCGTGGAAATCAGCCGGTTCGCGGTCAGAACGACCGACGTTCTGCCCCTTCAAAACCGGAGAGTCAGGGAGCCTTTGGCGCTGCGCTGGCCGAAGCGATGAAGCGAAAATAAGCGCTTAGCAGTCGCATTTGCAAAAATGTCACACTTCGGAGGCCATGTCGCCGGGGTGCGAATTATGGCGCTTGTAAGGCGGGCGAGAGGTACTAAGTTGATTGGACTATCCTGTCACATTGCGAGGCCTTGTTCATGGCGTCGGCTTTCTTATCGATCGTCAAAAAACTCATCCGCAAGGGTAATCTGAAGCTCACTCTCGCCAATGGCGAGACGCATATGGTGGGCGACGGCACTGGTGATCTGGTTGTCGTTCGCGTTGCCGACGAGGAGGCGGAGAAGCTGATCCGCCGCGACCCCACCCTCAAGCTCGGCGAAATGTACATGGAGGGCCGGTTCATTCTTGAACGCGGCAGCATCTACGATTTCCTGGAGATGGTGAAACAGAACACCACCAACGAAATCTTCGATATCCCGATGGCGGCCCTCCTGATCAGCCGCATCGCTCTTCAACAGTTGAAAAGCCGTCTGCCGGTCAATCGCAACAAGCGCAACGTCGCGCACCACTACGATCTGTCCGAAAGGCTGTTCGAACTCTTCCTCGACGAGGATTGGCAGTATTCCTGCGCCTACTACGACCCACCGGGCATCAGCTTGGAGGAGGCCCAGGTTGCCAAGAAGCGCCACATCGCCGCCAAGCTCCTGCTAGAACCGAACCAGCGCGTGCTTGAGATTGGCTCCGGCTGGGGCGGCATGGGCATGTATCTGGCGGAAGCCGCGCCCGGCCTTGATGTCACCGGCATCACGCTCAGTGAAGAACAATTGAAGATCTCGCGCGAGCGTTCGAAACAGCGCGGTCTGGCCGACCGCGTCCGCTTCGATCTGCAGGACTACCGGACGATGACCGGTCAGAAGTTCGATCGCATCGTCTCGGTCGGCATGTTTGAGCATGTCGGCATCGGCAACTTCGACAAGTACTTCAAGAAAGTGCACGAGTTGCTGGCCGATGACGGCGTCATGCTGCTGCATTCCATTGCCCGACCGAAGCCAAGCTTCGCGACCAACGCCTTCATCGAGAAGTATATCTTTCCGCAAGGCTACATTCCCTCGATCGGAGAGACGATCCCCGTGATCGAGAAGGCCGGTCTTCTGGTGCGCGATGTTGAAGTGCTGCCGCTTCACTACGCCCAAACGCTCCGCCATTGGCGCGAGCGTTTCGTTGCCCACAAGGCGGAAGCCGTCGCCCTGTACGATGAGCGCTTCTTCCGCATGTGGGAGTTCTATCTGGCCGGTTCGGAAATCGGCTTCCGCTGGGACGAACTCTTCGTCATGCAGATCCAGATTTCCAAGAACCAGTTTTCCACGCCTGATAACCGCAACTACATTGCGGAGAACGAGGCGAAGCTGAAGGAATTCGAGGCGACGCGTCCGCCGCTCGAAAAGGTTATACTCTGATCAACCGGGAAGGCGCGGCACCAACCGCGCCTTTTCTTTTTTGGAAAGAGACCGGCACATGAGCAGTGCGTTTCCCGAGATCTATCTCGTCCGGCACGGCGAAACGGAATGGAGCCTTTCCGGAAGACACACCGGCCGCAGCGATATTCCTCTGACGGCAAACGGCGAGGAAGCGGCGCGCCAGCTCGGTCCGCGCCTTGCGGGCAAGAGCCTCGCCGCCGTGTGGTCCAGCCCGTCGCAGCGTGCCCGCAACACCTGCGAACTCTCCGGCTTTGGCGCCGGCGCGATCGTCAAGGACGATCTGGCCGAGTGGGACTACGGCGCCTACGAGGGCATCACCACCAAGGAAATCCATGCAAGCCGACCCGGCTGGCAGCTGTTTCGCGATGGGTGTCCGAGCGGCGAGGCGGCAGGCGATGTCGGTGCACGGGCAGATCGGATCATCTCGGAACTGCGGCAGGCCAATGCCCCCATCCTGATCTTCTCGAGCTCGCATTTCCTGCGCGTGCTCGGCGCCCGCTGGCTCGGACTACCGCCGGCCAATGGCGCCTGCCTCATCCTGGACACGGCAAGCATCAGCGTTCTCGGCTACGAGCACGATGTGACGGAGCCGGTAATCCGACGATGGAATAGCGTATAGAAATACGACTTTGACGAGCAGTCTCGACTCAGATTGAGTGCGTGTATAGACGCGCGAGGGAGGGCGGGATGCTACGCGAGACATTCAGCATTATCGGCAGAAACTGGTCCATGTACGTGGTTGTCGTCATCGGTACCATGGCCCTTTCGATATTCGATGAACTCTCGGGCAAAACGACGTCCGGTGGAGCGACGAGCTTCATTTGGAGTTATGTCGCGATGTGTGTTCAGGGGGCGGTCATTTACTCCGCGCCGTTTGCTGAGGTCGGAAAGCGCGCGGGCTTCGGACGAACGTTTCCTTACTTTCTCAAGACCGTAGCGCTTCTCATCGGAGCGCTCGTCATCTCGCTGCCGATATTCATGTTTTTGCCCTCGGAGTTAGGCGTATCTGTAAGCGTGCTGCTGTTCGCTTTCGCTCTGTTGGTCGCCTATGCACTGGTATTGTCGCTTTTGGGAACCTGGCCAACTTCGAGCATCACCGGTCGCGGGACAACGCTTGTGGATGCTCTCCGGCGCGGCACAGCACGATTTTTCCCAACGTCCGGTCGGCTCGTTGCCGGGATGATTTTGCCGGCGGTTCTGTCGATGCTGCTTGTCGTGGTTACGTCTCAGTTTGGGACCTCGCCGTTGCCGTTGGTCGATGGGAAACCGAATGTCGTCATGCTCGCGATCTCGGCTGCCGCGGCATTTCTTCAGGCGCTCGGTGTGAGCTATGCCGCAGTTGTCGTTGCCCGCGTTTATCTTTCAGGGGAGCAACGTTTTGCGGAGTTTGGCACTGCGGCCGCATGATGGCTTGACCCGCACCTTGACCGATCGCTAGATGGCTTCATGCAACAGATCGGCGGAATAAACGGGCGCGTTGCGGATGCGCCTTCGAACAATTGGGTTTATCGGGTCCTGCCTCCATGGCTCTGGCCCTATGCGCAGCTTGCGCGGTGGGATCGGCCGATTGGCTGGCAGCTCCTGATGTGGCCCTGTTTCTGGTCGGCGGCGATGGCCGCAAATGCGACTGCCCATCTTGGGCAGTTTTCCGGCGGCCAGCTGATTTTCCATCTTGTACTTTATTTCATCGGCGCGGTCGCGATGCGGGGGGCAGGGTGCACCTATAACGATCTCGTCGATCACCAGATCGATATGGAAGTGGCCCGCACCCGCTCGCGGCCGCTGCCATCCGGCCGCGTGACGCGCACGCAGGCCAAGATGTTCATCGTCCTGCAGGCGCTGGTTGGGCTGCTCGTCGTTCTGCAGCTTAACTGGTTCTCGGTCATCCTCGGCGTCGTCTCACTCGCCATCGTAGCGCTTTATCCCTTTGCCAAGCGCTTCACGGACTGGCCGCAATTCTTCCTCGGCCTTGCTTTTTCCTGGGGCGCCTTGATGGGTTGGGCGGCGATTTTTGGCAGCCTTTCGCTGGCGCCGATTGTCCTCTACATCGCCTCGGTCGTCTGGACGATCGGTTACGACACGATTTATGCCCATCAGGACAAGGAAGACGATGAGCTGATCGGCGTTCGTTCCACCGCGCGGCTGTTCGGCGACAAGACGAAACAGTGGCTCGTTGGCCTCTATGGTCTGACGCTCGTGCTCGCCTTCTGCGCCTTCCTCGTTGCGGGCGTCGGCCTGTTTGCCTATCTCGGCCTGCTCATTGCTGCCGGCATGTTTGCCTGGCAAATCGTAACGCTGGATATCAGCGACGGCGATCAGTGCCTGGCATTGTTCAAGTCCAACAATCGCGTTGGCCTGATCATTTTTCTCGGCCTCTTTCTTTCTCTTCTTTTCGTCCTGCCCTGAGGCGGAAACGACAATACCCGGCACAGCGGCCGGGCATTGATAATCTGAAACGGGGCGCCCCCTTAGCTGCGGGCGATAATTTCCTTGCCTTCGATCTTCATGGCGACGCCGAGCTTTCCGGTTGTGCGGCGCACGAGGAAGCGCGGGCGGCGATTGGCGAAGTAGGAGTGGCGGCGCCGCGGCTTCAAGGCGCTGGTGCGTAGGTCGCCTAGATGTTCTTCGAGCGGACGTGCGACGCCGTCGGCCTCGACCATCAGCATCGGAATGCGGAAGGCTTCCGACCAGCTGCGCCAATCGGCGGCGATATCCGCGAGGTCGTGAGCGACCAGCAGCGGTACGCAGAGCTCCGGATCTTCGTGGTGAAGCTCCAGTGTTACGGTCACTTCGCCGTTGCCGTGGTCAATGGCGCGGGCGGCAACGCCCTTGAAGGCGCGCTTGGGAAGTGCGATCGAAAGCGGCAGGCCGCTTGAGGGAAGAACCTTGCGCAGGATAGCGCCACGTTCGTCGATCGTTATGCTGACGTCACTTGAGGAGTCGTGGATGGCGTAGCTGACCTGCTGGGGAAAGCGAGACGGATCGAGACGCAGTGTCGTTCCAGCCCATACGGGCTTCATAACGGTGTTGTTCATGTTCATTCTACCCTTGTCTTACCTGAGAGCCGGTTTCCGGTCTTCTCCTCGGGGCTTTTCGCCCTCTATGGCTCGACAATAGGCGGCGCCTGTTCCGGACAGCTTAAAAATTGCGGTTAAGAAAACTTTGCCTCCCTGGATGGTTATCAAAACCGAAGCCGGCAAGGTTTCCGGAGGATGAACGCCGGCTGTGCCATATTGCAACGCAGGATGGGTAAGTCTCGGGTAAGCTTTTTATCGCAAAATAGCGCAGAACCAATCTGTCATACTTTGAAGACTTTGCCGAAAAGGGCGCGTTATGATCTCTGCTTCGATGGCCTACAACATATTGTCGGGGAACATGAAGCAGAGCCTGGATCGCGTTGCCGCCCAGGCAACGGTCAAGCGCGACGCTGAGTATTACAAGGAAAACATCAACAAGGTCAAAGACGTCGACGATTTCCTCGGCAACTACCGCCTCTACAGCTACGCGATGAAGGCCTATGGCCTAGATGACATGACTTACGCCAAGGCCTTTATGAAGAAAGTGCTGGAAAGCGATCTCACCAACGCCGATAGCTTCGCCAACAAGCTGACAGATACGCGATACAAGGAGTTCGCTGCCGCGTTCAATTTCAATTCGCCGGCAGCGGATGCGCAGAGCGACGCCCAGGAAGACGATCTGATTGGTCTCTACACACAGTCCTTTGCGGACGAGAGCAAGAATGCCACGACCGAGACCGACTATTACAGCAACGCAATCGACGCGGTGCAGGATGTTTCCGACATTGTCAGCAACAGTCGTGTCCGCACCTATGTCCTGAAAGCCTACGGCATTGACCCGACCTACGTCTCGAAGGACTTCCTGACGCAGGTTCTGACAAGCGACGTCAACGATCCAAACAGCTTCGTGAACGTCAACGGCAACGACAAATACAAGGCGCTTGCTGCGCAATTCAATTTCAACGCCGATGGCACCGTCAGTGGTGCCGCTCAGACGACTGCGCAGAAGAATGCTGTAATGGAGCAGTACAATCTGACTGTTCCGTCAATCGCGACGCCGGCGGCCGCCGACTATAACAAGGCCTACTACCTGTCCAAGATCGGAACGATCACCAATGTCTCCGACCTAGTAGCTGATAGCCGGCTGGCGTCCTATATCAAGACAGCGTTCAGCATGGGGGACCTCAGCAATGCTGCCCTGAAGCTGGTGCTGACCGATGCCAACTATGCGAATACGTTGGGATATGGTGAAGCCCACAGCGCGTTCAACTTTAACGCGGACGGCACGATCGATTCTACCGCAGCCTCCTATACCGCGCAAACCTCCGATCAGATCGATGCCATGGCTGATATGGCGTCCGCAGCGTCGAGCTACTATCAGTCCAAGATTGTCACAATTACGAATGTCGACGATCTGATAGCCGATCCAAGGTTGACGCGCTTCATCAAGGATGCCTACGGCATGCCGCAGACGCTGAGCGATGCCGATCTGAAGCGCGTGCTCACGGATTCGACCTATGCCTCGACGCTCGGCTACGACAACGTCCACGCGGCCTTTAACTTTCTCGCCGATGGCACGGTGTCGGACAAAGGCGTTGCGCAGACCACTGCGCAGGCGCGTTCCACAAATTCCGGCGCCAATGCCAACCTTGACTATTTCCAAAGCAAGATAGGCGCCATCTCCAACGTGGACCAGCTGATCGCGGATCAGAAGCTTACAAGCCTCATCAAGTCGGTCTACCGGATGCCTGCCGATACCAGCGACGCGGACCTGAAAAGCATTCTGACCGATCCAAGCTTTGCCTCCGCTCGGGGCTTTACCAGCGTCAACCAGGCATTCAGCTTCGCGTCGGACGGATCAGCCGCGGCGGCCTCCGGTCCGCAGGGCGCCGAACAGCTGATGAACACGACCGACAGCTATGCGGTCCGTTATGATGATGCACAGCAAGAGGCCATCGACGCTGCTGTCGCCAACTACAAAGAGCGGATGAGCGACGACAACATCAAGAAGGTGGATGATTTCCTCCGCTCCAATGCGACGGCGGATCTGAATAAGAAGAACGATGACCTGCCTGACCCCTATCAGATGGCGCTGCGCGCCTATGGGCTGACGGAGCAGGACGTGCCGCGTTCGACATTGCGCAAGCTTTTGAAGAGCGACCCCTATGATCCGAACGGTTATGTCGCCTCGTTCAAGGACGAGCGCATTACTAATCTCGTCCGCGCCTTCAATTTCGGCAGCGACGGCAAGATCACGTCGGAAGTGCAGGCTCTCTCTCCTGCCGTCATGGCCAAGTATGCGACAAACTACAAGTCGCGTGCCACCATGGGAATGAGCGACGGCTCGATCAAGGACAAGGCCTCGAAGGATGCGACGACGGCCGTCGACAATTTCGCCAAGGGCATGGCAGAGGTGAAGTCGCTCGACGATTTCCTGACGAACGACAAGCTGACAAGCTTCGTGCTGAAGGCGAACGGTCTCGACCCCACGAAATACGACGAGGAGACCTTGCGGAAGATCTTCACGTCCGACCCGTCCGATCCGAAGAGCTATCTGAACACAAAGGCAGATTCGAAGTTCAAGGAAATCGTCGCCGACTTCAATTTCGATACCCATGGCGACCTGACCCGCGCCAAGATCGGCGCGGTCCAGAACGTCGGCGCCGAGGATCGCACACAGCAGAGCTATCTCCAACAGACCCTCGAAACGCAGCAGGGTGAAAGCAATGACGGCGTTCGCCTTGCTCTCTATTTTGCCCGCAAGGCGCCCGACATAACCTCGCTCTACACCATCCTCGGGGACAAGGCGCTGTTCCAGGTCATCACGACCACCTATAGCCTGCCGAGCGGCATTTCGAGCATGGATGTCGAAAAGCAGGTCGATCTTCTGAAGAAGTTCGTGAATCTCGACGATCTTCAGGATTCGAAGAAAGTCGACAAGCTGATGAAGCGCTTCACCGCTATGTACGATCTGCAAAACAGTTCCAGCAATTCGCCCGCACTGACGATTTTGACCGGCGGCACGTCGAGCTGACGATCTCGAATATCTCTAATCGACGCTGATGACCTTGCCAGGGTTCATGATGCCGGCCGGGTCGAAGGCGCGCTTGATCCTGCGCATGAGGTCCATTTCGATCGCCGGGCGGATCGAAGCCAGTTCATCGCGCTTCAGCTGACCGATCCCATGCTCGGCCGAAATCGATCCGCCATGCGCCAGCACGAAGCCATGGACGACATGGTTCATCTCGCGCCAGCGCGCCAGAAAGGCGTGCTTGTCTGCACCGATCGGCTGGGAAATGTTGTAGTGAATGTTGCCATCGCCCATATGGCCGAAGGCGCAGATGCGGGCGCCGGGCATCGCGGCCATCACCGCTTCGCCGGCCTCGCGCATGAAGGCGGGGATTGCCGAAACCGGCACGGAAACGTCATGCTTGATCGATCCGCCTTCCGGCTTTTGTGCATCCGACATGCTTTCGCGCATATGCCAGAGCGCCTTCTGTTGCGCGACCGAAGAGGCGACCGCGGCGTCCTGAACCAACCCGGCTTCGAAGCCCTGCTCAAGCAGCGCCGTCATCATCCGCTCGGCGGTCTCGGCCGAATCGGACGTGGAAATATCGACTAGGACATACCAAGGATGCGCCGATTCCAGCGGATCGCGCACTCCCTCGATGTTGCGGGCGGTAATCTCGACGCCGAAGCGTGGCATCAGCTCAAAGCCCGTCAGCGAGGTGCCGCAAAGGCTGGATGCCAGGTTGAAGAACGCAAGGGCATCCTCGAGCGAATTGAGCCCGGCGAACGCGACCTGCTTGCCAAGCGGTTGCGGAAAGAGCTTCAGCACCGCGCCGGTAATGATGCCGAGCGTGCCTTCAGCGCCGATGAAGAGGTCGCGCAGATCGTAGCCGGTGTTGTCCTTCTTGAGGCGACGCAGTCCGTTCCAGATTTCGCCGGTGGGCAGCACGACCTCGAGGCCGAGGCAGAGCTGGCGCATGTTGCCATAGGCAAGCACGGCGGTACCGCCGGCATTCGTCGAGAGATTGCCGCCGATCCGGCACGAGCCCTCGGAGCCAAGGGACAACGGAAACAGCCTGCCGTGCGCCTCTGCGGCGTTCTGCACGTCTGCGAGGATCGCGCCGCCATCGGCGACCAGAATGTTGGCTACCGGATCGACATCCCGAACCTTGTTCATGCGTTCGAGCGAAATGATGATGTCGGACTTGCTCTCGCGCGGCGTCTGGCCGCCGACGAGACCCGTGTTGCCCGTTTGCGGCACGACGGCAGTTCCGGTCTCGGTTGCGAGCTTCAGGATCGCCGACACTTCTTCGACGGAGCCGGGCTTCAGAAGGAGAGGCGAGGAGCCATGGTAAAGGCCGCGGTTTTCGATGAGATGCGGCGCGAGATCCGCCTCGCTGCGAAGCGCGTGTTTCTCGCCGACGATGGCGGCTAAGCGGTCGAGAAGTTCGGGGGAAACGCTGCTCATCGAAACGTGGTCCTTTTCGCTATTCGCGTGGCGCGGCAGCGCGGCGCAGCCGGTCGTTAATTGCCTCGCCAAGTCCTTCGTCGGGGATGGTTGAAAAGGCGATCGTCGAGGCGCCGCTGGCATCGGCCTTCTTCATATAGTCGAACAGATTGGCCGCTGCCTCGGCAAGATCCCCGTCGCGGCTGAGATTGAGGACGATCCTTGCGTCATCGGCGCCGGCAACGGAGGTCTTGCCGAAGGCAATTAATGCCTCGCTGGAATCGACATGCGTCGCGTCCAAGCGGACGCTTGCGCCAGGCGCATAGTGGGACGCCAACATCCCAGGCGCCTCTATGGCCGCAGACGCCTTCCGGGATCTCAGAAGCTTCTGACCGGCCACGCGTTCGATCTCGGAGGCCGGCAATCCGCCTGGTCTAAGGAGCCGGACTTTGCCGTCCTCGACCTTGACGATCGTGGACTCGACACCGACGGTGCTGGCGCCGGCATCGAGGATCAGCTTGATGCGCTCGCCGAGATCGGCGTCGACATGGGCAGCGCTCGTTGCACTGATCTTGCCCGACGTATTGGCGCTGGGCGCGGCGAGCGGCCGCCCGAAGGCGCGGATCAATTCGCCTGCAAACCCCTTCGGCACGCGGATGCCGACGGTATCGAGACCCGCAGTTGCCAGCGAATGAATGGCGCTCTCGGGTTTTAGCGGCAGCACGAGCGTGAGCGGGCCGGGCCAGAAGGCTTCGGCCAGCGTGCGCGAAACGGGGTCAAACTCCGCGTGTCTTTCGGCCATGGCAAGATCGGCCATGTGGCAGATGAGCGGGTTGAAACGCGGGCGGCCCTTGGTCTCGTAAATATGGGCGATCGCAACCGGATTGGTGGCATCGGCGGCGAGCCCGTAGACGGTCTCCGTCGGGATTGCGATCGGGAATCCTTCGCCAAGTACCGCGCAACCGACTTCGATAGCCCGCTGCCTGTCCTTCGTGATGTCGATCGATCGTGCCATGCGCTGTCCGGATTGCTGTCCGGCAGTCCTTATGCCTTCCCGGCGATTGGATCAATATCAGAGCGGGCCGATGATGCCGATCAGAGCTGGCGAATGATCTCGCGCAGCTGCTCGTTGCGTGCGCCAAGCAGCAGCACATTCTTGATGGCGATTTGCGGATCGTCGGTCCGGAAGAGCAGGCCGTTGCCCCGCACCGAGCGGTCGATCGTCATCCTTTCGGGCGTATGTTCGCCCGGCTTGATGGCGACGGCGAAGTACATGCGCGAATACTTCACATCGATCTTCTGGAAGAAATTGTCGTTGTCGCCGATGTCAGCGTAGAAATTCGCGATGTAGAACGCCCAGCTGACTTCCTCGTAGCGGGCGAATTTCGTCCGCGCCGCCGTCACATGGCAGTAGCCGAGATGCGGGCTGTCCTCCAGGGTCCGATGAAACAGCATCTTTGGAAACTGGATCGAGTGGTGAAAGCCATTGATATGTTGATGCGTTCTGGCGCCGGCTGTCTCCAGCTTGCGGCCTGTCCTCTCCGCGACTTCATCATGCGTGAGGTAGCGCCGTTCCTCGGCGAGCCAGTGCGCCCGGGTGCGCGTGATCTTTCCGGTGCGCAGAAATTCGGAATGCGAGGCGACCGGTGCCGCGTTACGTGCATTGCTGTTGCTGGCGTCGAAATAGCGAAGCTTCGCCATGGTGGATATCCGCATGCATGTCTGATGCGGCAAGGATAGGCAATCATGCTTAACGGTAGATTAAGCATGACCTCCGTCCGCAGGTTGGTGGACCTAGTTCAATGGCCATCATGTCGCAAATACGATAGCCGTGGCGATGCCGTGCCGAAAGCCCAAGCATGAATTGGGTTGCGTCGATGTCGTAATTGGCCTTACTTGCGGAGAACGAAGCATTTGTAGGTTGGCGCCGTGTTCGATTCCGCAGTCCTTTGTCGCCTGTCGTCATTTTCGAAGCCAATGTCGCTTTACAACCAAACGCCGCGCGCCTGCGGTGTTTAAATGTCTTTCAAGAAAGTCTCCTGACGGAGAGGGAGCGAAGCTTCCGGCGGCTTTCGCCTTCGATCAAGCGGCGGCCCCACCATACGAGGATATGCAGATGGATATTCGCAGCAACGTATTGCGGCAACTCAAGACCCGGCGGGAAGGCTTCAGTCTCGAGCAGCCCTTCTATATCGACGAGGATTACTTCAAGCTCGATATGGAAATGATCTACTATCGCGATTGGCTGTTCATGGGCCATGACTGCGAGTTGCCGAAGCCAGGAGCCTATTTCACCGTTCAGATCGGCGACTATCCTGTTGTCATCGTTCGCGGCCGCGACAACGTCATCCGCGCCTTCCACAACAGCTGTCGCCATCGCGGTTCGCGCGTCTGCACGAAGGAGCACGGTTCCTCGGTTCGCCTCGTCTGCCCCTATCACCAGTGGGCCTACGATCTCGATGGCAAGCTCGCCTTCGCTCGCCACATGGGCGATGATTTCGACAAGAGCGGCTATGGCCTGAAGCCGGTTCATTGCGAGAGCTTCGGTGGCTACATCTTCATCTGTCTCGCCCAGAACGCGCCGGATTTCCAGCCAGTGCGCGACATGGTGGCTCCTTACATGCTGCCACATCATTTGAGCGAGGCAAAGGTCGCCTTCCAGAGCACGATCATCGAAAAGGGCAACTGGAAGCTCGTCTGGGAAAACAACCGCGAATGCTATCACTGTGCGGCCAATCATCCCGAGCTTTGCCGTACTTACCCGGAAGCGCCGAGCGTCACGGGCACGGACGGTGGTGCCGACGATCCCGAGATCGCCGGTCACTGGTCGCGCTGCGAGGCGGCCGGACTGCCCAGCAAGTTCCAGATTTCTCCGGATGGCCAGTTCCGCACGGCCCGCATGCCTTTGATCGAGGATGCCGAGAGCTACACCATGTCCGGCAAGCGCGCCGTCAAGCGGCCTCTTTCGGAGGACGTGACGATCGATCGCATCGGTACGATGCTGCTGTTCCACTACCCGACGACCTGGAACCACATTCTCGGCGACCACGCGATCTCCTTCCGCGTGCTGCCGCTCAGCGCTAACGAAACGGCGGTTACGACCAAGTGGCTTGTGCACAAGGATGCCGTCGAGGGCGTCGACTACGATCTGGCCGAGCTCACCCACGTCTGGACCGAAACCAACGATCAGGATCGCCGTATCGTCGAAGAGAACGCTTTCGGCATCCATTCGCCGGCCTACGAGCCTGGCCCTTATTCGATGCTGCACGAGGGCGGCGTCATGCAGTTCCTCGAATGGTATTCACACTTCATGGTCAATCGCCTGCAGGGCGATCAGGCGAAGCTCTCAGTCGTCGCCTGATCCAAAGGACTCCCTCCCAAGTGGCCCCGCTCTCTGAGAGGCGGGGTCTTTTTTGAGGAGGGCTCCTCAGAAGTCGCGGCGGGTACGGGCCACTTCGCTCTGCGGTATCGAGGAGGTGACGATAGGGTCCGGTGCAATGGCGGCGGTGTCCATGGCAGACTTTCCCCGCGGCTCCATCTCGATCTTGGCAAGGATGAGCGGCGGATCGGGCTCGCGCGCAGGCAGGAGGTTGCCGCGTGCCCATATCTTTGCGAGTGCCGCCCGGCTCATCGGCGCGACGTTGACATCGATATCGGTCAGTGTGCCCGGCACGCGGTAGGGGCAGCGCCGCTTGCTGCAGTTCGTTCCGGACGAGAACTGCCACATCAGGTAGTTGTCCCAGTTTCCCATCGGGAACACGCCCTTCACGTCGGGCTTGTATCGCGCATACCAGATCGGCAGGCGTGCCAGCACCGGATAGTCGTTGCGGTAGGCGGCGATGTAACGGGCAGTGTTGTGATTGGTGTAAAGAACCGGATAGCGTCCGGTTCTCGCCCTGATATGGCCTGCGAAAATCTGCGCGTCCTCCAGCGACATGAACTGTTGCGGATCGATGCCCTCCAGGTCGAGGACCATCATCTCGTCGTCCTTGGGGTCGGCATAATCGAGGAAATGGTTGGCTTGGTCGACCGGATTGCCCGGCCGTGCAAGGTGATAGGAGCCCCACAGCAGGCCGGCCCCCCGGGCAACGAGCCGTCGCGTCTGAAAGAGCTCGCGGCTCACCGCATATTTGCGCCACATGGTCTTGCAATGCGCAACCGTGTCCCCGGCATGATCGCCGGTGCAGGAGAAGCTTTCCGGAAGTCCGTCGGAGGCCTTCGAGATAAAGGCGGAGATACGCTTGTCGGAAAGCAGCGAATCCCAATCGATCCTGTTCAGTTCATAGGCGTCGACGACGAGCGCGTTGTTGGGGTTCTTCCAGGGAAGGATGTCAGTGGCCGCAGCCGGAGTCGGAGCCCCCACGACAAGCGCCGGAACCACCAGGCGAAGCAGAAGATTTCTCCAGGATCGCTTCATGGAATGAGCGTGGTGAAAGGCGGTTAATGTCCAGTTAATCCGCGATCGCTTAAAAACGGAAAGTCGCATCAACGGCATGAAAACGGATCATTGGAACGGTTTCATAGCCTTCGCGTTATCATGCGCGCGTATTCGTACTGGGAACGGAGATTCCGTGAGTGGATTTTTTAAGAAGATAGCGATTGCCGCCATATCGTTCGTGACGCTCGCCAGTGGCCTGGTGCCTTCGCAGGCAATGCAGATGCCGGCTTTGCCGCAGGTCGAAAAGTCTGGTGACGTCCAGGACGTGCAGTATTGCCGCGGCCCCTATTGCCGCCCCGGCTTTCGCCCGGGATACCGGCCGGGCTACTATCCCGGTTATCGCCCGGGTTATTATCCAAGGTATCGCCCAGCCTACCGGCCTGGCTGGTATGGCGGCTACCGCGGCTATCCCTATTACCGAAACGGCTACCGCTACTCCAACGGATACTGGTTCCCGCTGGCTGCCTTCGGTGCCGCCGCAGTGATCGGCGGCGCGATCGCCTCGCAGCCAACCTATGTCGCTCCTCTGGCGGCTCCGCTTGCCTCGAGCCACGTGGCCTGGTGCGAAGCGCGCTACCGCTCCTATCGCGTCTACGACAACACCTTCCAGCCGTACAACGGCCCGCGCCAGCAGTGCATTTCACCGTACTACTGAATGAAACAGGCTTGTCGCAAGGCCCGGCATCAATGCCGGGCTTTGCGTTCACAGAATACGAACGCGCTTCAGCAGCCACCATGCCAACAGGATCGAAGCGATGATGAGGGCGAACGCGTATTCCGTCCCTCCGCTGCCTTCGGCAAAGGGCAGGTTCGTCGTGTTCATGCCGAAGAAACCCGTCACCAGCGTCGGCGGCAGCAGGAAGGCCGTCATGATCGACAGAATGTAGAGGTGCCGGTTGGTCTCGGAGGACAGCTTCGAGTCGATTTCTTCGTGCAGCAGGCGCGCGCGATCCTGCAGGGCATAAATATCGTGGTCGACCGTTTCGAGACGGCTTGTAAGACGCCCTGCGACGTCCTCGAAGCCGAACGGCATTTCGTCGTCGTGCGACGCCGCGGCCCGGCGCATCAGGGCGAGAACCGTTCTCAGGTGCCTGTGGAGCCTGACGACCGTGCGCCGGACCGGCGCCAGCCGCCGGCGTTCGTCACGCGGCGTGTTGTCGTAGACGAAATCCTCGATAACGTTGAGTTCATCCGTCATCTCCATGACGATCGAGAGGAGCGTGCGCTGGAATTCGATTACTAGGGTCTCAAACAGGTCGACGGGACGTTCGAACTTTGTCGGGTTCTTCTCGACCAGCGCCCGAGCGCGCTCGATGCTGCGCAGCGGCTGCAGGCGCGTGGTGATGATGAAGCGATCGGATATCGCAAAATGCAGCCAGCCGAGGTCAGCCGTCTCGTGATCGAACTCGCGCTGACAATCCACGAGCGTGCCGTAGAGCATCTGTTCGTCGACGGTGATCGCGGCATGCGTGTCGCGCGTTATCAACGCCGCCTTGGCATCGTCGTTCAGGCCCTCGATCGTATCGAGCAGGCCGGGAACGCGGGCATCGGCGAGATTGAGGTGCAGCCAGTAGAAGCCGCCGCCGCTCGTGAGTTCCGCCTGCGGCGCGCTGTTTGCAAGGCGTGTCGCCCTGCCGCCATCCGGCGGAAAGCGGTAGGCCCACACGAGTCCCGGTATGTTGGCAGGCAAGGTATCCATGGTGCGCCGGTCCTCTTGCGATGGCGGTCTATCTCCTTAGCGATTGTCTATGACGGTTGTTTGTGCAAGTGCGTAACAGTGCAGACAGCCCCTTAATCCCCGCGCATAGCCACCGGAAAGTTTGAAATTGACGTTTACGTAAAAATCAATTAGCTCTGCCCACGGAGAGGTCGAGGGGCGTTTCGCTTGGCGGCCAGGGATGCGAGGAGATCATTGATGTACAAGGCGCCCGTCGAAGAGATTTCGTTTACACTGAAGCATGTGGCCGGCTTGGGCAGTGCAATCGAGGCCGGTTTACTTGGCGATCTCGGCGAAGATCTCGTTGACGCCATCCTTCACGAAGCAGGGCGGTTCGCCACGGATGAAGTGGCACCGCTCGCCGAAATCGGCGACCGCCAGGGCTCGCGCCTCGTCGATGGCAAGGTGGTAACGCCGGATGGTTGGCGCGAGCTCTATCAGAACTGGATTGCCGGCGGCTGGAACGGCCTGATCGCACCTGAGGAGTTCGGCGGGCAGGGGCTGCCCCACATGCTGAACGTCGCGGCGCTCGAGATGTGGAATTCCGGATCGATGGCATTCGCGCTCTGCCCGACACTCACCATGGGCGCGATCGAGGCCATCAGCAGCCATGCTTCGGACGAACTCAAGAGTACATACCTTGCAAAGCTCGTTTCCGGTGAATGGACCGGCACGATGAACCTGACGGAGCCGCATGCCGGCTCCGACCTCGGTGTGCTCAAGACCCGCGCGGAGCGTCGGGGCGATGGCACCTACCGCGTCTTCGGCCAGAAAATCTTCATCACTTGGGGTGAACACGACGCCGCCGACAACATCGTTCACCTGGTGCTCGCGCGCCTGCCGGATGCACCGGCCGGAACGCGGGGCATCTCGCTGTTCCTCGTGCCGAAGTTCCTTGTCAATCCGGACGGATCTCTCGGCGCCCGCAACGATCTGTTTGCCCATTCGCTGGAGCACAAGCTCGGCATCCACGGCTCGCCGACCTGCACCATGATCTATGGCGACGGCAAGTTTGGTGAAGAGAAGGGCGCGATCGGCTGGCTGGTCGGCGAGGAAAACAAGGGCCTCGCCTGCATGTTCACGATGATGAACAACGCCAGGCTTGCCGTCGGGATGCAGGGCGTGGCAATCGCCGAGGCGGCGACGCAGAAGGCGATTGCTTATGCGAAGGAGCGTACTCAGGGTAAGGCGCCGGGCTGGACGGGTGGCGGTATGAGCCCGATCATCGAACATCCTGATGTCACCCGTATGCTCGTGACGATGAAGGCGCTGACACAGGGTGCCCGCGCGATTTCCTACGCCTGCGCGCACGCCATCGACATGTCGCATCGCGCGACCGACGCCAAGCCGCACTGGCAGGAGCGCGCTGCGCTGCTGACACCGATCGCCAAGTCCTTTTCCACCGATGTTGGAGTCGACGTGGCTTCGCTCGGCATTCAGGTGCACGGCGGCATGGGCTTCATCGAGGAAACCGGAGCTGCGCGCTACCTACGCGATGCACGTATCGCGCCGATCTACGAAGGCACCAACGGCATCCAGGCGATCGACCTTGTCACCCGCAAGCTGACGCTTTCCAACGGCGAGCAGGTACACGGGCTCATTGCCGAGCTGAAGCAGATTGCCGACCAGGTCCGCCACTCCAACCTCGAAGGCTTTGGTGCGACCGCAAACCGGCTCGACGCAGCCACAACCGACCTCAGCGAAGCGACGGACTGGTTGCTGGCGCAGCTGCGCGATGGCAAGACGGCCGAGGCTTTGGCCGGTGCAACACCCTATCAGCGCCTCTTCGGCCTTGTCCTGACCGGTTGCTACCTTGCCAAGGGCGGGCTCGCGCAGTCGCCGGATGGTGGCTCCGAGAAGCGCATCGCACTCTGCCGCTTTGCCGCGGAGAATTTTCTTTCCGAAGTTGCTGCGCTGAAAGACAGCGTCATCAGTGGCGCCGCAAGTCTTGCAGCCGCCAAAATCGTTCTCGCCTGAGGAACCATCATGACAGAGCACGTCATCGTCGAGCAGGATGCAGCCCACCCCGGTATCCAGATCATCCGCTTCAACAGGCCGGAAAAGAAGAATGCCATCACCCGGGCGATGTATCGGACGATGGCGGACGCGCTGATCGCCGCCAACGGCGACACGGAGATCCGGGCAACGGCCTTTCTCGGCACCGAAGGCTGCTTTTCCGCAGGCAACGACCTGGGTGATTTCCTGGCCGCCGCCATGGGTGGCGCCATGCCGCGGGAGATCGTTGAGTTCCTTTATGCCCTGGTGGGCTCCGAAAAGCCGATCGTCTCCGGCGTCGACGGGCTGGCGATCGGTATCGGAACCACCATGCACATGCATTGCGATCTAACCCTTGCTTCCGCGCGCAGCCAGTTCCGCACACCGTTCGTCGATCTGGCGCTCGTTCCGGAAGCGGGATCCAGCCTGCTTGCGCCGCGCATCATGGGTCACCAGCGCGCCTTCGCGTTGTTGGCAGCGGGCGAGGGCTTCTCTGGCGAGGAAGCACGGGAGGCGGGACTTGTCTGGAAGGTCTGCGCGCCCGACGAGGTCGAAGCCACGACACTGGCGGCCGCCGCCAAACTCGCGGCCAAACCGCCGGAAGCGCTGAAGATCGCGCGCAACCTGATCCGCGGCGACCGCGATGAGATCATTGCCCGCATCGATGATGAGGCACGCCACTTCTTCGATCGCCTGCACAGCGCCGAAGCGAGGGCAGCCTTCGAAGCTTTCATGCGGCGCTGACGTTGGAAATATTTGAATTTTGTTAAATTTTAAGCCTGTTTTAAATACCCCTCTAATATTAGGGGCGTGACGGCGCGCAGATGTCGCAGCTGTCCGGGCGCATGAGGCGCTTTGTTCAGCTTTGCCCATCGCCTGCGCATCGAGTAGCCCGCGTTTCGTCAAGTACGGCGCGGACCGCTCCCGAAAGGAAAATCCTTGAAAAAGAAGACGAACTTGATGACGCGCATCCTCGTTGCTGCGTCTGCCGTTGTTCTCGCGGCCTTTGCCGCCTTCTCCCACTACATCAATTCCGTCGAGCGGAGCACCGCGACCGCCGCGATCGAAGCCAACATCAGCTCCTCCGGTGAGCAGGCAGCCAACAGCCTGGCCAACTGGATGAACGGGCGTGTGACGCTGACAGCGATGGTCGCCAATGCCATCGGCCGTGCCACGGATCAGAAAGGCGTCGAAGCCGTGCTTCAGAATGATGTTCTGACCAGCCAGTTCGTCAGCACCTATTTCGGCGACGAGCAGGGCGTCTTCACCATGTGGCCGAAACTGCCGATGCCTGACGGCTATGATCCGCGCAAGCGCCCTTGGTATCAGGACGCCGTCAAGGCCAACGCGGCCGTCATGACCGAACCATATGTCGATGCGTCGAGCGGCGATCTCATCATCAGCTCGGCTGTCCCCGTCAGCCACACCGGCAAGCTGGCAGGCGTTGTCGGTAGCGACTTCTCGCTGAAGACCATGGTCGACATGATCAAGAAGATTGATCTCGGCGGCAAAGGCACCGCCTTCCTCGTCAGCAAGAGCGGGCAGATTCTGATCCATCCGGACGCGAAGCTGGTGACGAAGACGCTCGCCGACGCTTTCCCGGTTGAGACGCCGGCGATCAAGGCAGGACTGGCCCCAACCGAGTTCGCCGGTAAGGATGTCTTCGTCAGCTTCATGCCGGTTGCCGGTCTGCCCTCGGTCGAGTGGTATCTCGGTTTCGTCGTCGACAGCGATGTCGCCTTCGCCTCTTTGAACGAATTCCGCATTGCCGCAACGATTGCCACGATCCTCGCGGTCGGTCTGATGATCGCCGCTATGGCCTGGCTGCTGCACGGCCTAGTGATCCGCCCGGTGACCGACATGACGGCAGCAATGCAAAAGCTCGCCGCTGGCGATCTCTCGGTCGCCATTCCCGGCGAACAGCGCCGTGACCAGATCGGTTCGATGGCCGAGGCCGTTGCCGTCTTCAAGAAGAACGCGATCGATCGCGAGCGTCTGGAGGGCGAAGCGGAAACCCGCCGCACACTGACCGAGCGCGAGGGCCGGGAACGCGAGCAGCAGAAGAATCGCGAAGCAGCGGAAATCCGCGATGCAGTCGACGCGCTTGCCAGCGCCCTAGGCGCGCTGTCGGACGGCAACCTTGCGCATCGCATCGAGACGCCATTTGCACCACACCTCGACCGCCTTCGCAATGACTTTAACACGGCCGTCACCAAGCTCCACGGTGCCCTGCATGCCGTCGGCAACAACGCTCATGCCATCGATGCCGGCGCCAGCGAAATCCGCACCGCCGCGGATGGCCTTGCGCGCCGCACCGAGCAACAGGCAGCCTCGGTCGAGGAAACGGCCGCTGCGTTGGAGGAGATCACGACAACGGTTAAGGACACAGCTCGCCGCGCCGAGGAAGCCGGCAATCTCGTTTCCCGCACGCGCAATGGCGCCGAGGAGTCCGGCAACATCGTTCGCAAGGCTGTTTCGGCGATGACCGAGATCGAGCAGTCGTCGCAGAAGATCGCCAACATCATCGGTGTCATCGATGATATCGCCTTCCAGACCAACCTGTTGGCGCTGAACGCCGGCGTCGAAGCAGCCCGTGCAGGTGAAGCCGGCAAGGGATTTGCTGTCGTGGCTCAGGAAGTACGCGAACTGGCACAGCGTTCGGCTAAGGCAGCCAAGGAAATCGAAAGCCTGATCACCGCCTCGAACGATCAAGTTCGCTCCGGCGTGACGCTCGTCGGCGACACCGGCAAGGCGCTGGAGACGATCGTCGGCCAGGTCCAGGAAATCAACCGCCACGTCGATGCGATCGTCACGGCAACCCGCGAGCAGTCGACCGGACTGGCCGAGATCAACACGGCCGTCAACACGATGGACCAGGGCACGCAGCAGAATGCCGCCATGGTCGAGGAACAGACGGCGGCAAGCCACGGGCTGGCGCAGGAGGCCGCGAAGCTGATGCAGCTGCTTGGCCAGTTCAACCTCCAAGCAGCATCCCAGGCTGCGGCGTACAGTCGTCGCGCCGCCTGATAGATTTAAGTCCTGTGGAATCAGAACGCTCGCGCTCGTCGCGGGCGTTTTCGTTGGGAGGCTGCGACTGCAAGGGAAAGCGCTTGCCGCGTCGTGGAGGCGGCGACCAGCGATGATTAAAAAATATTACTTTTAATCAAATCTTACGGATCTCCGTCTCTAGTGAGATCCAATGCATGACGCAGGACGGATATCGTCCGTACCGTTTCCCGATATCACCAAGGCGAGTGACGCGCAGGCGATCGATCCTGATCGGTTGGGCCTTGTCACTTTGGCCGTATGAGACCGCCCCATGTCCAAACTGAAGATAAAAACGCTCCTTCCGCTTCTCTTCCTGTCGCTTGTTGTCATTGCCTTGGTACAGGGTGCGATCGCGGCCTTCTCGCTGACCAATCTGGAAGCCAATACCCGGCAGATCGGCGTGCAGAACATTCCGAACACCGAGCGGCTCCACGCGATCGTCACGACGCTGAACGACGTTCGCCGCAGCTACGCCGACTATCTCCTTGCAACGGGCAAGACGGATTTCCGCAACGCCGAGACGACACTGAAGGCCCGCCGCCAGCGTCTCACCACGGCGATTGACGCCTTCGATAAGCAGCCGAAGAGCGACTACATGAACCAGAATTTCGGTCGGCTGCAGAAGGCGCTGGCCAACGATGCGGCACTTGCCGACAAGATCATCGCGCTGGCACTCGACAGCAAGCGCAGCCAGGCGAATATCCTCTATCGCGGCGAACTCTCGATGTCCGCCAACAACATCCAGACCCTCGTCGACGGAATGCTGGCAAAGGATCGCCAGTCGACGGATGCGGCGCTTGCCGCCGCAGCCGGCAACTACAGCGCAGGCGTCCTGTCGATCGTCGGTGGCCTCGTCGTCGCGCTTGCCGTCGCCGTCGCCGCCGCCTTCCTCGCGTGGAAGCGCATCTCGCTGCCGATCTCGACGATCGCCGCCCGCATGGCCCGTCTGGCAGACGGCGATCTCGACACCGCCGTCCCCTATGCCGGGCGCAAGGATGAGATCGGCGACATGGCGGCGGCCGTCGCAGTCTTCCGCGACAACTCCTTCGCGCGCCTCGATCTCGAGCGCAACGTCGAGCATACCCGTGAACAGGCTCAGCAAGAGCGCGCCCGCAACGAAGCCTCGAAGGCCCGTGAAGCCGCAGAAATCCAGCATGTCGTGGATGCGCTTGCCGAAGCGCTGGGCGCGCTCTCGCAAGGCGACCTTGCACGGACGATCGAGACACCTTTTGCCGATCACCTCGATCGGCTGCGCAGTGATTTCAATGCCTCCGTCGCCAAGTTGCGGACCGTCCTCCAGGAGGTCGGCGACAACGCGCATGCGATCGACGCAGGCGCGGGAGAGATCCGCACGGCCACAGACGGCCTTGCGCGCCGCACCGAACAGCAGGCGGCCTCCATCGAGGAAACGGCAGCAGCACTTGAAGAGATCACAACGACAGTCAAGGACACGGCGCGTCGCGCTGAGGAGGCCGGCAATCTCGTTTCCCGCACGCGCAATGGCGCCGAAGAGTCCGGCAACATCGTTCGCAAGGCTGTTTCGGCGATGACCGAGATCGAGCAGTCGTCGCAGAAGATCGCCAACATCATCGGTGTCATCGATGATATCGCCTTCCAGACCAACCTGTTGGCGCTGAACGCCGGCGTCGAAGCAGCCCGTGCAGGTGAAGCCGGCAAGGGATTTGCTGTCGTGGCTCAGGAAGTACGCGAACTGGCACAGCGTTCGGCTAAGGCAGCCAAGGAAATCGAAAGCCTGATCACCGCCTCGAACGATCAAGTTCGCTCCGGCGTGACGCTCGTCGGCGACACCGGCAAGGCGCTGGAGACGATCGTCGGCCAGGTCCAGGAAATCAACCGCCACGTCGATGCGATCGTCACGGCAACCCGCGAGCAGTCGACCGGACTGGCCGAGATCAACACGGCCGTCAACACGATGGACCAGGGCACGCAGCAGAATGCCGCCATGGTCGAGGAACAGACGGCGGCAAGCCACGGGCTGGCGCAGGAGGCCGCGAAGCTGATGCAGCTGCTTGGCCAGTTCAACCTCCAAGCAGCATCCCAGGCTGCGGCGTACAGTCGTCGCGCCGCCTGAGGCAAGCAAAGCTCGTAACGAAAAGGCCCGCACGCGGGCCTTTAACTGACTCTGGAATACCCAAATCAGGGACTCGCGACGGAAGTAGTCGTGAAGTTTCCAGAGTCGGCGATCTTACTGCGAAGATCAGGACCTCTACGAATGGCTCGGAGGTCCAAGATTCTGAGGCTCCCCGATTTCGATCGCATGCCTGTCAGGGTCATAAAAACGGAACACCCTTTGCCCCCATGTTTGCCGTTCGACAGGATGGATCAGCTCGACATGCGGTGCGATGCTTTCGAAGGCCGCATCGACATCCTCATGTTCAAAATACAAAAGCAGATTTCTCCGCCCATAGGGTTCTTCAGTGACAGGCGGTTGCCGCCAGATCGTTTGTTCAAGCGACATTCCATCGTGGATCGCAAAGCCAGTCTCGAAAAGCACGAAGTTTCCGAAGTCCTCCAAAATCTGCAGGCCAAGTGTCTTGCGGTAAAATTCCTTGGAGCGATTTATGTCGCGGACGAAAGGGATGGGATTGATAAAACGCATCGAGTTCCTTTCGAGATGCTCAAGACCGTTGAGCCTTGCTCGCAGGGCAACCTCTTATTTCTCCAGCGTCGCCACGACCTCGACATGCGGCGTCCACAGGAACTGATCGATCGGCGTCACGCTTGTGATGCCATAGCCTCCCTCGACAAGAAGAGCGAGATCGCGCGCCAGCGTCACGGGATTGCAGCTGACCGCCACAATCTTCTTGACGTTCGAGCGCGCCAATTCCTTGCACTGAAACTCAGCCCCAGCGCGCGGCGGATCGAAGACCACGGCGTCGTAGGCTTTCAGCTCCGAGGTCATCAATGGCCGGCGGAAGAGGTCCCGTTTCTCGACACTGACTGGTTTGAGGCCCTGGGTTTTGCGGGCGGCGTGATCGAGCGCCGCCAACGGCTTGTCCTCGCTCTCGACGGCATGTACCCGACCAACACGGGCGAGGCGAAGCGAAAATGTGCCGGCACCGGCGAAGAGATCGGCGATGCGCTTCGCCTTGCCGACATGCGCCAGAACGAGTTCCGCCATTGCGTCCTCTGCCGGCTTGGTCGCCTGCGTGAAACTACCGGGTGGCGGAACGACATTGACGCCGCCGAAGTCGACGATCGGCTTGGATGGTTCGACGAGGATCTCGTCGTTGAGCGAGACGCGGGCGATGCCGCGAAGGGAAAGCACAGTCTCAATCGCCTTGCGACGCTGCTGGTCGGAGAGCTTCTTGATGCCGTCGACCGCAAGATCGAGGCCGGACAGCGTCTCCAATACGGTGATGCGGAACGCTTCGGCGCTATTGGCAAGTGCTGCACCAATCGCCTTGATCGCCGGCAGCCTAGCCATGATGCCCGCCGACGAGATGGGACATTCCTCGATGGCGACGATATGGTGGCTTTCGGCTTGATTGAAGCCGATCAGCATGTCCTTCTCGGTTCGCCGTGCGGCGAAGACGACACGTCGCCGTTCGCCGGGATGAGCGGGGACGAGCTCGGCAACATCTGGCGTCAATCCTTTCGATTTCAACGCATCGACGACGAGCTGCCGCTTGAAGCGGCGGTAGGTCGCATCGTTCATGTGCTGCAGGCTGCAGCCGCCACAGGTGCCGTTCACTCCGTCCGGGCCGAAATGGCGGCAGGGCGGGTCCTGACGATCGCCTGATGGGGTCGCGATGGACATCAGCGTGCCATGGTTTTTGACGCGCGCGATGGCAACGGTTTCGCCGGGCAGGGTGAAGGGCACGTAGATCGGCGCGCCGTCTGCATGCACGATCCCGTCGCCTTGGGCGCCGAGCTTTTCGATCGTAACTGTTTGCGTGCTCAAGGTTTCGTTCCTGCGAGTAGAAATTCCTGGTTCCCGTCGCCGCCGGCGATCGGGGAGGGGATGAGGCCAAGGCTGTTCCAGTCCATATCTTCGACGAACCAACGCTCGAGCTCGGCTGCGACATCAGGCGCCGAAGACGGGTCCTTGAGAAGCCCGCCTTTGCCGATCGCATCGCGCCCGGCTTCGAACTGCGGCTTGACGAGGAGAGCAGCGATGGCTCCCTTTTCCGCAAGGTCGAGGGCAGGGGTCAACGCTAGCTTCAGCGAGATGAAGGAAACGTCAGACACAATGAAGGTGATCGGGTGCCCGATATCCTCGGCCGTCAGGTTGCGGGCGTTCAGGCCTTCGGTATTGGTCACGCGAGGATCGTTCGATATGCGCGGATGCATCTGGCCATGCCCGACATCGATCGCGGTGACGTGTGCCGCACCGCGCGCCAGAAGGACTTCCGTGAAGCCGCCGGTCGAAGCGCCGACATCGAGACAGCGATGCCCCGACGGATCGAGCTTGAAGTGATCCAGCGCGGCTGCCAGCTTCAACGCAGCGCGCGAGACATAGTCCTGCGCCGGATCGTCGATCTCGATGACGGCATCCTCGCCAAATAGTGCGCCCGCCTTCGTCACCACCTTCCCGCCGACCTTCACGGTGCCGCGCTGCACGGCATCGCGCGCCCGGGACCGGCTGGCGAAGAGACCAAGGCTGACAAGAAGCTGGTCGAGGCGTTGCGTGTTCTGATCTGACATGCGCTGTCCATGCAGGGCAAAGCCAAGCCTTGCAAGCCTTTTGTTCCTGAAACGCTTCCGTGTCTCGCTCGCGACGTTCGCCGCGTCGCACAAACTTAAGCAAATTTAAAGTCTGCCGTCATAGGGTCGGGCGGATTGCAGCGGCTCGTGAAGCTGCTTCCCGCCATGATGGCCCACCTCCCAATTTGCCGATCATGTTCCCATCCGCCGAATTTTCCGGGCATGCCTTGGCGTGCCGTTTCCCCATGGCCGCAGGCCGTCAGGAGAGATTGACTGATGTTTGTTAGAAACATGTCCTTGAATGGTAAGCTCGCTGCGACATTCGCAGTGCTGATCCTTATCTTTCTGTCCGTTTCCGCCTTTGTCTACTCGAAAGCAGGCGCCGTTTCCGCCGCGTCCGAGCAGCAGAAGAAATCCGAGCGTCTGGTCAACCAGATCGATGACGCGCTGCAGGCCATGCTCGAACAGGCGGTGAACCTGCGCGGCTTCCTGCTGTTCCGCAGCGACAGCACCTATGGTGACATCTTTGCCAACCGCGAGCGAATGCTGAAGGCGATCGCCGCTGCACGCGAAACCGCAGCCGGCAACAGTGATTTCATCCAGCAGATCGACGGTATGCAAAAGGCCGCCGATCTCTATTTCCACGAGCTTGCCGAACCGCAGTCCAAGGCTCGCAAGGAAACCGACATGCCGATCGACCAGATCGTCAAGATCGGCGTCAACGAAACAAAAGGCCAGCTCGACGGGTTCCGTCAGGCGTCCGCCAAGATCAAGGCTGCCGCGCGCGACGAGTCGAACGCGCTTGCAGCTCTGCAGGCGGATGCCGGCAGCGATCTCCGTGCCACGCTGCTGACCGGCGGCATCGCTGCCGCCTTTGCCGCCGTCCTTCTTGCCTGGATGCTGTCGCGCAGCATCGTTCGCCCGATCGTCGGCATGACCTCAGCGATGGGACGCCTTGCCGGCGGTGAGAACAACATCGACGTTCCGGCCCTGGACCGCCAGGACGAAGTCGGCCGCATGGCCCAGTCGGTTCTGGTCTTCAAGGACGCGGCGATCGAGAAGCTTCGCCTGTCCGGCGAGACAGACCGCATGCGTAGCGACGCCGAGCATCAGCGTCAGGCGAGCGACGAACAGAAGGCCCGGGAGGAAACCGAACTTCGCTTTGCCATCGAAGGCCTTGCAGGCGGTCTGTCGGATCTCGCCAACGGCAACGTCGCCGTTCGCATCACGACGCCGTTCGCATCGCAATTCGATCGCCTGCGCAGCGACTTCAACAACGCCGTCGAGAAGCTGCAGGACGCCCTCCAGTCCGTCGGCCGCAATGCTTCCGCGATCAATGCCGGCGCCGGCGAAATCCGCTCGGCTGCCGACGATCTCGCACGTCGGACCGAGCAGCAGGCAGCTGCCGTCGAGGAAACCGCAGCAGCGCTCGAGGAGGTCACAACCACCGTTCGCGACTCCGCCAAGCGGGCCGAGGATGTCGGCCAGCTGGTCGAGCGCACGCGCCTCGGCGCCGAGAAGTCCGGCGATGTCGTTCGCAAGGCCGTCTCTGCGATGCAGGAAATCGAAAAGTCCTCCGGTGAGATCAGCAATATCATCGGCGTGATCGACGACATCGCCTTCCAGACCAACCTTTTGGCGCTGAATGCCGGCGTCGAAGCGGCACGTGCCGGTGAGGCCGGCAAGGGCTTTGCCGTCGTCGCGCAGGAAGTGCGTGAGCTGGCGCAGCGCTCGGCCAACGCGGCCAAGGAGATCAAGGCGCTGATCAACACCTCGGGCACGCAGGTCAATGCAGGCGTCTCGCTCGTCGACGAAACCGGCAAGGCGCTGGCCGAGATCGTCGGCGCCGTCCAGGAGATCAACAAGCATGTCGGCGCCATCGTCACCGCAACCCGCGAGCAGTCGATCGGCCTGCAGGAGATCAACACGGCCGTCAACAACATGGACCAGGGCACGCAGCAGAATGCGGCCATGGTCGAAGAGCAGACGGCGGCCAGCCATTCGCTCGCGCAGGAGGCTGGCGCCCTCGACGATCTGCTGCGGCAGTTCAACCTCGGCAATAGCGTCGTCGCGGCAGCCCCTCGCGCCGCTCCAGCCCACCCGGCATCGCGTCCTGTCGCCTCTCCGGCTCGTGTCCTGAACAGCCGTGTCGCCAGTGCCTTCGGCGGCAAGGCAGCAACTGCCGCGGCCGTCAAGGAAGACTGGACCGAGTTCTGAGACTCGGGCCCATTTGAACGAAAAAGAAGGGCGGCCCGATCGGGCCGCCCTTTTCAATGGGGTGGGGACACTCCCGCTATCGGACCGCTCCCGCTAGGAAATTGGCTCGGCAATAGGTCGATCCAGAAAAGCCGCGTAGAGCGCTGCCAACATTGCCAGCGATGCCGATATCAGCAACGCCCAGAACAGCGCATAGACCGTCGCTGACTGCGCAACAAACACGCCGGCTATCGAGACGACAAGCGCTCCACCGGCGATCGACATCGCGGCGGCCAGCCCGGCGGCAGTGCCAGCAATTTCGGCATTCACCGAATGCACGCCGGTGTTGGCGGCAGGCATTGTCAACCCGTTGCCGATGCCGAGGATCGCGAAGACGACGACGATTGCCCTCCATCCGAACAACTCGTCAAAAAACCCGCCAAACAGTGGGCCGAGCATCGGTGCGATCGCCCATCCCATGGCCAGATAACCCAACTTGCTCGCCGCTTTGCGTTCGGCCGACGTTTCGTTGATGATGACGAGCACGATGGAAAAGCAGGTCGCTATGGACGCTTGCATCGCCCGAAACACAAGGAAGACGCCAATAGTGGTCGCGAGCGCGCAGCCAACAGACGCGGCGATGAATATCGAAATCGCAATTAATGCGACCGGCCTGCGTCCGTATCGATCCGAGATTGCGCCCGCGACAAGGTTCGTCAAGGCGGTAGCGATCGCGTAGCCGGCAACCGCGAGGTTGACGAGTGCGAAATCAGCTCGGAACGTCGCGGCAATATGCGGTAGCGACGGCAGGATCGCGTTCATCGGCAGCACGGCGATCGCCGAGAGCAGGATCAGGGTCGTCAGCCGCGGCGGGCTAGCAGTGGAAGGGACAACGGTTGTCCGGGTCGTTGGTGTGCTCGAAGTGTCAATGGGATTGTGGCCCGTCATGGCGTTGGTCTTTTCCCGTGGGAGATGGTGAAAGCCTGACGAGGCGCGCTGAACTCCAGCCATAAAAAAAGGCCCCGTCAGGAGCCTGCTTACCGCGCATGGGTGCTTTCGCCGGATGGCTATGCCATCCCGCCCATGCGCTCTATCACCACGATGAGAACCATTGCGATTTTCATGATCGTTACAGCTAGAGAGAAATTTGCCTGTCGTCAATGCGGGCAGGCAGAGACGGGGCCTGTGCGTCAGGCCGCCATTTCGCGCCGGCAAGGATGCAGGAGTCTAGCCTGCGACGCCGACAGCCAGGCCACGGCCAAGCGCCTTGAACACCGTCGAGACGATCCCTGCACGGTCGAGGCCTGCGTGGGCATTCATCACTTCCGGCTTTGCCTGTTCCATCCACACGTCGGGCATGACAAGCGATCTGATCTTCAGGCCGTTGTCGAGGAGACCGTCCATCGCCAGGAACTGCATGACCTGACTGCCGAAGCCGCCGATTGCACCTTCTTCAACGGTGATCAAAATTTCGTGGTGGCGGGCAAGCTGGCGGATCAGATCGTGATCAAGCGGCTTGGCAAAGCGCGCATCGGCAACCGTCGTCGAAAGGCCGGCTGCATCCAGATCCTCTGCCGCAAGTAGACAGTCGGCGAGGCGGGTGCCGAAGGAAAGCAGCGCCACCTTAGAGCCTTCCTTGACGACGCGGCCCTTGCCGATCTGCAGGATCTCGCCGCGGGCAGGCATTTCGATGCCGATGCCTTCGCCGCGCGGATATCGGAACGAGATCGGACCGGCATCATAGGCCGCTGCGGTTCGCACCATGTGTTTCAGTTCGGCCTCATCCGCCGCCGCCATGACCACGAAGCCGGGCAGGGTGGCCAGGAAGGTCGTATCGAACGAACCTGCATGGGTCGGGCCATCGGCGCCGACAAAGCCGGCGCGATCGATGGGGAAGCGAACCGGCAGCCCCTGGATCGCAACGTCGTGGACGACCTGGTCGTATGCACGCTGGAGGAAGGTCGAGTAGAGGGCGGCAAACGGCTTGAAGCCCTCGGCTGCGAGGCCCGCCGCAAAGGTCACCGCATGCTGTTCGGCGATACCGACATCGAAGCAGCGCGACGGGAAGACGCTTGCGAGCTTGTCGAGCCCGGTACCGTTGGGCATGGCGGCGGTGATGCCGACGATCTTGTCGTCGAGCTCCGCTTCCTGCACCAGGGCCTCGGCGAAAACACTCGTGTAGCTCGGTGCGTTCGGCTTCACCTTCGCCTGCGCCCCGGTGATAACGTCGAACTTGTTGACGCCGTGATATTTGTCGGCTGCAGCCTCCGCCGGCGCATAGCCCTTGCCCTTCTGTGTCACGACATGGATCAGAACCGGACCTTCCGCATTGTCTCGTACATTACGCAGCACCGGCAGCAGGTGCTCGAAGGAATGACCGTCGATCGGACCGATATGATAGAAGCCCATCTCTTCGAACATGGTCCCGCCAGTCACATAGCCGCGGGCATGCTCGACCGCGCGGGTGATGGCGCGATCGACGTTCTTACCAAGGTAGGCCGTCAGTTTCTTGCCGAAATCACGGAAGCCCATGTAGGTGCGGCCGGAGGCTAGGCGCGCGAGATAGGCGCTCATTGCGCCGGTCGGCGGCGCAATCGACATGTCGTTGTCGTTGAGGATGACGATCAGCCGGGCATCGAGCGCGCCGGCGTTGTTCAAGGCCTCATAGGCCATGCCGGCCGACATCGCGCCGTCGCCGATCACCGCGATCACGCGGCGGTCGGTCTTGTCGAGTTCCGAGGCAACCGCCATGCCGAGGCCGGCGGAAATCGACGTCGAAGAATGAGCGGCGCCAAAGGGATCGTATTCGCTTTCAGCGCGCCGCGTGAAACCGGAAAGTCCGTCTTCCTGGCGCAGCGTGCGGATGCGGTCGCGTCGTCCGGTCAGAATCTTGTGCGGATAGCACTGGTGGCCGACATCGAAGATCAGCCGGTCTTCCGGCGTGTTGAAGACGCTGTGGATCGCAATCGTCAGCTCCACCACGCCGAGGCCCGCGCCGAGATGGCCGCCGGTGCGTGACACCGCGTCGATCATTTCATCCCGCACCTCGCGCGCAAGCTGCGGCAGGTCGCGATCCTCCAGCTTTCGGAGGTCGGCTGGATAGATAACCTTGTCCAGCAGCGGCGTCTTCGGCGGTTGTGTCACGGGTGGGCGCTCTTTCTTGTCATTCTTGGGCAGGATGCCTTTAAGCCATAAATTGCGGTGAAAAAAGTCGATTTCAAGAATGGCTGAAACTCCTTTCTAGAGGAGATCAGCCTTCCGGCAAAGGTATGAATTCTTCTTCGTCCCCCGGAACGATGTCGAACTTGCCGGTCCGCCACTCTTCCTTTGCCTTTTCGATGCGCTCTTTCGAGGACGAAACGAAGTTCCACCAGATGTAGCGCTTCGAGTTCAGTGGCGCTCCACCGAACAGCATCAGATGGCAACCCTCTCTGCCTGCTTCGAGCGTGATCGCATCGCCGGGGCGGAAGACGAGCAGCTGATCGGCGGCAAATCTATCGCCCGATATCACGACTTCGCCTGACAGCACGTAGGCCGCCCGCTCCTCGTGTCCCGCAGCGAAGGGAAACTTTACGCCGGCCTCGAGACTGATATCGGCATAGAGCGTGTCCGAGAACACCTGCACCGGCGAGGACATTCCCTCGAACGATCCGATGACGACGCGTCCGCGCACCCCACGTTCGTCGATCACGGGCATGTCGCTCTTTTCGGTGTGTGCAAAGGAGGGATCGATCTCCTCCTTGTCGTCGGGCAGGGCAAGCCATGTCTGCAGGCCCGACATCAACAGCGGATGGCCGCGCAAGTTGTCAGGCGTGCGCTCGGAATGCACGATGCCGCGTCCTGCCGTCATCAGGTTGATGTCGCCGGGGCGAATGACCTTTTCGGTGCCGAGGCTGTCCCGATGCCGGATCTCGCCGTCGAAGAGGTAGGTGACCGTCGACAACCCGATATGCGGATGCGGCCGTACGTCCAGGGCCTCGTTCGGCTTCAGGATCGCCGGCCCCATGCGGTCGAAGAAGATGAACGGCCCAACGAGCCGCCGCTGCCGCGTCGGCAGCGCTCGCCGCACCTCGAAACCGCCGATATCGCTGGTGCGCGGGATGATGAGGTTCTCGATCGCGTCGCAACTGAAGGCGTCGCCGGGCAGGGGGTCTTTACCGGGGAAGAAGGACATGAGCGGGTCTCCGATCAGAGTAGCAACACCTTAACCACAAGCGGCACAGAGGCAAGCGGCGGCCGGCAATGTGGCACAGCCGATATAATCCGTCCGATAGTATAAAGCGTTTCTTCACCGACCAGCAGACTTTGCTGCCGGAGCGGCCGGGACGCCCTTGTTTCATCTTGAGATACCTGCCAGCAAGAGAGGTGTTTTGAGCAGCGGGAATATTGTCGTATATGCAATATAATCAAAGGCGTAAGGTTAGTAAGACGAGTGCAGGAGCCGGTCTCTTGGCAGTGGGACTAGCTCTCTCCTCCTGCGGGACAAATCCGAACTCGCTTCGGCCCTTGCCAAGGCAAAGCGCTACGGCGTGAAGGAAACCACCAAGCTTGGCGATTCGAACATCGGCATGACCAGCGACGATTCTATGTCGGTTCAGGTCAAGCTGAAGCGGGAATGCGCCGTCACGAGCCCCAACCGCTCGAATCCCACCCTTCATGCGCAGTTTCTGCGCACCATCGCCGAGTTCGCAGATGCGGCGCCGCAGGCAAACAAGGCGGGAGTGCCATTTACCGGCACCATTCGGGGCCATCGCTTCGTCTTCATGCATGACAGGAAAGGCGGCGAAGCCTACGGGATGATCAGCCTGGAGAAATAGTCCGCGCGCAATGGCGGTGGTCGAACAATCACTGCCCGTCCAGCGGCTCGACGCCCTGCGGCTTGCCGGCGCGGTCGAGGCGGATCTTTTCGATGCGGTTTTCGGCGGTCGACAGCAGCGTTTCGCAATGCTTCTTCAGCGCCTCGCCGCGCTCATAGATCTCGATGGATTCGTCCAGCGCCACGTCGCCGCGTTCCAGCCGGGCCACGATGCTTTCGAGTTCGGCAACAGCCTTTTCGAAGGAAAGACCGGAAACCTCCGGCTTGGCGCTGTCAGTCATACTCAACCCTTCATCATTCTGAGAATATGCAGGCCGGCCGATTCGGCGAGGCCTTCGAGATCATAGCCGCCTTCCAGCAGGCTGACGACCCGGTTTCCGGCGCTTTTGTCGGCCACCTCGAGCAAGCGCCCGGTTGCCCAGTCGAAATCCTCGCCGACGAGATTGATCTGTGCCAGCGGATCGCGGTGATGCGCGTCGAAGCCGGCCGAGATGATGATCAGGTCCGGACGGAAATCGAACAGCGCCGGCAGCACGCGCGATTTGAATGCCTCGCGGAAGTGATCACTGCCGACGTTCGGAGACAGCGGCGCGTTGACAATGGTGCCGTGCTTACCGCTCTCGTCCTTGGCGCCGGTGCCGGGATAAAGCGGCATCTGGTGCGTCGAGCAGAAGAGCACGGAAGGATCGTCCCAGAAGATATCCTGCGTGCCGTTGCCGTGGTGCACGTCCCAGTCGACGATCGCCACGCGCTCCGCGCCATGCACCTTCTGCGCATGACGGGCGGCGATCGCGGCATTGTTGAAGAAGCAGAAGCCCATCGCCGTCGATTTTTCGGCATGATGACCGGGCGGGCGGGCAGCAACGAAGACGTTGTCCGCCTTGCCGGTGAAGACGTCATCGACAGCGGCCATCGCGCCGCCGATTCCCGTCAGTGCCGCTTCGAAGCTCTTTCTGCTGGCATAGGTATCGGCTTCGAGCTGATTGATTTCGCCATCCTCTTCCGGTACCTGGCGCAGGACCGAAAGCAGGTGCTCTTCGGGATGGGCAAGCAGCACGGCTTCTTCGGCGGCTTGCGGCGCGCGCTTGCGGTCAAGCCCAGCGAAATTCGGATGCTCCAGGGCCACGTTGATTGCTCGCAGACGGTCGGACCGTTCGGGATGGCCGGCGGGCGTTACGTGTTCCAGGAAAATCGGGTGCTCGTAAAGGCGGGTGCTCATAGGATCACTCTATCTTTACCTCCCGTTATGATCCACAGCAGATGGGGCTCGACGCTGCGATTTCAACAAGCGCGCGCCTTGTTCCTCGTACCGGTCCTCCCGTTTACTTCGGTCGGCCTCGCGGCTACTCTCCGGGGCGGGGGAAATTGGTAGAAAGATCAATGAACGAGGTCACGCGCACCGTTGAGATGAATGTGCCGTTCCGCGACGTCGACATGAACGGCCAGGTATTTTTGGGTTCCTATATTTCCTATGCCGAGTCCGTGCTGGCCACCTTCTGGTCGTCGAGGCCACGGTTGGAGAATGAGCCGCTTTACATCGCCAGCAAGGTGACCTGCATCTTGCATCGGCCGATGCATTACGACGAGAGAGTCCTGTTCACGGCATCGGTCGACAAGATCGGCGTGCGTTCGGTTGGCTTCATCATTTCGGCCGATATCGGCGATGAGCGCTCTGCGGAGGTCGAAATCATCTGGCAGGCGCGCTCACGCGAAGATCGTTCGCCAGTCCCGCTTCCCGAAGTGACGCGCGACTGGCTTTATGGTTTCGTCGACTAGCTGCGCACCGGCAGCAGGGGATAACCAACCATGACCGCGCGGCCGACAAGAGCCGCAACGAACGCCTTGACGACGTCACCGGGAATAAACGCCATCGAGCCGAGGAAGGCCTTGGCGAGGCCAAGCTGGGCGGCGACCGCCAGATAGACGATGCCGAAGGCGTAGAGAACCACGATGCCGCCGATCATTGCGGCAAGGAGAAAGCCGACCGTCTGCACCAGCGCCGACTGTTCGGATTTGACCAGCCGCTCGCTGACGTAGCCGGTCACGAAAGCAGCGAATACCCAACCGATGAGGAAGCCGGTGGTCGGTGCGGCGAAAGCGGCAAGCCCGCCGCGGCCGCCTGACAAGACCGGAAGGCCGATCGCGACAAGCACGAGAACAATCAGGACCGCGATCGTGCCACGGCGCGCGCCGAGCACGACACCCGCCATCATCACGCCGAGCGACTGCGCGGTGATCGGCACCGGAATGAAGCCGAGCGTGATCGGCGGCAGAATGCCGAGCGCGACGATGATGGCCGCAAAGAGGGCGGAGAGAACGAGGTCGCGAGTGCTCATGCAGGGCTCCTGTTAGCGAGTTCTCAAATTGACATGCCGCCGAACGCCGCGCGCGTCAATCGCCGCGGCAATGTTATCCGCATCCCTCAGCGTCAGAATGATCAGTGGCACGAGCACTGTTGTCGGTCGCACCTTGATGCCCCGTGCAGCGTGCGCCTCGCGGATAGCCTGGTAACGGCCGAGAATCTCGGGAACAAAGCGGACGACAAGGCCGACAGCGAGGCCGACATCGTCGGCCCGGAGGAGGCCGAGGCGCTCCAGCGGCCGCGCCAGCAGCGTAATCTGGTCGATGAATTGCGCGATCGTTGTCGTCGCCGTCACGGCGGCGGCAAACAGCATCAACGCCGTCAGCCGCAGCAATGCGACGACCGCAACATGCCAGGGATTGAAGGCAAGACTGAACAGTGCAACGACGAGGATGGTGAGGAATATCGGCTTCAGCCGCGCAAGCGCTGACCGCGCCGGGAGGCCGATGCTGAAGTAGATCGTGGCCGTCGCGAGCACTGCCAGGGCAAGCAATAGGAAGTTCGCCGAAAGGAAGAGCAAGACGCCAAGAGCGGCAAGCACTAGCAGCTTGGCGCGGGCGGAAAGGCGGTGCATGGCGCTGTTGCCTTCGACGAAAAGCGACTTCATCGGCTGGCGATCTCCCTGTAGCGGCGGATCGCTTCTGTGGCAGGCGCGTCGGCAACAAGGTTGCCTTCGTGGAAAACCAGCACGCGTTCGTAATCAGCGACCAATTCCAGATCGTGGCTGATAACGATTGCGTTCTCTGGAAGGCCTTCCACCAGCCTCTGCACGAGGCAGCGGTTCTTGAGGTCCAGCTGGTTGGTCGGTTCGTCCAGGATAAGAATGTCGGGCCCGGTAGCCAGCACAGAGCAAAGGGCTGCAAGTTGGAGCTCCCCGCCCGAAAGCTCGTGGGCGCGGCGGTCGGCAAGATGGGCGGCGCTGAAACGCTGCAGGACCGCCTCCACCTTGGCTGTTATTTCTGCCGGTTTGTATCCGCGGCTCTTCAGGCCGAAGGCGATATCGTCGCGCACGACGGGCAGGATGATCTGGTTTTGCGGGGACTGGAAGATGAAGCCGACATCGGTAAGGATCGCCTTGGCGTCGGCCGTATCGCGCCCGTTGACGACCACGCGCCCGACGCTCGGCTTGGTCAGGCCGTTGATGAGACGCGCAAAGGTCGTCTTGCCCGAGCCGTTGAGGCCGATGATGCCGACGCGCTTTTCTGTGAGCTGCAGCGTGACTGGTGCCAGCGCGACGCGCGCACCATAGCTGACCCCTGCGCCTTCGAAACGGATATCCACTTGGTCCCTCGTGAATTGAGAGGCCGTTCTATAACGAATTTCGCACTTTGAAAGCTCAAAATCTCGCAATGAATGCCGGCTGCTCCTACCTGATGATCGTGCCAACTTATCGGGTGGCTAGGAACATTTTCCGTTCTATGATGCGCACATGACGAATCTCATTTCGAATTCCGATGCCCGCCGCATATTCCTCGCCAAGCAGGGTCTGGGCGCGCCGCCGAACAAGGCGTTAACGAAGGCCGGCCTGCTGGAACTCATCCACGAGATCGGCTTCGTGCAGGTGGACAGCATTCAGACGGTGGAGCGGGCGCACCACCAGATCCTGTTTTCCCGCAACCAGACTTACAAGCGCGAGCATCTGACCGCACTTCTGGAGAAGGAAGGCTCGCTTTTCGAGCACTGGACGCATGACGCCTCGATCCTGCCCAGCGCCTTTTTCCGGTACTGGAAACACAAGTTTCGCCACGAGGAAGAGGTGATCGGAGAACGCTGGCGAAAATGGCAGGGCGAGGGGTTCGAACACGCCTTCGACGAGACATTTGAGCGGGTCGCTCGCGACGGAGCAATCATGGCCCGCGAGATCAAGGCGGATGGGCACGTTTCCGGCGGCTGGTGGAACTGGCATCCCAACAAGACGGCGCTCGAATATTTCTGGCGCACCGGCAAGTTCGCCATCGCCGGACGCTCCAACTTCCAGAAGATCTATGATCTGGTCGAGCGCGTCATTCCCGCCGAATTCCACGAGCCAGAAGTCAGCCGTGAGGAGTTTGTCGACTGGGCCTGCCGCAGTGCGCTGACGCGCCTGGGCTTTGCAACGCATGGCGAGATCGCCGCTTTCTGGGATCTGCTGTCGCCCGATGAAGCGAAAGCATGGGTCAACGCGCATCGCGACGAGTTGACCGAGGTTCTGATAGAGCCGGCGCTTGGCGGCAAACCGCGAGCCTCCTGGGCTTTCCTGGATCTGCTGACGAGCCTTCAGGCCTATCCCGATGCGCCGCCACGCGTTCGCGTGCTGAGCCCCTTCGATCCGATGATCCGTGACCGTAATCGCACTGAACGTCTGTTTGGTTTCTTCTATCGCATCGAGGTGTTCGTGCCCGAACCCAAGCGGGAATACGGCTACTACGTCTTCCCGCTTCTGGAAGGCGACAAGCTGATCGGTCGCATCGACATGAAGGCCGATCGCAAAGGCGGAACGCTGGACGTGAAGCGACTGTGGCTGGAGCCGGGTGTGAAGGCTGCGGCCGGGCGGCTCGAAAGGCTGGATGCCGAACTGGAGCGCGTGGCAAAGTTTGCGGGACTGGAGAAGGTCGTGCTGCTGGATGGGTGGTATACAAAGAGCTAGATGAAAGGCTAGACACAGCGATGCTCGCTTTCGTCAAGGTTCGCCGTATTCTTCGATTTTTTTCAGTGGTCGCCGCGCTGGCCGGATGCGCCGCCGCCTACGTCGCATATCTCAAGAGCTACATCACCTCGATAAGTCCCGACGGTATTGTTTCCCTGGGAAACTATCGGATGCTGCGCGATCCGCATTACGATGTCTCATTTGGGTTGCTGCACGGCCTTGAAAGATGGCCGGATGCTGAAAGCTGTGCGCAGCGAGACTCCTTCGAGATCGATTGGAGCCGTTTCCGTACGGAGTGGGATGCACAAATCTGCCTATTCCGGATACTGGATACCTTGGGAGGTCCGGAGCAAGGGGTGGCTTGGCTGAGTGCGCAGCATCTAAAATACAACGATTACACGCGCATTCTACCAAACGGTTCTGATCGCACGCTCAGCTTCGCATGCACCAAGCATACCGAGAGCTGTAGCAGCCTTATAGCGCAGTGGCGGCGCTGGTATTACATTCTGGAGCCTTATGCGTACGACTTCTCGATAACCTATCGCAACGATCGTCTCGTCAATATTGAGATCTTCGCCAACACTATCTAGATGAATCTCAGCAAATCTCCGTATTGGTGATTTTGATCCCAAAGCCCTCGAGGCCGACGTAGTGACGCTCGCGGCTGGTGAGCAGCTTGATCGACGTGACGCCGAGGTCCTTGAGGATCTGTGCGCCGAGGCCGATCTCCAGCCATTCGCTTTCGCGGCTCTTGGCTTCGGTGTGGGATTCGCGACCCTGGCTACGCGTCTTGCGGCCGTTGTCGTAATGGCCGACGCCGACGGAGCCTTCGCGGAGATAGACGATGATGCCACGGCCTTCCGCGGCGATCTTCTGCATGTAGTGATCAACCGGGCTCCGCTTCCCGAAGAGGTCCTCCGCGACGTTTTCGGGGTGTAGGCGCACTGGAATATCGATGCCGTCGCGAATGTCGCCAAAGACAACGGCGAGGTGCTGCATCGGATCCCATGGGAGCGAGTAGGTATGGGCTTTGGCCTTGCCGAAAGGTGTTTCGATATCAAAGCTGGCGCCGAGTTCGATCAGCGTTTCCTTCCGCTGGCGATAGGCGATGAGGTCGGCGACCGACACGAGCTTCAGGCCGTGCTTTTCGGCGAATTCGACCACCTGTGGTCCGCGCGTGACAGTTCCGTCATCATTGACCAGCTCGCAGATCACGCCGATCGGCGGAAGCCCGGCAAGCTTGCAGAGATCGACGGCGGCTTCGGTGTGGCCCGAGCGCATGAGCACGCCGCCTTCGCGCGCGACCAGCGGGAAGATGTGGCCCGGACGCACGAAGTCCCCGGCGCCGACATTGGGGTTGGCCAGGTTGCGAACAGTCAGCGTCCGGTCATCAGCGGAAATGCCCGTCGTCGTGCCGTGCTTGAAATCGACCGAAACGGTGAAGGCCGTCGTGTGGGCCGAGTCGTTTTCGGCAACCATCGCATTCAGATTGAGCCGGCGGGCTTCTTCCTTCGGCATCGGCGTGCAGACGATACCGGAGGTGTGACGCACGATGAAGGCCATCTTCTCCGCGCTGCAGTGAACAGCCGCAACGATCAGGTCGCCTTCGTTCTCACGGTCGTTGTCATCCATCACCACGACGATTTCGCCGGCCTCGAAGGCCCGGATCGCATCGACGACGCGCTTCTGATCGTAAGGCATGTCAGTGTTCCTATTTCAGCCGGCCGGTCTGGCCGCGGTCACGGAGATAGTGGTCGGCAATGGCGCAGGCGACCATCGCTTCGCCGATCGGCACCGCTCGGATGCCGACGCACGGATCGTGCCGTCCCTTAGTGCGGATATCAACGTTGTTACCGTCGGCATCGATCGACTGGCGCTCGGTCAGAATCGACGAGGTCGGCTTGATGGCAAAACGCGCGATAACAGGCTGGCCGGTCGAAATGCCACCGAGGATACCGCCGGCCTTGTTCGAGAGGAACAAAGGTCTGCCGTCATTGCCCATGCGCATTTCGTCGGCGTTTTCCTCGCCGGTGATTTCGGCGGCTTCGAAGCCGTTGCCGATCTCCACGCCCTTGACGGCATTGATCGACATCAGCAGCGAGGCGATATCCTGATCGAGCTTGCCGTAGATCGGCGCACCCAGACCTGCCGGTACGCCTTCGGCCACGACCTCGACAACGGCGCCGATCGACGAGCCGTTCTTGCGGATGCCGTCGAGATATTCTTCCCAGACAGGAACGATCTCAGGGTCCGGCGCAAAGAACGGGTTCTGATCGACCTGATCCCAATCCCAGTTCTGGCGGTTGATTTTGTGCTTGCCGATTTGCACCAGCGCGCCACGCACCTTGACGCCAGGCACGACGAGACGGGCAATGCCGCCGGCTGCCACGCGTGCAGCCGTTTCGCGGGCCGACGAGCGGCCGCCGCCGCGGTAGTCGCGGATGCCGTACTTTACATCGTAGGTATAGTCGGCATGGCCGGGCCGGTACTGTCGTGCGATCTCGCCGTAATCCTTGGAGCGCTGGTCGGTGTTCTCGATCATCATCGAGATCGGCGTGCCTGTTGTGATCATCGTCTCGCCGTCGGTGTCCAGCATGACGCCGGACAGCACCTGGACGAGATCGGCTTCGCGACGCTGCGTTACAAAGCGCGACTGGCCGGGCTTTCGCTTGTCGAGCCAGACCTGAATGTCCTCGAGCTTGAAACGCAGACCGGGAGGGCAGCCGTCGACGACGCAGCCCAGCGCCGGCCCGTGGCTCTCACCCCAGGTGGTTACGCGGAAGAGATGACCGAATGTGTTGTGCGACATGTGTCCCGACCGGATCACGCCAACCGGTCGTCACCGGCAGCGTCCTTCATCTGAAAAATGCGCGACACTCATAGGCCAAAAAGACGCAGCGGCAAAAGCCTTTCTTTGCTCGAAACCGTCAACGAAAGGAAATGGTGTTTCCGCTGATTGTAAACGATGGCCTCAGGAGGCGATACTCCAGGAGCTTCCGATTGCCATTTGCGCGAAGTCCGCGAAGGACAGCGGGCGCGAGAACGCGTAGCCCTGCAGAAGGTCGCAGCCGAGTTCGTGGAGCAGGGTGGCGTGAGCCGCCGTTTCGACGCCTTCTGCTACCGTCTCTACTCCGAGCGAGCGGGCGATCTCGATGATCGAGCTGACCAGCGCGCGCTCCTGCGGCGAATTCATGATCGGCTGCACCAACTGCCTGTCGATCTTGAGCCGCTTCGGTTTGAGCTTGAGGAGACTGACGATCGACGTGTGACCGGTGCCGAAATCGTCGATCTCGATGTCGATCCCAAGCGCCTTGATCCGCTCGAGGTTATGGGTGGCCACATCCTCGCTTTCGTCGAGAAAGATCGACTCGACCAATTCAAAGGAAAGTTCGCCGGGCCGGATTTGCAGGCCGCTTAATGTCTCGACCAGTGTCTCGTCATGCAGCCGTCGCGCCGAAACGTTGACCGAAATCTTCGGAACGGAGACGCCCCTTGCTGTCCAGCGCATCTTGTCCTTCAGCGCGGTGTCGAGAACGATGCGGTCAAGGGTTTGGACGACGTTGATCTCGTCGGCGATCTTCAGAAATTTGTCCGGCGTCAGCAGTCCCCGGGACGGATGTTGCCAGCGAACCAGGGCTTCGACGCCGGTGAGTTGCATCGAGCGCGCTGAGAACTGCGGCTGATACCAGGCGGTAAACTCGCCGTTCTCGATGCCGGCAAGGATCTCGTCGGCCAGGCGCTTGTTGTTTATGATGTCGGCTTGAAGATTGTGGCTGAAGAATTCGTGGCGGTTCCGCCCCTGGCTCTTGGCGCGGTAAAGGGCGATGTCGGCGTTGATCAGCACTTTGCGGGCATCGACGTGGATGCCATTGGCGAGCGCAATGCCGATGGAGACGCCGCAACGGCAGGCGAACCCTTCGAAGTCGATCGGCTGGCGCATCTGCTCGATGATGCGGTCGGCCAGCGCCGACATATCGGCATCACTGGCGTTGAGCGCCAGAATGACGAACTCGTCGCCGCCGATACGCGCGACAAGGTCACCACCGCGCAGGTTCCTCGACAGCACTCGCGACGCGTGGACCAGCATCGCATCGCCGGCGGCATGGCCGAGCGTGTCGTTGATCTCCTTGAACCTGTCGAGGTCGATGTGGAGGATGGCGAACTTCTGCCGCTCACTGCGGCCGTCGAGCGTCAGCCTTTCAAGCGCGATATCAAGTTTGCGGCGGTTGGCGAGCGCCGTCAGCGGGTCGTGCAGCGAATTGTGCTCGATGCGGTTCTTGGCGATCTCGAGCTCGATGTTCTTGGCGATCGCCTCGTCCTTGGCCGCCTCGAGCTGCGCGGTCATCAGAGCATCTTCGGTGACATCGAAGGCGACGCCGATGATCTTCAGTTTGCCGCTGGGGGTCTGGTGAACCTTGCCCGTCGAACGAACGTAGCGTATCGCGCCGTCTTCCGTCGGGACACGGCAGATCAGGGTATGAGTGTCGCCAAGTTGCTTGAAATGGCGAGCGCTCTCGACCGCCAGTCCCCTGTCTTCAGGCAAGATACAGGAAAGCCAGACCGGTTCGGTCATGAACCCGGCCCTTGGCGTCAACCCATAAAGCTCGTGCATCCGCTCGTCCCAGATCGAGCCTTCGTCGCCGAGCGTCGCTTCCCAGATGCCGCACTGATAGGAGTCGAGCGCGAGATCCAGCTTACCGGAGAGCTCGGAGAGCTCCGCCTCGCGCCGTGACAGTTCGTCCAGCGCCATTTCGAGTTCGGCATTCTTAATGTCGCTGACATCCTTCGCCTTGCGCAGCGTTTCAGCCGCTTCCGCGTCGGCGGTGACATCCCAGACGATGCCGATGGTTTTGTCGTCGCCGGCCGCGTCCGTGTAGAAGGAGCCGACGGAGCGCAGATGTCGGACAGTGCCGTCCTCGGCTACGACCCGGTATTGTGTTTCATAGGCGGAGCCGGCGACGTTATAGTTGAAGAAGTGGACTTCGGCGATGTGCCGGTCTTCGGGAACGATCGCAGCAAGCCAGTCTTCCAGCGAATGACTGCCGTCTTCTGCCGGTTTACCGTGGAGCGCTGCGGCCCGGGCATCCCAGAACAGGGTATGCCCGTGGTCATGCAGTTCCCATATGCCGATATTCGAGGATTCCAATGCTAGATTGAGGCGCTGCGACAGCTTCAGCAGCGTCGCCTCGCGCACCTTGAGCTGCTCGATGTTGCGGTTGCGCTCGCCGAGCAGCAGGGTCGCAAAGAAAACCGGGACGACCGTGATGCAGCCGGCGGCGGCGATGATCAGGCGAAGCGTTGACTGGTTCTCGGGAAGAGCATTCCAGCCGGTCTTTGGGACCGCCGCAATCTGCCAGCGCCCGCCGGCAAAGGCGATCTTTCTCGTTATCGGTTGCTTCTCGCGCAAATCCTGCGCGCCGAAGAAGGGCGTAGTCGAGTCCGCCGTAGCGAGGTCGCGTACCGCGATCGAGAGGTGGTCGAGGTGGGGATACTTCTCCTGATTCTCGCTGTTGCGCGCCGGCCGCAAGCCGGTGCTCTGATAGAACATGTCTGCGTCGATCATGACCTCGACCGCGCCCCAGACCCGGCGTTGCCCATTCTCCTTCACGAAGACAGGAAAGAAGATCGCGAAGGCTTCCGTGCCGTCGGCCACCGTGATCGGGCCAGAGAAGCGTGCCTGCTGCGGGCCGGCGGTGCGCATCACCGACTGACGCGCGGCAAGAACGTCGCGGACATCTTTCCCGATTCGGCCTTTCCCGGCCTGTGGCGGATAGACGGCGCCGACGATGAAATCCGGTGCGACGGCAATATTCAGGAAGTGGGGGTTCTGGATGAGCAGCCAGTTGATCTGCCGCTCCATCTCCTCGGCATTTACGCTCGAATTGACGGCAACCATGTTGGCCAGGTCGCGAACGACCGTGATGTCCATGTTGATCTGCGCAGTCATCCGCGCCCGAATCAAACTTACTTCGTTTTCCGTCCGTATCGTCAGTTCGCGCAGATGAGCGGCAGTATTGGCACGGTCCAGCCCGAAGCCGACGATGACAACAACAACAGCAACAAGGCTGGAAATCAGGAGGGCTAGGCGTGTATGCCTGAAGACGCGCCGCAATGTGTTGCTGTCTTTAAGGCGGAATAGCAAAACCCAGTCTCCCATGTTCGAGGACGACTGTAGAGAGAAGCCGTTAATTTACGATTGCCCGAAAATACCCGTTGCCGGACGCGGAAACGTACTGGAAATGCAATTAATGAACCGATGCCGTTACTGTTAAAATACTCTTCACCAATTTGGCGCGGCAAGTCATTCTTCAGGGCAAATTTCGCCATATTCGGGAGGTTATCTGTGCGCAGTTGGATTATCGAGTCGTGTTTTCGAGGGAATGCTGTCATGCGCTTCGTAGTAGCTACGCTTTTGGCCACTGCCAGTTTCTTGTCGCCGATCAGCGGATTTGCCGAGAGCGCGGACGTCGAGGCGACGATCAAGAAGGTCGATGTGACAAATCTCAGCCTCACGCTTGACGACGGAAAAACCTATCAGGCACCGGAAGAATTCAATTTCGAGGGGCTGAAGGCGGGCGTGAAGGTTATCGTCTTCTACACCGAGGTGGATGGCAAACGCGTCATCAACGATCTCGATATCGTCCAGTAATCAGGCCTAGATCCAGCCAATCAATCCGTTGTTCCGATCGATTTTCAGGATGCGATCCTGTGGGATCTCGCCTTCGGCGGCCTCATCCTTGGGCAAGGCGGCAATCGTCCTGAAGAGACTGCGTATGACGCCGCCGTGGGTTACGCAAACCGTCGGTTTGTCGATGGAATTCAGCCAGGATGCCACGCGCCAGGACATGATTTCGTAGCTTTCCGCGTCGTCTCCCGGCGGAATGAAATCCCATTTGTTGAGATTGCGCTCGGTGACGCGGTCCCGGGCAGTGGCCTTCAGTTCCTTGATCGTGAAGCCTTCCCAGTCCCCGAAGGACACCTCGACCAGGCGCTCGTCGGTTCGATAGTCTTTCGATGGAAGACCCATCGCCTCGCGCATGATCTCCATCGTGGCGCGGGTGCGCGCCAGCGGGCTTGCTACAAAATCGAAGGGGATTGCTTCGACCTTGAGGATTTCTGCGAGGTCGATACCGTTCTGCCACGCCTGCGCTCTGCCGATGGCGTTGAGCGGAATGTCTTTCTGCCCTTGCAGGCGGCGTTCGGCGTTCCAGTCTGTCTGGCCGTGTCTGACGACGTAGATAAGCAATGATCGGCTCCGTTTAGGGCACGCAACCCCTCAATCGCTGTCGCGAAGAAAGGGGTCGCGAGCGCGACGCAGCAAAGAGTGCGATCAGTCCTTTATGACGGAAATGTCCGGCGCGTCTACCGCCTTCATGCCGATGACGTGATAGCCGCTGTCGGCGTGGTGGACTTCGCCAGTGACCGAGCGCGACAGATCGGAAAGCAGGTAGAGGCCCACGTCGCCGACCTCTTCGATCGTTACTGTCCGACGCAGCGGCGCATTGTATTCGTTCCACTTAAGGATGTAACGGAAGTCGCCGATGCCTGATGCTGCAAGCGTCTTGATCGGGCCGGCGGAAACAGCGTTGACGCGAATGTTCTTCGGTCCGAGGTCGACGGCCAGGTACTTCACGCTCGCTTCCAGTGCTGCCTTGGCAACACCCATGACATTGTAGTTCGGCATGACCTTCTCGGCGCCATAGTAGGTGAGCGTCAGCATCGAACCGCCGTCCGTCATCAGCTTCTCGGCGCGACGCGCGACCGAGGTGAACGAATAGACGGATATCTGCATCGTCTTGGCGAAGTTGTCAGCCGACGTATCGACATAGCGGCCCGTCAGCTCGTCCTTGTCCGAGAAGCCGATCGCGTGAACGATGAAGTCGATCTTGCCCCACAGCTTTTCGACATGGTCGAAGACCGCATCGATGGTCGACTCGTCGCTGACGTCGCAATGTCCGGCAAGAACGCCGTTTACCTCCGCAACCAAGGGCTCAACGCGCTTCTTCAGTGCATCGCCCTGGTAGGTAAAGGCGATTTCGCCGCCTTGTGCATGAATAGCCTTGGCAATACCCCATGCAATCGAACGATTGTTGGCAACGCCCATGATGACGCCGCGCTTGCCTGACATGAGGCCTGTTGCCTGAGCCATATTTTGCCCCCTAAGGAATTCTGATCGGTCCTGCCTATGGCATAGGCTGCTAATCGGTTCAAGATTGGCAGCAATCATCAACTGTTAGGGACCGTAACAAAGGGTGCGCGTGTCACCAAAATTTCACAGAAACAGCCCGTTCTTCATGCTCCGCATCAGATCCGTGACTTTGTCGTCGGGTTTTTCCCACAACATAATACGCAGTTCGACGACGAGATCGCCCCTGCCGCCGTCCGTGTTCGCCAACCCCTGACCCTGAATCTGGATGGTCTTGTCGGAGCCCGACCAGGCGGGAATCGTGACGGTGACGGGACCATTGGGGCCTTCAATACGCGCTTCGGTTCCGAGCACCGCATTCTCGATCGTTACCGGCAGCACCGTGTGCAGATCGAAGCCATTGACCGTAAACCGTTCATCCGAAGCAATGTGGATGCTGACGACAGCATCGCCGCGCTGCAAACCGGCGAGCTTGTGGCCCTGACCCTTCAGACGGATCTGATGACCTTCCGTCGTGCCGGCCGCCAGCGCAAATCCGGCGTCACGACCTTCCCCGAGGTCGACGGAGACCCAGCTGCCTTTGATGACCTCATCGACTGTGACGGTCTTCGTTACGAACTGGTCTGGCGCTTTTTCCGGCGCGGCAGCGCTGCCGCCGGTAAAGCGGCGAACGAGCGATGTCAACAAGCTAAGCGGCTGCATGACCGCGGAGGCCTGAGTGGTCGCGTCCTCCGCAGCTTGCTGTTCAGCCTCGGCGTTGGCTGCATCCGGCTGTTTGTCTGCACTCGCAGTTTCCGCCTCCGGCCGCTTCGAAGCACCGGCGGCGGCAAAACCTTGGGCGCGGCCGCCACCGGCGGCAGCGCGTGCCTGCGTGCCGAAGATACGCTCGATCATTTCTTCTGGCGGCTCGGCCGTACCTGTCTTCCGCTGCTTGGCGGCGTCCGCCGCAGCCTTCTGCGCGGCGACGCGCGCAAGCTCTTCCATAACGCGCTCGGCATTGGCCTGAGCGGCCTTTGCACGTGCGGCAGCTTCGCGAGCTGCCTGACGCTGTTGCATGATCGTGTTCTCGTTGGCCTTGGCTTCTGCCATGCGCGCGGCATTGTCGAAGAGGCTCCGCTTCTTCGGATCTTTCAGCATTTCATAGGCACGGCCGATCTCGGCAAAGCGGGCGCTCGCCGTCGGGTCGCCCTGATTGTGATCAGGGTGAACCGCCTTGGCCATATTGCGCCAGGCTGCCTTGATTTCGTCCTGCCCCGCGTCCCGCTTGACGCCCAAAATCTTATAAGGATCGCGCATGTCCCAAACCGCCGGTGTCCGATGCGGTGTGCCTGTCCTCTGCCCTAGCACCCCGAAGCCTCTCACTTGGCGCCCAGCCTCATCCACAGGAAGAAACCGTGCGCACCTGAGGCGGATTGTCGATAGAAGTTGCTAATCAGTTCTTATTCGACGTGGGAGACGTCTCGCTTTTGCGCCGAATGGTTAGCCTTTTGCTAAACATCACGAGAGAACGGAGCGCGCGTTAAGCATGCTCGGCACGGCGTTCAGCTTTCCGGTTGGAAACTCATGAGCTGCCAGTTTCCGCCGCCGACCAGGCAGGTCTTGCCGTAGAAGTTTGCGATGCCGACATAGGAATGCCGCGACGTGCGGAACTGGCGGCAAACCTTGCCGGAATCCGTATTCTCGACGATCGTATCGATGACGCCGGCGCTGCCGGTGGACGCGTTTGCCCAGGGAAGGGGACGGCCCTCCAGCCGTTGGATATCAGCTGAGGTCACGGCGTTGCCGACGGTCATTTCGTCGGAGATCGAGTCGCTCGTCGGCGCGGGCTGCGGCACGGTGCCCGTTGCAACCGACCGATCGACCTTCGAGCTGCTGAATAGATCCAAACCGCTGGAAATGCAGCCGGAGAGGGAGAGCACCGCCGCACCGACAATGCAGAAGGCCGCGCTGCGACGCAGCAGACCCTTTGTATCACGATCTGACTTTGCTATGACTTCCACCCTGCGTCCTGTCCAGTAGCCAAAGGCTGGGCAAATTTCGAATAAACCCGGGGCATTCGAGCTAATATGTCGGCAAATGAGTTAACAAGCGGTGACTTCACCGAACGAAACGAACCGTTCGATCTTTTTGCCGAGTGGTTGAAGGAAGCGGAGGCTTCCGAGATCAATGACCCGAATGCGGTAGCGCTTGCGACGGTCGATGAGGACGGCCTTCCCAATGTCCGCATGGTTCTCCTTAAGGGATTCGATCATGAGGGCTTTGTCTTCTACACGAATTTCGAGAGTCAGAAAGGCCAGGAAATCCTCGGGCAGAAGAAAGCGGCCATGTGTTTTCACTGGAAAACGCTGCGGCGGCAGGTTCGTTTGCGCGGACCTGTGGAAATCGTGAGCGACGAGGAAGCCGACGCTTACTTCAAGACGCGAGCCCGCGGCAGCCGAATCGGTGCCTGGGCATCCAAGCAGTCGCGGCCGCTGGAGAGCCGATTCGCGCTGGAAAAAGCTGTAGCCGAATACACCGCCCGATATGCAATCGGGGAGATCCCGCGTCCGGCGCATTGGTCAGGCTTCCGGATCCGGCCGGTATCGATCGAATTCTGGAAGGACCAGAAATTCCGCCTGCACGACCGCATCGAGTTTCGCCGGCCTTCGCCAGAAGGCGATTGGACGAAGGTCCGCATGTATCCCTGATCAGGCATCAGCAGGAGCGTTCACGCGCTGTCTGGTATAAACCGGAACGGAATACCGGAGGCAAGGCCGGACACGTATCGCACGTTCTGATAAAGACCGTTGATCGAGAGTCTCGGCAGATAGGTGATGCTGCCGAGCGAGCGCTGGGTGACGACACCGGGTTGGGTCGTCACCGCGATATTGAAACCGACTTCGCGTGCGATGGCTGCCTGCCTCTGCGTTGCCGCCTCGCGTGTGCCGTAAGGGTAGGCGAAGGAGCTTGGTCGGTTACCGGTGATCGCAGCAACGTAGTCCCGGGACGCCTCCATCTCGTCGCGAACCTCCGGGTCGGAGAGTCGCGACATCGCCCTATGGCTGATTGTGTGCGCGCCGAGCGAGACAAGAGGGCTTGCCTCGAGGAGATTGAGTTCCGCCGGGGTCATGACGAGATCGTCGACGATTTCGTCCGGATCGATTTCGTGCTTTCGCGCCACTAGATCGATGGCTGCGACGGCGGCGCTTTCGTCATGTCGATGAAGATGGTTGGTGATGCGCGCGAAAACGCGCTCCTTTGCATCAGTCGTCGTGACGTCGAGCATCTCGTGGCCGCTGCCGAAATCGAAGCCGAGCTTCTCCTCCTTGCGTAGAAGTGCTGCAAGCGTCTCCCACCAGATCGTGTGCGTGCGTTCGGCAAGGCCCTTGGCGACGAAGACGGTAAAAGGCGCCTCATACTTTTCGAAGATCGGCAGGGCGTAGACGAGATTGTTGCGGTAACCATCATCGAGCGTGAAGGCAGCAAAGGGTTGACTGGACCCGGTTTGCGAAAGCAGTGTCGGAATCTCGGCAAGCGCCACGAAGCGATAACCGTCGCTCTTCAGGCGATCGAGGACGAGATCGAGGAATTCCGGCGTGATTTCCAGATGCGCATTGGGCTCGAACGTGGTCTCTTCGTGTGGACGGACATGGTGGAGTGTGAAGATGGCGCCAAGTCCGCGAGCGCCCCGCATCACGCCGGCTGCGCGCAGGAGATTGGCAGTCTCAAGACCGCTTGCAATCGCAATCCGCTTCGCAAGCTTTTTGACGCTCGCCGTCATCTCATTCGCCCGCTGGTTTCCGGAGCGGCGAAACTAGCAAGCCCGGGGTTAAGTCTTGCTGAATGAGGATTTTTGAGTGTCCTCTTTACGGGATTTTCACTATGAAGGATAAAACTTGTCAAAAATCATACCAGTCGCCGCAAAGTCGCGCCACATTGGCGGCTTCTGTAGCGGAACGGGACAAATCCGAATGGCGCCGGCTATTCGTTCATCGAGGGGAATTGCATGAAGAAGCTGTTGGCCGCGATTATGACCGCGACGCTCGTCGTTGCGGCGCCGTTGACGGCGATGGCCGGCAGCGCCTCCCTCATATTGGACGCCCGTACCGGCAAGGTGCTCAGCGCCGAAAATGCCGACGTCCTGAATCACCCTGCTTCGCTGACGAAGATGATGACCATCTACATGGCATTCGAGGCGATAAACCGCGGCAAGCTCAGCTGGAACACACCGCTTGTCATGTCGAAATACGCCGCCTCGCGTCCGCCGACGAAGCTTGGCGTTCGCGCGGGCGATTCCATTACGGTTCGCGATGCGATCCTCGGCATGATCACCAAGTCGGCCAACGATGCCGCCGCCGCCATGGCCGAGAAGCTCGGTGGTTCGGAAAGCAACTTTGCCCGCATGATGACGCAAAAGGCCCGGCAGCTCGGCATGAACCGCACGGCTTTCTATAATGCGTCCGGCCTTCCCGATGGCCGGCAGGTCACCACGGCGCGCGACATGTCCACGCTTGCCGTGGCGCTGATGCGGAATTATCCAAGCGAGTATCGCCTTTTCTCGACAGCCAGCTTCAATTTTCGTGGGCGCACGATCCGCGGTCATAACAACCTGATGTACCGCTACCAGGGCATGGATGGCATCAAGACCGGCTACACCAACGCATCCGGCTTCAATCTGGTCAGCGCTGTAAAGGACGGCAGCCGCCGCCTCGTCGGTGTCGTACTTGGCGGCCGCACCGCCCGCAGCCGCGACGCCAAGATGGCGGGTCTGCTCGACAAGTATCTCGGCCGTGCGTCAACCGGCGGCAAACTGGTTGCAAGCGTCAATACGCACCAGCAGGTGGAAGTTGCTTCTGCGGCTGATGACAGCGACATGCCGATCCCGGAAACTGCGCCGCGCACAAATGAACTCTCGCCCAAGGCGCTCGGCTATCTGAGCGATGCGACGGTTCCGATGGAGCGTCCGTCCGCTCTCGGAGAAATAACCAACGCCGGCAAACCCGCCGCCAAATCCGCAGGCGCGCCGTCTGCTTCCGGCGACTGGCAGATTCAGATCTCGGCCGCATCGAGCGACGATGCCGCCCGCGCCCTTCTTGCCCAGGCCAAGGCTGAAGGTGGTGCGGCGCTGAAAGCCGCGTCGCCCTATACCGAGGCTGTCGGCAATGGCGCCAACAAGGTCTATCGCGCTCGCTTCATCGGATTCCAGAGCCGTGAGGCGGCTACATCTGCCTGCGATGCCCTAAGACAGCGCTCCTACGACTGCATGCTGCTGCCCGATCACGGCTGATCCATCTCGACTTTCCAGCAGAATCAGGCGCGACGCGGACTGGTTTCTGCTGAAGCTTCAAGAGGAAATCGGCGAACTCACCCAGGCTTGGAACCGGGTCAGCGGCAGAGGGCGTCGGAAAGGCAGGTCGGATGAACAACTGGCTCGCGACCTTGCTGATGAAACGGCCGATGTCCTCGGCCACATCGTGCTTTTCGCGCACAGGAACGATCTGGATCTGGCGGCGGCGGTCAAGCGCAAATGGCTCTTCCAGCTCGAGTAGGGCCAGACCTAAGCTGCGGTGATCCCGCGCCGATAGAATTTGGTATCCACGGCCATCAGCGGAAACGATCGCGGAAGCTCGCTTTTCGAAACTTCGGAAAAGCCGTTCTTTTCGTAGAAGCGATGCGCGGCGAGGAACTTGTCGGTCGTTCCAAGGAAGATGTCCTTGATCCCATGATCTTCTGCGTGCGCCACCAGTTGCGCCAGAAGCCGTGCCGCGACGCCGTGTTCACGACCGCGCACCTCAGCCGCGACAAACATCTTGCGCAATGCCGTCTGATCGTTGCCGATGTCCTTCAGCCCGATCGTGCCGACGATCTGGCCGTCGCGTACGGCAACCCAGAACTGACCTTTTCCGGACTGATAGAAATCGGAAATGACGGCAAGATCCGGCTGATCGTCAGCCGTAATCGCAATACCGAATTCCTCGCGCTGGATCGGCAGGATCACCGAGAAAACATCATCGATATCGGAGGCGACGAAAGGTCTGATTTCGATTTGGCTCATCGCCGCTCCTCGTTCTCGACTAAGCCTTCGTGCCGCCGACGGTCACCTGATCCATTCTGAGGTGCGGTTGGCCGACGCCGACCGGAACCCACTGTCCGGCCTTGCCGCAATTGCCGATCCCGGTGTCGAGCTTCATGTCGTTGCCGACCATTGAAACGCGCTTCATCGCCTCCGGGCCGTTGCCGATCAACATTGCGCCCTTGATCGGTGCACCGATCTTGCCGTTGTCGATCAGATAGGCTTCGGTGCAGCCGAACACGAACTTGCCGGAGGTGATATCCACCTGGCCGCCCCCGAAGGAGACGGCATAGATGCCCTTCTTGACGGAAGAGATGATTTCCTCCGGCGTCTTGTCGCCGCCCAGCATGTAGGTGTTGGTCATGCGGGGCATAGGAACGTGTGCGTAGCCCTGGCGACGGCCGTTGCCGGTCGGTGTCATGCCCATCAAACGGGCATTCTGCCTGTCCTGCATGTAGCCGACGAGCTTGCCGTTTTCGATCAGCACGTTGTAGGCGGACGGTGTGCCTTCATCATCGATGGTGATCGAACCGCGGCGGTTGTCGATCGTGCCGTCGTCGACGACGGTCACGCCGGGTGCTGCAACCATCTGACCGAGAAGGCCGGCAAAGGCCGAAGTCTTCTTTCGGTTGAAATCGCCTTCCAGCCCGTGGCCGACCGCTTCGTGCAGCATGACGCCCGGCCAGCCGGAACCGAGCACGACGTCCATGGTGCCTGCCGGCGCGTCGATTGCCTCCAGATTCACGAGCGCCTGCCGCAAGGCTTCGTCTGCGCCGAATTGCCAGCTGTCCTCGGCGATGAAGTCGCCAAAGCCGATACGGCCGCCACTGCCATAGGAGCCGCTCTCCTGGCGCTCGCCTTCACCCACGATGACCGAGATATTGATGCGCGTCATCGGCCGGATATCTCGAACGCGGTGACCATCGGCGCGCAGAATGTCAACGACCTGCCAGCTGGCGGCGACCGATGCGGTCACCTGGCGCACCTTGTCGTCCTTGCCGCGCAGATAAGCGTCGATATCGGTCAGCACCTTGACCTTCTCCTCGAAGGTCGGTGCGCCGATCGGGTTTTCGTCCGAATAGAGCTTCTTGTTCGTCCGCTGGGGAGCCGCGGCATAGCTGCCGGAATAACCGCGGGTGACAGCGCCAACGGCATCAGCAGCACGTCTCAAGGCGGCGACGGAGAGGTCGCCCGCATGCGCATAGCCAACCGCTTCGCCGGCAACCGCGCGCAGGCCAAAGCCCTGCTCGGTGTTAAAGCTGCCGCCCTTCAGGCGCCCGTTGTCGAACATCAGCGATTCCGCCTGGGCGTGTTCGATGTAAAGCTCCCCGTCGTCCGCGCCCGAAAGCGCCTCGGCAACGAGCGAGCGCATCTTCGCTTCGTCGGCATCGAAAAGCGTGAGGAGATCCGTATTCATGTCTTTGTGCTCCGCTGAAGCAGGAATGCTCTCAGCCGATGTAGGTCCGGTGAACGGTTCGAGCAAGCCCCGAAAAACGAGACGATCAGGGGAGGGCGTCGTAGCCTTCGGCGAAGCCCTTGAGATCGACGGGGATGCCGATCCCTTCTTCCGGCGTCTGGAAGACGATGAAAGTGGCGCTGGCGCCGCTGCGGAAGGTCTTCAGCAGTTCATCCTCGAGAACAACCTCGGCATAGCAGCCATCGGCGAAGCAACGGACGAAATAGGCCCGACCGATGTCCTTGCCGTCGACATTGAGGCCAAGGCCGTTGGGCAACAGAACGCCGAGCGGCGCCAGAACGCGCAGAATCTTAGACTTGCGGTCGGCGGTCTTCAGTACGACGACGGAGAGACCGACCTCAGGCCGATCCTCGGCGATGACGTTCTGCATCAAGGCGCACTGCTCGGTCGAGGCGCCGGCCGGCTTGTCACACACGACTGACCATGCGCCGTGGTTCGACTTTACGGTGCCGGGTGCCTGCGGCTGCGTCTGGCCGGGTGTTGCCTGCGTCGCCGGAGCTTGCGGCGCGGGCTGCGCCGGCGCGGGTTGCTGCTGGGCGAAAGCGGGAGCAGTCGCTGCGGCCGCAATGCACGCTGTCAGCACAAACGGCCGTGCGAGGGAACGGAAACCCATGAAAACCTCTGCAATTCGAATCAGTGCCGCTAAGTTGGGGCGCGCCATCAAAAATGAAAAGCCCCACCCGCTGAAAAGCCGGGGACTACGGCGGAAATGGGACGTTTATCCGAGAATGCTGGCGGACGGCGCGGGCCGCAAGCGATATTTCACGGATTATAACGAAAAGATGGAATGTTTCGTTATGCTTGGATCAACCTGTTTGAAAGCGAAAATGCCGCACGAACAAACGCTTTGGGCTGTTGCGATCAATGACAAACTGTGGTTTGAAGCGCTGAGATGGCAAGGATTCTGTGCGCGATTTTGCACAGATCAGCGCTCGAGGGAGATTTTAAGGTGATTAAGAAGGCTTATGCAGCTCTGACCGCGCTGGTCTGTCTGCTTTTTGCTTCCGGCAGCTATGCCGACCAACCGATGCCGTGGCAGGCGACGTTGCAGCCGGCAGCCACGCCGATCATGCGGGACATTCATTGGTTCGAACAATATACCCTGTTGTTTATCGTTCCGATCACGCTCTTCGTTTTGGTCCTTCTTATCGTCGTCTGTCTCAAGTTCCGCGCCGGTGCAAACCCGGTGCCGTCCAAGACGAGCCACAATACGCTGATCGAAGTTGCCTGGACCGTGGGACCGGTCCTCGTGCTTCTTTTCCTCGCCGTGCCTTCGTTCAACCTTTTGACCGCCCAGCTGACGTTGCCGGAAAATCCGGATGTCACGATCAAGGCGACCGCCACCCAGTGGCAATGGAACTACGAATATGAAGGCTCGGGCGAAACCCCGGTCGCTTTCGATTCCTATCTCCTGAAGGATCAGGACCGCGCCGCTGCTGGCAAGGAAGACAAGTCGAAGTATCCGCGCCTTCTGGCTGTGGACAATGAACTGGTGCTGCCTGTCAACAAGACCGTTCGCGTTCTCGTGACCGCGGCCCCGAGCGACGTCATTCATGCTTTTGCGATGCCGTCCTTCGGCGTCAAGATCGATGCCGTTCCGGGTCGCCTCAACGAAACCTGGTTCCGCGCCGAGCGCGAAGGCCTGTTCTACGGCCAGTGCTCCGAGCTCTGCGGCAAGGACCACGCGTTCATGCCAATCGCCATCCGCGTCGTTTCCGAGGACAAGTACAAGCAGTGGCTCGCCGCTGCCGCCAGCGATCTGCCCGGCGCGTACAAGACACTCGTGGCCGCAACCGATGGTCCTGCAAAGACCGTCGACGTTGCCGAAAACGTCGCACAGTAAGGGAAGAGGGAACGGGACATGGCTGGACCTTCCGCACACGACGATCATCACTCGCATGATCATTCTCATGGCGCGCACGCCCATGAAGACCACCACGATCACTCGCACAAGCCGAGTTTCATCAATCGCTGGTTCTTTTCGACGAACCACAAGGACATCGGCACGCTTTACCTGATCTTCGCGATCATCGCCGGCATCATTGGCGGCGCGCTTTCCGTTGCCATGCGCATGGAGCTGCAGGAGCCTGGCATCCAGATCTTCCACGGTCTGGCATCGATGGTTTACGGCTACGAAGGCGACGCCGCCATCGACGGCGCCAAGCAGATGTTCAACATGTTCACCACCGCTCACGCGCTGATCATGATCTTCTTCATGGTCATGCCGGCGATGATCGGCGGCTTCGCCAACTGGATGGTCCCGATCATGATCGGTGCGCCTGACATGGCGTTCCCGCGTCTGAACAACATTTCCTTCTGGCTGATCGTTCCGGCCTTCCTTCTGCTCATACTGTCGATGTTCGTTGAAGGTCCCGCCGGCGCTTACGGCGCAGGCGGCGGCTGGACGATGTATCCGCCGCTGTCGAGTTCGGGCACGCCGGGTCCTGCAGTCGATCTTGCGATCTTTGCGCTCCACATTGCCGGTGCGTCCTCGATTCTTGGTGCGATCAACTTCATCACCACGATCTTGAACATGCGCGCTCCGGGCATGACGCTGCACAAGATGCCGCTCTTCGCCTGGTCGGTGCTGATCACCGCCTTCCTGCTGCTGCTGTCACTTCCGGTTCTCGCCGGCGCCATCACCATGATGCTGACCGACCGCAACTTCGGTACCTCCTTCTTCGTACCGGAAGGCGGCGGTGACCCGATCCTCTACCAGCACCTGTTCTGGTTCTTCGGTCACCCGGAAGTGTACATTCTGATCCTGCCGGGCTTCGGCATCGTCAGCCACATCATCTCGACCTTCTCGAGGAAGCCGGTCTTCGGCTATCTCGGCATGGCCTACGCCATGGTCGCGATCGGTGCCGTCGGCTTCGTCGTCTGGGCGCACCACATGTACACGGTCGGCCTGTCGCTCGATGCACAGCGCTACTTCGTGTTTGCAACGATGGTCATCGCCGTACCGACGGGCGTGAAGATCTTCTCCTGGATCGCAACGATGTGGGGTGGCTCGATCAGCTTCCGCACGCCGATGGTCTGGGCGATCGGCTTCATCTTCCTGTTCACGGTCGGTGGGGTGACGGGTGTTCAGCTCGCCAATGCCGGTCTCGATCGCTCGCTGCATGACACCTACTACGTCGTGGCTCACTTCCACTACGTTCTGTCGCTCGGCGCCGTCTTCGCCATCTTCGCTGCCTGGTACTACTGGTTCCCGAAGATGACCGGCTACATGTACAACGAGTTCCTCGGCACGCTGCACTTCTGGGTCATGTTCGTCGGCGTCAACCTGGTGTTCTTCCCGCAGCACTTCCTTGGCCTCGCCGGAATGCCGCGCCGCTACATCGACTATCCGGATGCGTTTGCTGGCTGGAACTACGTTTCCTCGATCGGCTCCTACATCTCGGCCGTCGGCGTGCTGATCTTCCTGATCGGCGTCTTCGAGGCTTTCGCCAAGAAGCGCGTTGCCGGCGACAATCCGTGGGGTGAGGGCGCAACGACGCTCGAATGGCAGCTGTCTTCGCCGCCGCCCTACCACCAGTGGGAACAGCTCCCGCGCATCAAGTAAGATGCGAGAAATTGCGACCGCCGCGTGTTACAGTGCGGCGGTCGGCTTATAGGTTTGCAGGACAAGAGAATGACAGTAATCGGCAATCGCAAAGCTCTGGCACACGACGGCGAGTTCCGCCTGTCGGAGGCGAGTGCGCGCGATTATTTCGAGCTCCTGAAGCCGCGTGTCATGTCGCTCGTGGTCTTCACGGCATTTGCCGGTCTCGTTATGGCCCCTGGGCACATCAACCCGGTACTCGGCCTCATCGCCATCCTTTGCATCGCTATCGGCGCGGGCGCCTCCGGCGCACTGAACATGTGGTACGACGCTGATATCGATGCGATCATGACCCGCACCGCCAAGCGTCCGATCCCGGCTGGCCGCATCGCTCCACGCGAGGCGCTGGCATTCGGTCTGGTACTTTCCTGTTTCTCGGTGACGATCCTCGGCCTCGCCGTCAATTGGCTCGCAGCCTCGATCCTCGCCTTCACGATTTTCTTCTACGCCGTGATCTACACGATGTGGCTGAAGCGCTCGACGCCGCAGAACATCGTCATCGGTGGAGCAGCCGGCGCCTTCCCGCCGATGATCGGTTGGGCCTGCGTGACCGGTACCGTCACGATCGAAAGCTTCGTGCTGTTCATGATCATCTTCCTGTGGACGCCTGCCCACTTCTGGGCTTTGGCTCTGTTCAAGATGGAAGACTACGAGGCGGTCGGCGTCCCGATGCTGCCTAATGTCTCGGGCGAGCGCACCACCAAGCATCAGATCGTCGCTTACGCCGTACTGACGGCGATCTGCGGCGTGCTGCCGACGGCGCTCGACTTTGCGAGCCTCGGCTATGGCCTCGTTGCCGCCGCGCTAGGCGCAATCTTTATCTACTGTTCCATCGCCGTCTGGCGGATGCCGGACGGCGATGAGAAGATGATCCCGGCGAAGAAGCTCTTCGGCTTCTCGATCCTGTATCTCTTCGCGATTTTCTCCGCCCTGATGTTCGACCGGCTTGCGGCCGTGCTCGTTTCACATGCGGGAGGCATTTTCTAATGGACGTCGTCAAGCTTACGGAAACGCAGCGCAAGTCGCGCCGCAACCGCAACGTCGCTCTCGGCCTGGTTCTGGGCGGCCTGGTCGTGCTCTTCTACGCGATTACGATCGTGAAGTTTACGTCGGGGCACATGGGATGAGCGAGATGCAGAGCGCACCGAGGAAACCGCGCAACAACGGCGCCATCGTTCTTATGTGCCTTGCCTTCGTCTTCGGCATGGGCGCAGCCAGTTATGCCGCGGTACCGCTCTACAGGATGTTCTGCCAGCTCACCGGCTACAATGGGACGACGCAGCGCGTCGAGCAGGCCTCCAGTGTGATTCTCGACCGCAAGATGCGGGTCACCTTCGATGCCAATATTGCGCCGGGTCTCGACTGGGAGTTCAAGCCGGTCGAGCGCGAGGTCAATCCGCGCATTGGCGAAACCATTCAGGTGAATTTCGTCGCCGTGAACAAGTCGAACGAGCCGCAGCGCGGCCAGGCTGTGTTCAACGTGACCCCCGGGGAGGCCGGCGCCTATTTCAACAAGGTGCAGTGCTTCTGCTTTAACGAAACCGTCCTGAAGCCGGGCGAAAAGCTCGAAATGCCCGTCGTTTTTTATATCGATCCTGATATTACCAAGGCTGTGGAATCGAAGGATATCCACACCGTTACCTTGTCCTATACGTTCTATCCCAAAGAGGGTCCGAAGCCGCTGGCTTCGAATGAGGGTAGAACGGTAAAGCTTGAAAAGAAACTTTGATTGAGGTTCGTTTCCGGCTATGCCGGAGCGGAGAGGAAGAGATCCGGGGATAGCTTACATGGCTGATGCTCATCAGAAACATCACGACTACCACATCATCGACCCAAGCCCGTGGCCGCTCTTGGCTTCGATCGGCGCGTTCGTCATTACATTCGGCGGCGTCGGCTACATGCGCTATCTCAACGGCGGCTCGCTGCACCTCTTCGGCGTCGAGTGGGCTCATCCGTGGCTGTTCTTCATCGGCCTTGCGATCATTCTCTACGTCATGTTCGGCTGGTGGTCGGACACCGTGAAGGAAGCGCATGAGGGCGCCCATACGCGCGTCGTCTCGCTGCACCTGCGCTACGGCATGATCATGTTCATCGCTTCGGAAGTGATGTTCTTCGTCGCCTGGTTCTGGGCTTATTTCGACGCGAGCCTCTTCCCGAATGAAGCGATACAGGCCTCGCGCCTCGCCTACACTGGTGGCCAGTGGCCGCCGAAAGGCATTGAGGTCCTCGATCCGTGGCACCTGCCGATCTACAACACGGTCATCCTGCTTTTGTCCGGCACGACGGTCACCTGGGCGCACCACGCACTGCTGCATAACGACCGCAGGAGCCTGATCCAGGGCCTGACGCTGACCGTTCTGCTCGGTGTCCTGTTCTCCGCCGTGCAGGCCTACGAATACGCTCACGCTCCGTTCGCCTTCAAGAACTCGATCTACGGCGCGACTTTCTTCATGGCCACCGGTTTCCATGGTTTCCACGTTTTCGTCGGTACCATCTTCCTGCTGGTCTGCCTGCTGCGCGCGATCCGCGGCGACTTCACGCCGAAGCAGCATTTCGGCTTCGAGGCGGCCGCCTGGTATTGGCACTTCGTCGATGTTGTCTGGCTGTTCCTGTTCTTCTGCATCTATGTTTGGGGCGGCTGGGGCGCGCCACTGGCTGCGGGCTGAGCTGCAGGTCACGGAACTGAAAAGGGCGGGTGCCACGGCACCCGCCCTTTTTGTTTTGTCGATCACCGCATGGCGGCGATCCGCTCGAATGCGGAGGGTTCAGGAATGCCGAGGTCGAGGCGCTGCCGGATTGCTTCGGCGCATTCCAACGGCGTCAGCACCGAGGTGTCCACCTCAAGATCGTAGATGCCGGGGATATGAACCTGCTCCTGCCAGAGTTGGACGGGATGGGGGACCGCGTCGCTTTCGGTCGCGCGGACATAAAGCGCATGCCCCCCAGGCACAGGGATGTTCCGCCTTTTCATGATGACCTTGATCGGACATCTGACGCCGACGAAAAGCACCGGCAATCCCTCAAGCCGGCGCGCGCAATCGGCGAGAATGCCGAGCGGCTGCGAGTAGCTGTCGTGATGGCCGAGGTCGGCCACCACATTGAGGCCGAGCCCGGCATGAATGGCGATCGACTCGTAGAGCGCCGCATAGAGAAACGGAACCATCTCCTCAAGATCGGGGCGTTCCCCGCCCGGGCGCAGCCCGATCCCCGGCAGATAACGTTCCGGGGTCATGTCGTTGTAGGTGTCGACGCCGAGGTTCATCCAGGGGCCGTCGAAGTGCTCCTGGATCGCGTTGGCGATCGACGATTTTCCGCTGCGCGGGGCGCCGTTCAGAATGACGATCTGTCCGGCCGAGCTGTCGTATGTCATCAGTTTTCTTCTTCTGTTTGGCGCGAATCGCTGAGGCGAAAGAGCGCAGGTATTTCCTTTCCCTCTGCGAATACTTTATGGGTGAGTTATGGCGGAGGCCCCGGTTGGCCATAGGCAATTGGAAGGATGGCATGAACGAGGACAGCGCGCATTTCCCACCGGTCGATCCGGTGAAGACAGGCATCAAGGGATGCTGCCCGCGCTGCGGCCAGGGAAAGCTCTTTAACGGCCTGCTGGCCCTGAGGCCGAGCTGCTCGGCCTGTGGTCTCGACTACGCCTTTGCCGATGCCGGCGACGGCCCAGCGGTGTTCGTCATTCTCATTGTTGGCTTTATCGTTATCGGCTCGGTGCTGTGGCTGGAGGTCAACTACGCGCCGCCGATCTGGCTGCACATTCTGCTGTTCGGCCCCCTGACCATCATTCTCTCCCTGCTTGCGCTTCGCTGGTGCAAGGGGATCCTGATCGCGATGCAGTATCGCCACAACGCCAGGGAAGGGCGTCTTTCGCGTGATTGAAATTCATGTTTCGGCGTCTCGCCGAAAGCGGTCGGTTCTCACCGGCATCGCGGTGCTTATTGCGCTCGCCATCCTCCTTTCGCTCGGCACTTGGCAGGTCGAGCGGCTGCAGTGGAAGGAAAAGCTGCTCGCCGATATCGCCGAGCGCCGCCAGGCGCCGCCGGCATCGCTTGCAGATATCGAAGCGTTGGCGGCAAAGGGCGAGGATATCGATTATCGCCACGTCACGGTCAGCGGCGAATACGTCAACAGCAAGGAGCGGCACTTCTTCGCCACCTGGCACGGCCGAACGGGCTTTTACGTTTACACGCCACTGCAGCTTGCCGATGGCCGCTATCTCTTCGTCAATCGCGGTTTCGTTCCTTACGAGAACAAGGAACCGGAAATGCGGATGCAGGGCCAGTTGACCGATCAGCAGACGGTCACCGGTCTTGCCCGCGCGAAACTAGCAGGCAAGCCATCCTGGGTCGTGCCCGATAACGACGTCACCAAGAACATCTTCTACTGGAAGGACCTCGACGTGATGGTGTCGAGCGTCGAACTCGACAAGGCTGAGGTCGTTCCCTTCTTCGTGGATGCGGACGATACCCCAAATCCGAAGGGGCTGCCGATCGGCGGTGTCACCGATGTCGATCTGCCCAACAATCATCTGCAATATGCCTTCACATGGTATGGGCTTGCAGCAACGCTCGTGATCATCGTCGGGGTCGCCCGTTTCCGTAAGCGCGGTCCAGCGCAATAGTATCGCTTCAATTCTTGCCTATATTGGGCTAGAGAGCCCTATCCCTATGAACCGGAACAGACATGAATATTGCGGCGAAACCCCCTTTGACGATCAGGCTCTGCGGACCGCGCGGCTTTTGTGCCGGCGTCGACCGCGCTATCCAGATCGTCGTGCTGGCGCTGAAATCCTATGGCGCGCCGGTCTATGTCCGCCATGAGATCGTCCACAATCGGTATGTGGTCGAAGGCCTGGAAGCCAAGGGCGCTGTCTTCGTCGAGGAGCTCGATGAGATCCCTGAAGAGCACCGCGAGCAGCCGGTCGTCTTTTCCGCCCACGGTGTTCCAAAATCCGTGCCGGAAGATGCGAGCGCCCGCAATCTCTTCTATCTCGATGCCACGTGCCCGCTGGTGTCGAAGGTTCACAAGCAGGCGATGCGCCACAACCGCCTCGGCCGCCATGTGGTGCTCATCGGCCATGCCGGTCACCCTGAAGTCATCGGGACGATGGGTCAGTTGCCCGAGGGCTCCGTGTCCCTGATCGAGACCGTCGAGGATGCCGACGCCTATGAGCCCGCAGACCCGGACAACCTGGGATTTGTGACGCAGACGACCCTGTCGGTGGACGACACCGCCGGCGTCATCGCGCGCCTGCAGGAACGCTTCCCCAACCTGACGGCGCCGGCAGCCGACTCGATCTGTTACGCCACGACCAACCGCCAGGAAGTGGTCAAGCAGGCAGCGCCCGGCTGCGACCTCTTCATCATCGTGGGAGCGCCGAATTCGTCGAATTCCAAGCGGCTCGTCGAGGTGGCGCTCAGGGCAGGGGCCAAGAAGTCGCTCCTCGTGCAACGCGCCTCGGAGCTCGATTGGGATGAGATCGGCCCGATCTCCACGCTTGGGCTTTCCGCAGGCGCATCGGCACCCGAGGTGATCGTCAACGAGATCATCGAGGCCTTCCGCGCACGCTTCGAGGCCAAGGTCGAGCTTGCTGAGACGGTTCAGGAAAACGAGCATTTCCTCGTCAACCGCGAACTGCGCAACATAGAGCTGACGCATGAGGATATGGCGTGGGTGAACGGGTGAACCGCAATCCCGCCTAGCGAGAGCAATTGGCGGGGGACGATTTGTAGCGCCTGCCAGCGCCCGGACCCGGCGGTGGCTAACTGATCAAACATTTTCGCGGGACGTAAATTGGCAGTCTATACCGATATTTCCGAAGACGATTTGAAGTGGTTCCTGACGGAGTACGATGCGGGCACGCTGCTGTCCTACAAGGGCATCGCGGAAGGCGTCGAGAACTCGAACTTCCTGCTGCACACCACCAAGGACCCGCTGATCCTCACCCTTTACGAGAAGCGCGTCGAGAAGAACGATCTGCCCTTCTTCCTGGGGCTGATGCAGCATCTGGCCGCCCGCGGTCTGTCCTGCCCGCTGCCGCTGCCCAGAAAGGACGGCGCCTTGCTCGGCACGCTTTCCGATCGCCCGGCAGCGCTGATCTCTTTCCTGGAAGGCATGTGGCTGCGCAAGCCGGAGGCCAGACATTGCCGGGAAGTTGGCAAGGCATTGGCGCAGATGCACGTCGCCGGTGAAGGCTTCGAACTGAAGCGCCCGAACGCGCTATCCGTCGATGGCTGGAAAGTGCTCTGGGAGAAGTCGGAAGCCCGCGCCGACGAGGTGGAAAAGGGGCTGAAGAACGAAATCCACAGTGAGCTCGATTTCCTCGCCGCCCATTGGCCGAAGGATCTGCCGGATGGCGTCATCCACGCCGATCTCTTCCCCGATAACGTCTTCTTCCTCGGCGACGATCTGTCAGGCCTGATCGACTTCTATTTCGCCTGCAACGACCTGCTTGCCTACGACGTCTCGATCATCCTCAACGCCTGGTGTTTCGAAAAGGACGGCGCCTACAACATCACCAAGGGGATGGCGATGTTGGAAGGCTACCAGAGCGTCCGGCCGCTGAGCGATGCCGAACTGGCCACGCTGCCGATCCTGGCTCGCGGGTCGGCGCTGCGCTTCTTCCTGACGCGCCTCTATGACTGGCTGACAACGCCCGAGGGTGCGCTGGTCACCAAGAAGGATCCGCTCGAATATCTGCGCAAGCTGCGCTTCCATCGGCAGATCGCCTCTGCCGCCGAATATGGGCTTGCAGCATGAAGCACGTCGATATCTTCACGGACGGCGCCTGCTCGGGCAATCCCGGCCCCGGCGGCTGGGGGGCGGTGCTGCGCTACGGCGAGGTGGAAAAGGAACTCTTCGGCGGCGAGGCGGAGACAACCAACAACCGTATGGAACTGCTCGCAGCGATCTCCGCCTTGTCAGCGCTAAAGACGCCCTGTGAGGTCGACCTCTACACGGACAGCGTCTATGTCAAGGACGGTATCTCCAAGTGGATCTTCGGCTGGAAGAAGAACGGCTGGAAGACCGCCGACAAGAAGCCGGTGAAGAACGCCGAGCTCTGGCAGGCGCTCGAGGAAGCCCGCAACCGGCACAAGGTCACTCTGCACTGGGTCAAGGGGCACGCCGGCCATCCGGAAAACGAGCGCGCCGACGAGCTCGCCCGCAAGGGGATGGAGCCGTTCAAGAAACGCTAGAGGCGTCGGCTCAGCCCGCGTAAAAACAGCCACATGAGGCGTTTCGCCGAATCAATCCGGCAAGCGCTTGAATCACAGCATGAGGAGGGATACGGTGCGTGTGATCTCGCTGAACGCCTGGGGCGGCAAGCTCTATGCGCCGCTAATCCGGTATCTTCGCGATGCCGATCCTGACGTCCTCTGCCTGCAGGAAGTGACCCGCTCGGTCAGCGTCGCCTCAGACTGGCTGGAATATCGCGACGGCAGCCACATCCTGCCGCAGCGCGCCAATCTCTTCGAAGAGATCAAGGCGATCCTTCCCCATCACGACGCCTTCTTCGCGCCAACGGCGCGCGGCACGCTGTTCAATGGTGATCGGCAGGTTTGGTCCGAATTCGGCCTCGCCACCTTCCTGCGCGGTACCTATCCCGCCATCGGTCACGCGATGGATTTCGTGCATGGCGATTTCTCCGCCGACGAATATGGCGAGCACCCGCGCCCGCGCAACGCCCATTGCATCAGGCTCTTCGACTACGCCGCTAACCGCCCGATCACCGTCGCACAGCTGCATGGCCTGCGTGAGCTTGCCGGCAAGGGCGACACGGCTGCACGCCGCGGGCAGGCGGATGCTTTGATTGCTCTCATCCGCCGCATATGGCGCGAAGGCGAGCCGCTGGTCGTCTGTGGCGATTTCAATGTGCTCCCCGGTAGTGCCACGTTCAGCGTACTTGCCGACCTCGGCCTCACCGACCTAGTGACCTCGCGCGGTCACGCGGATACGCGAACCTCGCACTACGTCAAGGAAGGCCGTTACGCCGACTATATGCTGATCACAGCAAACGTTGACGTCGTGGCGTTCGACGTCATTGAAGAGCCCGAGGTTTCCGACCATCGGGCCCTGTTGCTGGAGATCGCGTAGGGAACACTGCAGGATGGCGCAGCGGTGCAGGAGGCATCCGCTGCGCCGAGCCTTGGGAGGCTTGTCGACTATGCTGCCTTGGCGACTTCGCCGTGCGGGTCGAGCACGAACTTCGTTGCCGCGCCGTGGTCGAAGCTCTCGTAACCCTGCACTGCATCTTCGAGAGGAATGACCTTGGCGTTGACGATGTCGGCGATCGGCAACCGGTCGTGCAGGATCGCCTGCATGAGCTGGCGGTTGTACTTGAGCACCGGTGTCTGGCCCGTATGGAAGGACTGTGCCTTTGCCCAGCCGAGGCCGAAGCGCAGCGACAGGTTGCCGTGCTTGGCGGCATTGTCCACAGCACCGGGGTCCTCGGTCACGTAAAGGCCGGGAATGCCGATCGAGCCTGCCGCGCGAGTGATCTCCATCATCTGGTTCAGAACGATCGCCGGCTGCTCGCCGCCGCTGTGGCCGCGCGCCTCGAAGCCGACGGCGTCGATGGCGCTGTCCACTTCGTTGCTGCCGGTCACCTGCGCGATCATGTCACCAAGCCGGTCGCTCTTCGACAGGTCGATCGGCTCGAAGCCGACCTTGGCGGCATGGGCAAGGCGATCTTTGTTGAAGTCGCCGATCATCACGACGGCAGCACCGAGGATGCGGGCAGAGGCGGCCGCCGCAAGCCCGACCGGGCCGGCGCCGGCGACATAGACGGTGGATCCCACGCCAACACCAGCGCGCACCGCGCCATGGAAACCGGTTGGCAGGATATCGGAGAGCATGGTCAGATCGCGGATCTTCTCCATGGCCCTGTCGCGGTCGGGGAATTTCAGCAGATTGAAATCAGCGTAGGGAATGGTGACATAGCGGGCCTGCCCGCCGATCCAGCCGCCCATGTCCACATATCCGTAGGCGCCGCCGGCGCGCGACGGATTGACCGTCAGACACACGCCGGTGTCCTGCGACTTGCAGCAACGGCAGCGGCCGCAGGCGACGTTGAATGGCACGGAGACGATATCGCCGATCTGAAGCATCTCCACGTCGATGCCTTTTTCGATGATCTCGCCGGTAATTTCATGACCGAGGACGAGGCCAGGCATGGCAGTGGTGCGGCCGCGGACCATGTGCTGGTCCGACCCGCAGATGTTGGTGGAAATCACTTTCAGGATGACGCCGTGCTCGATGCGGCGGCCATCGGGCGCCTCAAGCTTCGGATCGTCGATGTCGTGGATTTCGACCTTGCCCGGCCGCATGTAGACGACGCCTCGGTTCTTGCTCATTTCCATCTCCTCCGTTGAAAATGTGTCTAGTGCAGGGCTCCTCTTCCCCGCACTGGATACCGACAGATTAGACGAGAATGTAGGACGCGCAGTTCCATTTACGACGGTTTACGGCGCCGAATTGGCCGCGTCTTGCGCACCGGCGTTTGCCGAGGCCATTCAGATGGGGATGTCTTCAAAACGGCACATTCTTGTCACTTGCCCCTGCGACGTTTCTCCTTATGCTCGCCTGAAAATGGATCCGGGAGGTTACCACATGATCCTGCACTGCGTGCTAATGCGGCTGAAGGCAGCCATGACAGGGGAAGAAAAGCAGTCCTTGTTTGACGCGATCGTCGCATTGAAGCAGGTGATTCCCGGCATCATCGATATCAAGTATGGCCCGAATGTCTCGCCGGAGGGGCTGCATGCGGGCTACGTCGACGGTTTTGCCGTGACCTTCGAAAGTGCGGAGGCGCGCGACGCCTACCTCGTGCATCCAGAGCATGTCGGCGTCGGCGAGCGCATCGTCTCCTCGACGGACGGCGGCTTGGGCGGCCTGATCGTATTCGATCTCAATTATTGAGACTGGGCCGCGTTGCACGGCCCAGCTTTTGTCATCAGCTAGCCTTTGCCATTGCCGCAACGAGCTGGTCGACATTGTAGCGGAACATCTTCTCGTAGGTTGATGCCGGCCCCTTGGCGTCCGAAAGAGACTCGACATAGAGCTCGCCGCCGGGTTCTGCCCCCGTCGCCCTTGCGATCTGCCTGACGAGGCGCGGATCGTTGGAGTTCTCGAAGAAATACGTCTTCACGTGCTCAGCCTTGATCTGCTCAATCAGTTTGGCAACATCTGCGGCAGAGGCTTCGCTCTCCGTCGAGACGCCGATCGGGGCGAGGAACTGCACGCTATACTCGCGACCGAAATAGCCGAAGGCGTCGTGGCTGGTCAGGACTTTGCGATGGGCGGCAGCGATGGTCTCGAGCTGCGAATGTGCGTAGGCATCGAGCGCGTCGAGCTTCTTCAGATAGGTCTCGGCATTGGTCTTGAACGCCGTAGCATCCGCCGGCGCGGCCTTCGCGAGCGCTTGCTCGATGTTGGCGACCCAGACCTTGACGTTGACCGGGCTGTTCCAGACGTGCGGATCGGTGACCGTCTGCCCGTCCTCGTCTATGGTGCGGAACTTTATCCCCTCCGAGACGACGACCGGTTTGCCCTTGTAGCCTGAGGCGGTAATCAGGCGGTCCATCCAGCCCTCCAGACCCTCGCCGCTGACGAAAGCCACCTGTGCCGCATTGAGGGTCTTCGCGTCGCTCGGCGACGGTTCAAACTCATGGGGGTCGCCGTTCGGGCCGACGAGGCTTGTGACCGTCACACGGTCGCCGCCGACCTGGCGGACCACGTCGGCAAGCACCGTAAAGGACGCGACGACCTTCAGCGTCGCGGCAGACGCCGATGTCGTCGAAAACGCCACGAGCGCGGGGAGCATCACTGAGAAAAGCAGTCTGCGGGAAATCATGAGGGTCTCCAGGGTTGTCAGCCCTTCAGGTGCGGGCGAGGGAAATACCGCCGGGCAAGGCCCGACGGGGCGAGGAAGATGGAAAGGCCATAGATCAGCGCCGCCGTCATGATGATCGTCGGGCCGGAGGCGAATTCGAGATGGTAGGAGGCGATGAGCCCGAGATAGCCGGAGGCAGTGGCGCTCGCAGCCGCAATCGCCATCATCGATGGTAGACTACGCGACCAGAGCTGGGCGATCGCCGCCGGCAGCATCATCAGCCCGACCGCCATCAGCGTTCCCAAGGCTTGAAAACTGGCGACAAGATTGAGCACCACCAATAGCAGGAAGAGAAAGTGATAGATCGGTCCATGCCCGCCGATGGCCCGGAGAAAGCCGGGATCGAAGCATTCCGCGACCAGCGGCCGGTAGATGATCGCGAGCGTCATCAGGGTCACCGTGCTGATGACGCCGATCTCATAAAGGGCAGGCGCGTCGATCGCGAGAATGGTGCCGAACAGGACGTGCAACAGGTCGATATTCGAACCGCGTAACGAAACGATGAGCACGCCGAGCGCCAGCGAGGACAGGTAGAAGCTGGCAAAGCTCGCATCCTCCTGTAAGGACGTTACGCGGCTGACCATGCCGGACAGCAGTGCAACAGAAAGCCCGGCAACAAGCCCGCCGAGGCCCATCGCCGTCAGCGAGAGCGAGCCGGCCACAAGGTAGCCGATGGCCGCGCCGGGCAGCACGGCATGGCTCATCGCATCGCCGACGAGGCTCATTCGCCGTAGCATCAGGAAGACCCCGATCGGCCCGGAGCCAAGACCCAGACATAGGCAAGCGATAAGCGCGCGGCGCATGAAGCCATAATCGGCGAAGGGCGCGAGAAGGAGATCGTAGGCGGTCATCTCGCGGGCTCGCAAACACCGGCGCTCTCGTCCCACCGCTCGGCCATCACCCGCGCTTTGCGCAGGTTCGCCGGAGACATGACATCCGCCGTTGCCCCCCAGCCGATAACTTCGCGCGCAAGCAGGAGTGTTCGCGGAAAGTGGGCACGGACCTGCTCGAAATCGTGCAGGACGGCAAGGACCGTTCGACCTTCGCCATGCCAGTCCGCAACGATCTCCAGAAGATCCCGAGTCGTGCGGCCATCGATGGCCGTGAACGGCTCGTCAAGAAGAATGGCACTCGCGTCCTGCAGGAGCAGTCGCGCAAACAGCACGCGTTGAAACTGGCCCGCCGACAGCGATGCGATGCTCCGCCGTTCAAAGCCCTCCAGCCCCACCACGCCCAGTGCGTCGTGCGCTCTGCCGCGGTCGGCCGATGAAATGTTTCCGAAGGCTCCAGCTTGCCGCCAGGATCCCAACAGAACCGTGTCGAGCACCGAGATCGGAAAGCGGCGGTTGATGTCTGCTGCCTGTGGCAGATAGCCGAAATCCGTGCGCTTCAACCGGTGCCTTATTGTGCCGGAGGAGGGACGGAGCTCTCCTATGATGGCTTTCAACAGGCTGGATTTGCCGGCTCCGTTTGGGCCGGCAATCGCAGTCAGGCTGCCGGCCGCAATCGTTCCGGAAACATGATGCACGGCGGGATGCCGTTCGTAGGCGACGGTCAGATCCTCAAGCTCAATCGCGATGTCGCTCATGGCAGCAGCGTTGCCCAATGGATCGCCGCCCAGAGCGGGATACAGATTAAAGCGACTAAGAAGACACGACGTCCGGCGGAGAGTGCCATCAGGCGCTGAGAGTTTTGAAACTTTGAGAAACGCATGCTGGTACCAAAATGTAATAACATTACGTGTTATGTTATAACAAATTGGGCGAAAAAATGGCAATGCCTGAAATTAAGCGGCGAAACAAAAAAGCGGCCGCAAGGGCCGCCTTGAGATGGTAGGGCGGTGAAGCTTTACAGCTGCTCCAGCATTGTCGCAGCACCGGAAACCGTAGCCTGGCCTGGGCTCTCTTCAACGTTCAGTGATTTCACGACGCCATCGTCGATAAGCATGGAGTAGCGCTTCGACCGAACGCCGAGGCCGCCGGCCGAAAGGTCGGCGTCAAGACCGAGCGCCTTGGTGAAGCCCGCGTCCCAATCGGCAAGGAAGTGAATCTTGCCCATGCCGCCAGAAGACTGGGCCCAGGCGCCCATCACATGCCAATCGTTGACGGCGACGACGGCGATATCGTCAACGCCCCTGGAAAGGATGGAGTCGCGGTTCTCCAGATAGCCCGGCAGGTGGTTCAGCGAGCAGGTGGGCGTAAACGCGCCGGGGACCGCAAAGAGAACAACGCGCTTGCCCTTGAAGAGCTGTTCCGTGGTGATCTCGACCGGGCCATCCGACGTCTTTTCCTTAAAGGTGGCCGGAGGAAGCTTGTCGCCGATTGCGATGGTCATGGACGTCTCCTTGTCATGTATGGCGGTGCAAATACCGCGATTTTGGCGCGACTATAGATCGCGATTACTCAAAGGCAAGCGGCGTCTCGATCGCGCGCGAGCCATCGATGACGAGCGCGCTCCATGTCTTTCCGTGGACGTTGTATCCCTTGGGAAGCTTGCCGATGGCAAGTTTTGTCGTGAATCTGTTGCCGTCGCGGTGGGTCGCCATCTGCTTGGTAAAGACGTGCCCGCTCGGGCCTGCCACAATCACCTCGGGTGCGCTTTCGCCGCTCTCCGGTAGGGTAATGCTGAGTGAGAGCTCCTTCATGTCCGCCGACAGGGTGTGGTGGTCGACTTTGAATTCGGAGGAGGCGGCTTCCGGCAAGGTGGCGGCGGCAGCCTTGAGAATTGCCTCCTCGGTCGGGCGCGATTGAGCCGACGGCTCAAAGGTCAGCGATAACTCAGCCTGAAAGGGGATGCAGATTTCCTTGCAGATGCCGATGAAGGCATTTGCCTTGATCTCGTGAATGGAGGCGTCTTTTGCGGTGAGTTGCAGCGGGAACGTCACCGACGCGTCGTAGGCGACCTCGTCGACCTTTCCATCGACGATATGCTTCGGGATCGGATAGCTCATCTTATCGAGGGAGACGGCGTCGGAGGAGAAGCTGACTTGGGGCGGGATGCCGCTATTCCCGGGCTCGCGCCAATAGGTGATCCAGCCCGGCTTCGGCTCGATTTGCAGGCCGGCGCGTATCTTCCCGCTTGCATCAGGCGAAAGCGCGATCAGCCGCATCCGGCCGCCCTCATTGTCGGCCCAGGCGCTCATCTCCGCCCGAGCCGGCGGGGAAAGCTGCAATATGACCAAGAGCAGGCACGAGGCGGGCCAGAATGAGCGAACGGCGAGTGAAATAGTCTTCATGGATCAACCATTTATTGAAAATCCTCATGCTCGGCTAGAACTCGCCATCACTTAAGTCTTCATTTTCAGTTGATTGATCTGTGACATTGGCTCATGCTCATGGTGTCGGGGCCTCGTGCGGTCTGGCAGAGGAGGAATGATGTCCTTGGCGACCCTGAAAAACAAAAGAGAACGTGGTTTCTTCGATGGCCAGTTTCTCATTGCCATGCCGGGCATGGAGGATCGCAACTTCGCCCGCACAGTGATCTATATCTGCGCCCATTCGGATGCTGGCGCGATGGGGTTCGTGATCAACCGCCCGCAGAACCTGACCTTTACCGACGTTCTCCTGCACCTCGAAATGATCAAGGACGAGGAGGCCATCGTCCTTCCCCCACATGCGCGCGATTGCCCGATCCAGACTGGCGGGCCAGTGGAAAGCGGCCGCGGCTTCGTCTTGCATTCCGATGACTATCTATGCGATTCCAGCATTCCCGTCAGTGACGATATCTGCATGACAGCGACGCTCGACATCATCCGGGCGATCTCCAAGGGCAAGGGGCCGAAGCGAGCCACCATGCTGCTCGGCTATGCCGGCTGGGGCGCAGGTCAACTGGAGGCCGAAGTCGGCAACAACGGTTGGCTGACATGCCCGGCCAGCGAAGAACTGATCTTCGACCGCAGCCTCGACGACAAGTACGAGCGTGCTCTGGCCACCATGGGTATCAATGCCGCCATGCTTTCGGCCGAGGCCGGCCACGCCTGACCCGAGGAACGATCTGCAAAAAAACGCGTTCTCCTGGCGCCGCGGTGGGCATGAACGCCGCCTGGCGGTAACTGCGCGTGCCCGCTGCATCCCGTGTCGCGGGCTTTTCGATGACGGGATCCGCGAGGAGCGCGATGCGACTGTTTGTCTGCGACAACTGCGATCAGGTTGTGCATTTCGACAACCGCCAATGCGTCCGGTGCAGCCATCGGCTCGGCTTCCTGCCGCATGACCTTGCCATGCGTGCGCTGGATGATGACGGATGGCAGCTCGCGGGCCGCCAGGATGGGCAGGTTCGCTTTTGCGCCAACGCCCGGCTCGACATCTGCAACTGGCTGATCGGTGAGGGGGATGACGGCGATTTCTGCCTCGCCTGCCGCCACAATCGACTGGTGCCGAACACCAATACGCTGGACGGCGTAGACCGCTGGCGAAACATCGGCCAAGCGCAACGGCATTTGTTTTATTCCCTCCTGCGGTTGAAGCTTCCGCATCCGGATCGGCAGCAGGATCCAGACGGGGGCCTGGTTTTCGATTTCCTCGAGGACACTGTGCAGAGCGACGGCAACGTCGTTGCCGCGATGACGGGCCACGAGGAAGGGGTGATTGCGATCCGCGCGGCGGAGGCGGACGGCGTCACCCGCGAACTGGCGCGCACGTCGATGAACGAGCCCTATCGTACGCTGCTTGGCCATTTCAGACATGAAACCGGGCACTTCATCTGGAACAAACTGGTTCGCGACCGCAACGCCTTCGACGGCTTTCGCGCGATCTTCGGCGATGAGCGCCAGGACTACGCCGCCGCGCTGCAGAATCACTATGCGAATGGCGCGCCATCAAGATGGCAGGACAACTTCATCAGCGCCTATGCGGCTGCCCATCCCTGGGAGGACTTCGCAGAATGTTTCGCCCACTATCTCCACATTGTCGACACCCTGGAGACGGCACACACCTTCGGCATTGCGATCGATCCACGTGGGCACGAGGAAATGGCGGCGGAGGTCGATTTCAATCCGTATCGGGCGCGCAGCGCCGAGCAGCTTGTCAGCGCCTGGATTCCGCTAAGCGTGGCGATCAACGCCATCCAGCGCAGCATGGGCCAGCCGGACTCCTATCCGTTCGTCCTGTCACGGCCTGTGGTGGCCAAGCTGGAATATGTGCATCAGCTTGTCCAGCAACGTGGCATCTGACGGCTGCGGGCAGCTTAGGCGCGCCTCGTCAGCGGGAACCGCTCCTTCAGCAGGCGCAAGACGGACTCCGATGCCATTGGCGGTCCGAAAAGGTAGCTTTGCCCAAAGGTGCAGCCCATCTTGGCGAGCTCAATCGCATCCTCGTTGGACTCGATCCCCTCGGCGACGACCTTCATGTCAAGCTCGCGGGCCATGGCGATCACCGAGCGGAGCACGGTCGCCTTCTTGTCGCTCGCATCGCACACCATCGTCTTGTCGAGCTTGATCGTGTCGAACGGGAAACGCGTCAGATAGGCAAGGGAGGAATAGCCGGTTCCGAAATCGTCAAGCGCAAGGCCGAGACCCATTTCTCGCAGCTTCTCGAGCACAAGGCGCGCCTGTTCCGGGTTCTCCATGACCATGGATTCCGTCAGCTCGAGCTTCAAACGCGAAGGATCGCAATGGGTCTTCGCCAGCACCGAGCGGACATCTTCATAAAGCTCGTTGTTCAGCAGCTGTGCGCTGGAGAGGTTGATCGAGACGAAGATCGGCAGCTCGCCGGTCTGGTTCTCCCAACCCATCAGGTCGTTCGTCGCCTGCTCCAGGGCAAAGATGCCCAGCATGTCGATGATATCGGATGTCTCCGCAATCGGAATGAACTCCGAAGGCGGGATGCTGCCGCGCTTCGGATGCTCCCATCGCATAAGGGCTTCGAAGCCAGCGATCTCGACGTCCTCCAGCCCGGCGATCGGCTGGTAGACCATCGACAGTTCCTTGCGCTCGATGGCGCGGCGCAGATCGGATTCGAGCTGCAGCCTGTCGGCGCCGAAATCACGGAAGGCGGGCTGGAACGGCTCAACGCGATTGCCGCCGGCGCGCTTGGCCCGGTACATCGCGAGCTCCGCATCGCTGAGCATTCCAGCGGCGCTTTCCTGCTGATCGACGAAGGAGGTAAGGCCGATCGACGCCGTCAGGATGATCTCGCGATTGGCGAAGTTGATCGGCACCATGATCGCCTTGCTGATCGCGTCGGCGAAGTCTGCCACCTTCGTCGGGTCACGCTCGGAAGTCAGGATAAGGCCGAACTGGTCGCCGGAAAGGCGTGCGAGCGTGTCCTGCGGTTTGAGAAGACGACGCAGACGGCGCGTGAGTGCGATCAGGATGTTGTCGCCGGCGGCGATCCCGAGCGTATCGTTCACCAGCTTGTAGCGATCGATATCGATCACCATCACCGTCGGGCGCAGCGTATCGCCGCCCGGTGCCAATGCAAGCACGGCCTGCAGGCGATCGAGGAACAACTGGCGGTTCGGCAAACCGGTCAGGTTGTCGTGCAGCGCGTCGTGCAGCAGTCGTTCGACTGAATTCTTCTGTTCGGTGACGTCGACGATGGTGCCGACGCAGCGGATGATCTCGCCGTTGGAGCCGAGCACCGGCCGCGCGCGGATAAGAAGCCAGTGGAAATGACCATCTTCGGCGCGGATACGGAATTCGTGGTTCAGTCGGCCGCGGCGATGTTCGAGCAGGACGTCGAGGGTTGCCCGGAAGCGGTCGCGATCGTCGGGATGGAGCCGCGGCAGCCAGTTGCGGGCAGCGCCATGCATCGCGCCGGGCGGTAGGCCGAGCTTGACGGAAACATCCGGGATCGTGACGACGCGGTCGCGCGCCACGTCCCAGTCCCAAACCATATCGCCCGAGCCTGTCAGAGCCAGCGATTGACGCTCCAGATCGGAAAACAGACCCTGCTGGAACGCGCCGCCGGCAAAGGCATGCTGCATGACGGTAAAGCCGATCAGCAGGACGATGAGAACAAGACCACCGCCGAGAGCCGGCTGGATGATGTCGTTGTCGAGCCGGCCGGTGATCGTCAGCCAGGCTCCGAAGATCCAGACGAGGATCAGCGCCCAGGCCGGCACCAGAAGAATAGCGCGGTCATAGCGGTTGAGGCCGAGATAGACGATCAGCAGAAGACCCATCGTCGCGGTCAGCGCAAACGACAGCCGCGCGATACCGGCGGCGATGGCCGGGTCATAGATCGCGACGCCGAAGAGCAGCGCCAGGCCGAGCACCCAGGCGAGCGTCAGGTAGCCGAGATGCGTGTGCCAGCGGTTCAGGTTGAGGTAAGTGAACAGGAAGATGACGAAGCTGGAGGCGAGGGCGACTTCGGCGCAGGCGCGCCATATTCGCTGGTCGGCTGAAGCGATGCTGATCAGCTTGCCGAGAAAGCCGAAGTCGACGCAGATATAGCCGAGCACCGCCCAGGCGAGCGCGGCCGTCGCCGGCAGCATCGACGTGCCCTTGACCACGAAAAGGATCGTCAGGAACACCGCGAGCAGGCCGGCAATGCCGAGCACGATGCCGCGATAGAGCGTAAACGCGTTGATCGTGTCCTTGTAGGCGTCCGGTTCCCAGAGATAGATCTGCGGCAGTTCCGGCGTCGTCAGTTCGGCAACGAAGGTGATCACCGCACCGGGGTTGAGCGTGATGCGGAACACGTCGGCCTCGTCGCTCGGCTGCCGATCGAGCGCGAAGCCTTCGCTCGGCGTAATGGCGATGATGCGTTGCGAACCGAGGTCGGGCCAGAACAGCTTCGAATTCACCAGGCGGAAATGGGGCGCCACGATCACGCGCTCAAGCTGCTCGTCGGAGACGTTGGCGAGCGCGAAGACGGCCCAGTCGCCCTGGTGGTTGTCGGAGCTGGCACGTACCTCAATACGGCGGCGGATACCGTCGGCACCGGCAGCCGTCGAGACTTGAAAGGCTTCCCCTTGGTTGGCGTAGATTTCCGTCGTGGCAGTCAGATCGAGCGCGGTATCGTCACGGGAGATCTTGACCGGTTCGGCTGCCTGAACATGGCCTGCCGCTAGCATGAAGGCTGACAGCAAGAGAGCTGCGATCACCGCGATCAATCGTCCGGCCGGTGATGAGAGCAGCATGCGATTGTTAGTCATCGGCTGTCGGTTATCCTGCCTTTATCGGTGTCAGTGGCGAGCAATGAGAACATCACATGGTCGTGCCACTGACCGTTGATTTTCAAGTATCCGCGCAGATAACCTTCCCGCTGAAACCCGGCTTTTTCAAGCAGGCGGATGCTCCGAGCATTGTCTGGAATACAGGCTGCTTCGATACGGTGCAACTCAAGCCCTGCGAAGATATAGGGTATAACCAATTGAAGTGCGGCGAACATGTGGCCCTGGCCGGCGTATGCCTCGCCCATCCAGTAGCCGATCATGCAGCTTTGTGCCGCACCGCGCCTGATGTAGCCGATCGTGATGCCGCCGAGCAGTGTCATGTTCTGCTTGTGAAAGAGGAAGAGCGGGATGGCCTGGCCGGAGGCGTATTCCTGCTTGCCGCGGATGACGCGGGCGCGGTAGGCGCCCTCGGTCAACTCGTCGCGGCGCCATGTCGGCTCCCAGGGTTCCAGAAACTGCCGGCTGGCCGCCCGCAGCTTATGCCACTGGTTGAAATCCTGGTAGCGCGGCAGGCGCAGCACATAGTGCTCGTTCTCGAGTTCCACTGAATCCGGTTGCCGCGACAGGAACCGAAAAACCGATTTTGCCATCGATCACCCCCGGCACATGGATATCAGGTCAGACGAGGGCCTGTTTACTCTGAGGAGCGGGCGAGGAAAGAGATGCGGCGATGTCTTCCATCGGAGCCAGATGTTCGAGCGGGCCGATGGCCGAGAGCGTCGGCACGGTGTCGAAGAACAGGCGTCCAGCAAGATCCGTCAGTCGCCCGACCGTGATGCCTTCCAACCGTTCCATCATCTCCTGGTTGGAGATCGGGCGGCCGTAAAGCATCATCTGCCTTGCGATCTGACCGGCGCGGGCGGCTGGACTTTCCTGACCCATCAGCAGCTGGGCGCGGATCTGGGCGCGGGCGCGTTCGATTTCCTTCTGCTCGATGGTGGCTGCCGACTTGTGAAGCTCGTCAATGATAACGGGCACCAGTTCCGGCAGGTTCTCGCCGCCGGTGGCGGCATGGATGCCGAAGATGCCGGTATCGGAAAAGCCCCAGTGGAAGGCATAGATGGAGTAGCAGAGACCTCGGATCTCGCGCACTTCCTGGAACAGGCGGGACGACATGCCGCCGCCGAGGATGTTGGCGAGAATCTGCGAACAGTAGAAGTCGCGGGCATGATAGGCCTTGCCTTCGAAGCCGAGCAAAATCTGCGCATCCATCAGGTCGCGCGTCTCGCGGATATTGCCGCCGATATATTTTGCCGGCTCCATCACGGGCGTTGCCGATGGAGAGGTGGGAAGGCTGGCGAAGCGATCCTCGACCATGCGAACGAACTCGTCGTGCTCCACAGCGCCGGTCGCGACGACGAACATCCGGTCGGTCGTGTAATTGCGGCCGAGATAGCCACGGATCTGCTGCGGCGTGAACGACACCACGGTTTGCGGCGTACCGAGGATCGCCCGGCCGAGCGTCTGGTCGCGATAAGCGGTTTCGGAGAACTTGTCGAAAACGACGTCGTCGGGCGTGTCGTTTGCGGCGTTGATTTCCTGCAGGATGACCTGCTTTTCGCGCTCGAGTTCTTCCTCCTCGAAGGCCGATTCCGTCAGGATATCGGCAAGGATGTCGACGGCAAGCGGCACATGGTCCTTGAGAACGCGGGCATAGTAGGAGGTCGTTTCCGTGGAGGTCGCGGCATTGACCTCGCCGCCGACATCCTCGATCTCTTCGGCGATTTCACGCGCGCTGCGGCGCGCCGTGCCCTTGAAGGCCATGTGCTCGAGCAGGTGGGCAATGCCATGCTCGTCTGTCGTCTCGTTGCGCGATCCTGATTTTATCCAAACTCCCAGCGCAACGCTTTCCAGATGCGGCATGGTCTGTGTGACTACTGTCAGCCCGGATTTGAGCCGGGTGCACTCAACTGTCATTGGCTATCTTTCTGCGCCTGCTTTACTTAGGCCCGATTATGCTCGCCGATGAAGGTCTCAATGGCTTTGAGCTCAGGCTTCACGATCTGAAAGCGCTCCTCCTTGTGCATCAGATCAGCAAGCCACGTCGGAAGCGCGGGGTCAATACCGGAGGCGGATTTTACGGCGGCCGGGAATTTCGCCGGGTGCGCGGTGGCAAGCGTAACCATCGGCGTGTTCGGTTTCTCGTGCTTTGCCGCCACGAAGACGCCGATCGCCGAATGCGGATCGAGGAGATAGCCGGTTTCGGCATGGATTTTCTTGATCGTTTGGGCGACCTGTTTCTCGCTGGCGCGGCCGGCGCGGAAGTCCTTCTTGATGAAGGCAAGGGCCTCCTTCGCAATCTCGAAGCCGTTGGATTGCTTCAGACTATTCATCGCCGCGCGGACCTTGGAAGCGTCGCGCTCATAGGCCTCGAACAGCAGGCGCTCGAAGTTCGAGGAGATCTGGATGTCCATCGAGGGCGAGGTTGTGGCCTTCACCGCCTTCATCTCGTAGCGGCCGGTCTTCAGCGTGCGGTCGAGGATATCGTTCTCGTTGGTGGCAACGACAAGCTTGCCGATCGGCAGGCCCATGCGCTTTGCGCAGTAACCGGCAAAGATGTCGCCGAAATTGCCGGTCGGCACGGTAAACGAAATCTTACGGTCCGGTCCGCCGAGCGCGATTGCCGTCGTGAAGTAATAGACGATCTGGGCCATGATGCGCGCCCAGTTGATCGAGTTGACGCCGGAGAGTTTGACACGATCGCGGAACGGCGCGTCGTTAAACATCGCTTTGACGAGGTTCTGGCAATCGTCGAAATTGCCTTCGACGGCAAGCGCGTGAACGTTGGAGGCGGTGGAGGTCGTCATCTGACGCTGCTGCACCGGCGACACCTTGCCGTTCGGGAAGAGAATGAAGATGTCGGTGCGTTCGCGGCCGGCAAAGGCGTCGATGGCGGCCCCCCCGGTGTCGCCGGAGGTTGCGCCGACGATGGTCGCGCGCTCGCCGCGCTTTTCGAGCGCGTAGTCCATCAGCCTGGCGAGCAGCTGCATGGCGACATCCTTGAACGCCAACGTCGTGCCGTGGAAGAGTTCCATGACGAAGCTGTTCGGACCGGTCTGCACAAGCGGGGCGATCGCCGGGTGGCGGAAAGTCCCATACGCCTCGTCGATCATTGAACGGAAGGTCTCGTCAGGAATCTCGCCATTGGTGAAGGGCAACAGGATGGCGAAGGCAACCTCCTGATAGCTCTTGCCGCGAAGCGCCCGAATTTCCTTTTTTGAGAAATGCGGCCACTTGCGCGGCACATAAAGGCCGCCATCGCGCGCCAGACCCGCCAGCAATGCATCGCAGAAACCGAGGGAAGGGGCTTCGCCGCGGGTCGAGATATAATCCACTGTCGTCATCCTTGATGTGCCGGCCGGAGAAAGTCCGGGTTGGAGGGAAAGTATGCCTCGCGCCGCATCTCGCTTGCCCTGCCGGCCATCGCCCGCAATCCCGAAATGTGCATCAAAACGGTTCTTACCCAATCGATTTTTGTTTGCGCCGCTGATATAGACCATCGCAAACTGTCACGAAAGGCCTGCCATTAAGTGATTGGGCCTGCCAAAAAACTTTGTGGAGAGGGTGGAATAATCGTGCTTGGCAAGGTCTCGCGTCTCATCGTTTCAGCTTCGCTTGCGGCAATTCTTGCCGGTTGCAACTCCCTTGGCGTCGGCGGTGGCTCGGACAGCGCAACAGCACCGGCCCAGTCGAATAGCAATGGGCAGATCATGCCGCTGGCGCCGGCCAACCCGTCGTCCAACGATCCTTCGATCGGTACCGCCAAGACCGCGTCGGGCGCCACTGCCCCGGTTGTCCAGGGCGCGTGCCCGCAGATGTTCATGAAGGACAGCGACGCAATCTTCCGGACTTATGCCGGCGGAGCCAGGACCGGTGATGCGGAGAAACTCGCCTACCAGGCATCGATCGGCGACTACAGCCGCCAGTGCAGCCTCAACGACACGAACCTGACGATGACGGTGGTTGCCCAACTTCGCGTTCTCGCTGGTCCAACCGGTTCGTCTGGCAAAGTCACGCTTCCGGTCCGTATCACGGTCTACGACGGCGAGGATGCGCTCTATTCGGAAGTGACGAACTTCCCGGTCGAGGTCGGCTCCGGCGCCACGCAAGCCCTGTTCCGCAAGGACGGCATCAAGCTTCCTGTCGGCTCTGGCGCGCTGGTGCGCGTAAACATCGGTTTCGATCAGGGACCGGTGTCGACGAAAAAGAAGAAGGCCTGAAAGACGTCCTTATTTCCGCTTCACCATGCTGGCGGGCGCGGGGAGCGCAGATCGCTTGAAAATCGGCATCGTTTTGAACCCGGCGTCCGGTGCGCGCGGAAAGAAACTGTTCTGGTCGACGCTGCGGCGCGCCATCGAGGCGAGATTCACCGATCTCAGCCTGCGTGAAACCAGGGGCTTCGGCGATGCCGAGCGCTTCGGGCGCGAACTGGCGGATGATGGCGCCGACCTTGTGATCGCCGTCGGCGGCGACGGTACGATCGGCGAGGTGGCCGGCGGCATTCTGAAATCGCAGCGGCCGGCTACGGCCTTCTCGTTCATCGCCACCGGGACCGGCTGCGACTTCGCCCGCAATTTCCCGATGTCGCGCGATCCTGCCAAGATCGCCGAAGGGCTGATGTCTCCGTCCGTGCGGCAGATCGATGCCGGGCTGCTGACCTGCGACGATGAGGACGGCGACACGCTCACCCGCCACTTTGCCAATATCGCAAGCTTTGGCGTCTCCGGCCACATCGTGCGTGCCGTCAACGAAGCGCGCAAGGGCCGGCGCCTGCCCGGGCCGATGGTATTTCTCTTCCACAGTCTGTTGCAGATCCTGCGCTACAAGCCGCGCAATATCCGGCTGAGGCTGGATGGCGAGGATGTCTATGACGGTCCGATCACGGCGGTCGCCGTTGCCAATGGCGCCTGGTTCGGCGGCGGCATGAAGGTGGCTCCCGACGCGGATGTCGCCGACGGCCTGTTCGACGTAGTCATCATCCGCGGGGCCGGCAGGCTGAAGGTGCTGTCGCTGATGAACAGCATCTATGGCGGCGGCCACGTCAGGAGCCCGCTTGTCAGCATCCATCGCGCCAGGCTCGTCGAGGCATGGCCGATCTGCAAGGAGTCGATTCCCGTCGACAGCGACGGCGAGGCACCCGGGAAACTTCCTGCGCGCTTTGAGATGCTCGCCGGCGCACTCGGCCTGAAAATCTAGCGATTGCGATGGCTAGCGAGGGAGTGATCAGCAGAGCTGTGGTGCTTGCGAGAAACTCAACCCTCTATGCGTGCTTGAACTGTCGCCCCGAGGTTGGTTCCGTGACACCTTTCATAGAATTCCACCACCCGTGGCGGCATGTCGGCCGGGATGGCCACGAAATCCTGAAGTCGAACGCCCATCAATTTGGCCAGCTCGGGGTTGGATAGCTCCCGCTCGTCTAAGTTTTCGACGCGGGCAGCCAATTCTCGGAAGTATGACAAGTTGTCGTTCACGGTGGAAGGCGAGAGCGTCCTTCCGTGGGCAGGGATGACAAATCTAGCCTCCAAGTCACGTATTCGTTCGAGGGATGAGCAGATCAGCCGGAGATCACTGGCGCTTTTGCTCCAGACTTCCGGAATGGGGTATTCCACCGCGTCGACAGCCAGGCAGACACGGATTTCCGGAATCCATACCGCAATATGGTCAGGCGTGTGCCCCGGTGTGTGAATTAGTTCGAGTGTCAGATCGCCGCCATGAAGGGTCATCGAACCTGAAAAGGTGATGTCAGGCGCTATGAGCTCGACGGTTTGAAACCGCGAATCCTCACCTATCTTCTCGTTGAGAACTTGGAGGGAGGAGGGGTCGTTCAGACGTTCACGTGCGGCAACATGGGCAACGATAGGGGCTTTCCCCGCAATCGCGCCGTTGCCCCAGAAATGATCCCAGTCCATGTGCGAATTTACGACGATCAGAGGACGAGCGCGCACGTCCTCATCAAGGAGATCCAGCGCCATCCGACATAGCTTAGGCGTTCCGAGAGTGTCGATCAGGACGTTAAATCTCTCGGTGCGCACGAAGATGGCGTCAACCTCATCTCCCGCCCTGACGATGGTGATCCGATCGTCAAGCTCGGGATAGGAGCATAATTCCACGGAAATAGTCATGCGAGACGGCCTCCATCAGACAGAGATCACTGCGATAGCTGAATGGTTCCGATCTGTCTCGGTGCAGAGAGCGAAATTCTACTGTCCGATAAGGCATCCCGTCCCATAGCAAAATCGGTGGTAGCGTTTCGACGCTGCAACCGACTTTGGATTTGGACGCCGGATAGGGCCGGGCGAGCGCCTGCGCTCGAGAGTAGCCGACGTTACAGAACGCCTTCCCACTCGGCGAGCGCGGCAACGACGCCGGGCAGGTCGCTCATGCGGGAGATGGCCGTTTCGGCGCCGGCATCGGTCAGCCTGTCGGCATGCGCGGGATAGGTGTGTGATGCGCCGGTAAAGCCGATGACGCGCATGCCTGCTGCACGCGCTGCGTGGACGCCGTGAACGGAGTCTTCGACGACGATGGCACGGTCTGGCGAAACGCCCATCTGCTTGGCGCCATGCAGGAAGATGTCCGGCTTCGGCTTCACGCGATCGGGACCAAGGTCCTTGGCCGAGAAGATATGCGGCGCAAACAGCGGCTTCAGGCCCACCTTGCCGAGCATCATGTCGAGCCGCGTGCTGCTGGAGTTGGAGCAGATGCAGCGCTTCAGCTGCAGACGCGAAAGGGCGGCTTCGACACCCGATATCGCTTGCACATCCTGCTCCAGACGCAGGTCGAGCAGCTTCTCGGACTTGTCAAGCAGAGACGCGGGGATCGGAATGCTGGCCTCGCGCTCGACCTGGAAGAGAATGTTCTGCCAGGTCATGCCCGCGAAGCGCTCGCCCATTTCCTCGATGCTGATTGGGTAGCCCGCTTCGGTCAGAAGCTTGGATTCCACCTCCGCAGCGATGATTTCCGAATCGACCAGAACGCCGTCGCAGTCGAAGATGATGAGGTCGAAGCCGTCCATTTATTCGCGCCTTGTTTGGGATGATGCCCCTTTACACGATGCCTGGGCGAAGCTCAACCGATAGCAAGGCATGGCTGGATTGCGCGCCGCGGGCGGCTTGGATTTTGCGGTCGTTCGCGGCTATTTGGTGGCAGGAAACAGCGCGAGAAACTGCCGTTCGCCTTCTGGAGAAAAAACGACGGAGCGGCTTTCGGCGGTGCGGCGAGCCCAGCCTTTGTCGAGAAAATTGGAAAGCAGGGCCTTGCCGAGGCCGCCGGCGAGATGCGCCCGTCGCTCACTCCAGTCCAGGCAGGAGCGACAAAGCGGCCGTCGCGACGATTTCAGAGCCGGCACGTCTATGCCGATGCACGTCAGCTCGCCTTCACCGGTCTCCGTCAATGCAAGGCCATCGCCGAATGCGTCGATCGCGCCTCGAGCGATCAGGTTGTCGAGCATTCGCACGCCGTAATCGCCGGCGAGGTGATCGTAGCAGATACGCGCCTTGCGCAATGCCGGCTCCCTTGGCCCCGGCTTGTGGCGCAGATGGCCGCGCCCGGCGGCAAAGCCCATGATGCTTTCCAAGAACTTGCCAACGCTGTCATCCGCCAATGTGAAGTAGCGATGGCGGCCCTGCTTGCGCTGCACTAGCAGGTTGCCGGCCTCCAGCTTGGCGAGATGCGTGCTTGCCGTCTGCACAGTGATGCCACCGGCGGCAGCGAGCTCTGTCGCCGTCAGCGCTTTACCGCCCATCAGTGCGGTCAGCATGTTGGCACGGGCGGGGTCGCCGATCAGCGCGCCGATCTGGGATATGTCAGGTCCTTCCTTCATACTTCGATCCTAACCGAAGCATAGTCGTCCGGCAATGTGCGAAAACTGTCTCCAGACAACAAGGAGATGACAATGATTACCTGCTTCATCCGCTATGAGATCGATCCGTTCAAGAAGGAGGACTTTGCCGAATATGCCCGCAATTGGGGCCAGGCGATCCCGCGCAACGGTGCCGATCTCGTCGGCTATTTCGCCCCGCATGAAGGCTCGGCAACGACCGCCTACGGCGTCTACAATATCGATAGCCTTGCGGCGTATGAAGCCTATCGCGCCCGCCTTGCTGCCGATCCGCTCGGCAAGGAAAATTACGAACTCGCCAAGCGCGAACGTTTCATCCTGAAGGAAGATCGCATCTTCCTCAAAAACGCTTCCCTTCCTCACACAAAGCTGGTGATGCCATGATCGCTGTCATCTTCGAAGTCTTGCCCTTCATGGGCGAACGCCACACCTATCTCGATCTCGCCGGTGAACTTCGCGGTGAACTGGAAATGATCGACGGCTTTATCTCGATCGAGCGCTTCGAAAGCCTGACCAATCGCGGCAAGCTGCTTTCGCTCTCCTTCTGGCGTGACGAGGAGGCGGTAAAGACGTGGCGAAACCTCGAGGCGCACCGCGCTGCCCAGCACGCCGGCCGCAACGGCGTCTTTGCGGACTATCGGCTGCGGATCGGCCACATCGTCCGCGACTACGGCATGAACGAGCGCGCCGAGGCACCGACCGACAGCCGCAAGGTGCATGACGTCGCGGCTTAGTTGCGCCAGTCGGAAAGGGTGGGGCGGGCATCGTTTGGCGGCCGACCCTTTCTACCGCCGAACCGGCGCCGCGACTTATTTTCCCGAAATCGCTCATCCCTTCAGGCTTTGGTAACCAAACTGAGTAACCATAACGGACAGTAAAAGCGTAATGTGTATGAGCGAGTTTCCAGATGGCGTCAGTATTTCCGCTTGCCGATCTCAAGGCCTCCGCAATGCCGGACTCCTGGATCGACACGATCATCAAGGGCGATTGCGTTGCTGCCCTTGAAGCCCTGCCGAACCACTCCGTAGACGTCATTTTCGCTGATCCACCGTACAACCTCCAACTTGGCGGCACGCTGCATCGCCCTGATCAGTCGCTGGTCGATGCCGTCGATGACGAGTGGGATCAATTCGCTTCCTTCGAAGCCTATGATGCTTTCACCCGCGCCTGGCTGCTCGCCTGCCGCCGCGTTCTGAAGCCGACGGGCACGATCTGGGTCATCGGCTCCTATCACAACATCTTCCGCGTCGGCGCCACGCTGCAGGATCTGAACTTCTGGATCCTCAACGACATCGTTTGGCGCAAGACCAATCCGATGCCGAACTTCAAGGGCCGTCGCTTCCAGAACGCGCATGAGACGATGATCTGGGCGAGCCCGAGCGCCAAGGCCAAGGGCTACACCTTCAACTACGATGCCATGAAGGCGGCCAACGACGACGTACAGATGCGCTCCGACTGGCTGTTCCCGATCTGCAGCGGCAATGAGCGCTTGAAGGGCGACAACGGCAAGAAAGTGCACCCGACGCAGAAGCCGGAAGCATTGCTCGCCCGCGTCATCATGGCCTCCTCGAAGCCGGGCGACGTCATCCTCGATCCGTTCTTCGGCTCGGGCACGACGGGTGCCGTCGCCAAGCGTCTCGGCCGCCACTTCGTCGGCATCGAGCGCGAGCAGGATTACATCGATGCGGCCTCCGCTCGCATCGAGGCGGTCGAGCCGCTCGGCAAGGCCGAGCTCACCGTCATGACCGGCAAGAAGCAGGAAGTCCGCGTGGCTTTCAACGTGCTAGTCGAAAGCGGCCTGATCAAGCCCGGCCAGGTGCTGACCGATGCGCGCCGTCGCTACAGCGCAATCGTTCGTGCCGACGGTACGGTGGCCTCCGGTGGCGAGGCCGGTTCCATTCATCGCCTTGGGGCAAAGGTCCAGGGCCTTGACGCATGCAACGGATGGACATTCTGGCACTTCGACGACGGGCAATCCCTGCGCCCGATCGACGAATTGCGGTCTGTGATCCGCAGTGATCTGGCAAAGGCGGAATGACGCGCGCCTTCACCTGATCGAGACTTCCTTCTTCCGGTGTTTTGTACCTCCAGTTACGGAAGAAGGCCTGGCGCCCGGGGATCAACACCCCGGGCGCTCTTCATTTTGGCTCGCGCAGCAGTGCAATTCCGTGTCATGTATCGGTGACTGATGATCCGAACAGGCAGGGAACTGGCCATGTATCTTGCGATCATACTGTTGCTGATGTTTGTTTTGCCGCTGGGCTCGGTGGTCGCCGAAGCGCAGTGGGGCACAGACGCCAACCTCGTCTTCATGATCGGAAAATGGTTCGTCTTCTGGGGCGTCGGTCTGCGATTGCTTGTGGCCAGCCTGAAGCAGATCGTCAATCCGGCCTTTACGGCCGAGACGATCTTTGGCATCACCGATCACAAGGCTCAACCACTGGTGCAGGAGATTGGCTTCGGCAACCTGTCGATCGGCATGCTTGGCCTGCTCAGTTTCTTCGAGCCGCAGTGGATTGTCCCTGCCGCGGTCACCGGTTGCCTGTTCTTCGGCCTTGCCGGTCTCAAGCACCTTCTCGAGCCAGGGAAGAACAGGTCGAGGACCATCGCGATGGTTTCCGACCTGTGGCTCTTTTTCGTGCTCGCCTTCTATCTTTCGGCAGCGTTCTTTCAGAACGCCTGATAGTCGGTTACCTCGACGTGAGTGATACGACCATCTTCATTGAAGGTGATGGTCTCTTCGCCCTCCCGCACCAGCGGTTTGCCCGTCTTGCTGTGCGTCGCACGAACCGACCAGACGGCGCGGCCGGCATTGGGGCTGATCTTCTCGACCAGTGTGTCGATCGCCGTCTGGTCCGGGTAGTCGTCGAAATACTTGCGAAAGGCGACCATGATGTCGGCGCGCCCGGACAGGCTGCCGACACCGTTGGAGACATAGGTCGCATCTTCCGCGAAGCAGTTCTCGATCGTATCGAAATCGAGCGCATTGATGGCGCCGTGGAAGCGCTTGATTTCCTCAGCCGGATCGAATGCCATGATCAGACCCTCACGCCACGCGCTGCAAGATCGGTACGCAGCTGGTCGGCGCCGGTGAAGAGAACGGCATCCCAGCCGGCGGCTTTGGCGCCCTCGACGTTGGGGGCGGAGTCGTCGATGAAGATCGTCGCCGCCGGATTGAGGCCGAAGCTCTTCGCATGCGTTTCGTAGATCGCGATATCGGGCTTGATCAGGCCGACGTCGCCGGAGACCGTGACGCCGCGCGGCTTGGTCAGGAACGGGAAGCGGACCTGCGCCTCGCGGAAGGTGTCGGATGCGAAGTTGGTCAGCATCGTCACATCCTGGCCGTCGGCAATCAGGCCTTCCATGATCGCGACGCTGTCGTCGTAGGAGTGCGGGACCATCTCGTGCCAGTGCTTCCGGAACGCGCGGATATGTTCCTCACGATCCGGATGAACCTCGATCAGCAGGGCTTCGGCATCGGCCCAGGTGCGGCCGCGGTCCTGCTCGACGTTCCAATCATGGGTGCAGACATTGTCGAAGAACCACTTGCGCTCGCCCTCATCGGGAATGAGGCGGCTGAACGGAATATTCGGATCGTAATGGACGAGAACTTTTCCGATGTCGAAAACAATATGATCAATGGGCATCGATTAATCCTTGGCATCTTTGAACGCGAGCGGAATAGCTGCGGTGATTGCTTTTTTCATGACAGTCGGCAACGCCTGCGAGTCAAGATTTGTAACCGCTTCCCACCAACCGTTATCCGTTTGAATTCGCGAGGGGATCGCGACGCGATAGATGGAAAGCCTGAGCTCGAAATGGGTGAAGACGTGGGTCACTGTCCCGCAGGGCTCCCAAGCCGCCGGGAACGGTGCAGCACTGGCCGACGTTTCTCCGTCCTGCCTCGCCGTCCAGTCGGTCGTCGGCACTTCGGTCATGCCGCCGAGCAGGCCGCTCTCGATGCGCCGCCGCAACAGAACGTCGCCATCCGGCGTGACGGCGATGAAGGCTGCGCCTCGGCGCATAGGCTTTTCCCTCTTGGCGGCCTTGACCGGAAAGTGTTCGGGATCATGCAGACGCAGCGCCTCGCAGGATCCCCTGAAGGGACAGAGTGAACAGGCGGGCCGCTTCGGTGTGCAGATCGTCGCGCCGAGATCCATCATCGCCTGGGCGAAGTCGCCGGGCCGGTCTTTCGGGGTTAGCAGAGCCACCTTCTGCTTCATCAGTGGTTTGGCAGCAGGCAGTGGGGTGGCGATCGCGTAGAGGCGCGAAATCACCCGCTCGACATTGCCGTCCATGACGGCTGCCTGCCGGTTGAAGGCGATCGCCGCCACTGCAGCGGCCGTGTAGTCGCCGATGCCGGGAAGCGATCTCAGTCCTTCCTCGGTGTTTGGAAAGACGCCGTCGTGTTCGCGCGTCACGGCCTCGGCGCATTTCTTGAGGTTGCGGGCGCGGGCGTAATATCCGAGTCCGGCCCAAGCAGCCATCACGTCTTCGCTAGCGGCGTCGGCAAGATCGCGCACCGTCGGCCAGCGCGCCAGGAAATTGGTAAAGTAGGGCTTTACCGCCGGTACCGTGGTCTGCTGCAGCATCACTTCGGAAAGCCAGACATGGTACGGATCGGCCTTGACGCCGCGCGCCGCCATCGACGGGGAAACGCGCCATGGCAGGTCGCGATGGTGGCGGTCATACCAATCGAGAAGGGGCTTGGCGGCGGGCGCGTCCAGTGTCGTCGATGTCATCATTTGCCGTCGTCAGGGGAAGTGCCCTATACTTGGCGAAGCAATGCCGCGCGATCAAGGCAGTGGTGCCGGATGGCAGCGCGATGTGAAGGTTTCGATGAGTTATCCACGCAAAGGTGAAAAGCAAATCTCCGAATTGGCGAACGGGCTGATCGATCCGGTGCTTGCAAAGCGCGCCGGCATCAATACGGCGCTGCTCGGCTCGTGGGATGAAATCGCCGGTGAGGAATTTGCCGATTGCACCCGGCCGGAAAAGATTGCCTGGGCGCGCGGCAATGATGACGGAGGCTTCCGTCCGGGCGTGCTCACCATCGCCTGCGAGGGCGCCCGAGCACTGTTTTTGACCCATGCGCAGGGTGAGTTGATCCAGCGCGTCAACAGTTTCTTCGGCTTCGCCGCTGTTCACCAGATCCGTATCGTCCAGAAGCCTGTCCATCAGGTGGTTAAGCGCTCCCGCACTCCGCCGCCATTGAAGGGCGCGGCAGCCGCAAAGTTGGAGGACATGATGGAAGGGATCGAGGGCGACAAGCTGCGCGAAGCGGTAAAGCGTCTCGGCACGGCCGTGCTGGGGAAGCGCGGCCGCTAGTGCCTTATGCCTTACAAGTATTGCCGCGGCAATTCTGTCCGCAATTTAATCTGGCGGTCCAACCAAGGTCACAATTCTTTGAAGAAAGTTGGCGAAGCGTGCCTTGTTCAGGGCTTCGAGCCGTTATATCGCACTGTCAGCCACTACACTCATTCATGGGGAACTTCATGCCGATTTCCGAAATGCAACTGACGAAACGCCAGCTTCTGGGCGGCGTGGCTGCCGCGACGGCGACCCTGGCGGTTTTCAGCACCGCGCATGCCGCCACCGAAATGCCCAAGCCCGACGGCGACGTCGACATGGCTGCCGTGCTGAAGCCAGGCGAGTTGCCGGAAATGGCGCTCGGCAAGGAAGACGCCCCGGTCACGATCGTCGAATATATGTCGATGACCTGCCCGCACTGCGCCCACTTCCACACGACGACCTTCGACGAGATCAAGAAGAAGTACGTCGATGCGGGCAAGGTGCGCTTCATCATCCGCGAATTCCCGTTTGATCCGCGTGCGGCTGCTGCCTTCATGCTGGCACGCTGCAATCCTTCCAAGCCGGAAGAATTGGGCACCGCCGAACAGTATTTTCCGATGGTGGCCATGCTGTTCAAGCAGCAGCAGACCTGGGCCGCTGCAGACGATGGCCGCGCTGCACTGCTTCAGATGTCCAAACTTGCTGGATTTACTGAGGATAGCTTCACGAAGTGCTTGACGAACCAGAAGCTGCTGGATGAAGTGAACGCAACGCGGGAAAGGGGTTCCAAGGAGTTTGGCGTCAATGCCACGCCGACTTTCCTCATCAACGGCAAGCGCTATTCTGGAGACATGACGGTTGACACCATGTCGGCCCTTATCGACAGCCTGCTCTAAACTGAACCGTATCCGATCGACGGGCGACGGCGGAGGCCGTGCGCCCGTCGTTTGCTTTGTGCGGCGCGGGGGCGCTGCATGAAGTTCAACAAGCTTCGCGTCGTCGGCTTCAAATCCTTCGTCGAACCCACCGAATTCATCATCGAGCGCGGATTGACCGGTGTCGTCGGCCCGAACGGTTGCGGCAAGTCGAACCTCGTCGAGGCGCTCCGCTGGGTGATGGGCGAGAATTCCTACAAGAACATGCGTGCCTCCGGTATGGACGACGTCATCTTCTCCGGCTCGGGGAACCGTCCCGCCCGCAACACCGCCGAAGTCGCGCTCTATCTCGACAATGCCGAGCGCACGGCGCCTGCCGCCTTCAACGATAGCGACGAAATCCAGGTCACGCGACGCATCGAGCGCGAGCAAGGGTCGATCTATCGCATCAACGGCAAGGAAAGCCGTGCCAAGGATGTGCAGCTCCTCTTCGCCGACGCCTCCACCGGCGCCCGTTCGCCCTCGATGGTGGGGCAGGGGCGGATCGGCGAGCTGATCTCGGCAAAGCCGCAGGCCCGCCGCCAGCTGCTGGAAGAGGCAGCCGGCATATCGGGCCTGCATTCGCGCCGCCACGAAGCCGAGCTTCGCCTGCGTGCCGCCGAAGGCAATCTCGAACGTCTCGACGACGTAACCTCGCAGCTCGAGAGCCAGATCGAGAGCTTGAAGCGTCAGGCGCGTCAGGCAAGTCGTTTCAAGTCGCTGTCCGCCGATATCCGCGCCCGCGAGGCAATGCTCCTGCATATCCGCTGGGTTCAGGCCAAAGAGGCAGAAGCGGAAGCCGACAGTGCGCTCAATCAGGCAACCGTCGTCGTCGCCGAAAAGGCGCAGATGCAGATGGAGGCCGCCAAGGCCCAAGGCATTGCGAGCCTCAAGCTGCCGGAGCTGCGCGAGGGCGAAGCGCGTGCCGCCGCCGCGCTGCAGCGCCTGCAGATCGCCAAGACGCAGCTGGAAGAGGATGCCAACCGCATCCTGCGCCGTCGCGACGAACTGACCCGCCGTCTTGCGCAGCTCGGCGAGGACATCCGTCGCGAGGAGCGCCTGGTTGCCGACAATGCCGCAATTCTCGCAAGGCTCGATGCCGAAGAGGCCGAGATCACGGAAATTCTTGCCGATTCCGGTCGCTTTGCCGAAGAGACCCGCGAGGCCTTCGAGGAGGCGGCTGCAAAGCTTGCCGACAGCGAGCGTATTTTTACCGCGCTGACGGCCGAACGTGCCGAGGCAGCAGCCGGGCGCAACCAGCTTGAGCGCGCCATTCGCGACCTTGCCGATCGCAAGATGCGCCTTGAACGGCAGATGGATGAGGCCAATCGCGAGCTCTCCGCAATCGGCGAGAAGATTGCCAGCCTGCCCGATCCGGACGAGAAGCGGGCCGTGGTGGAGGTAGGCGAGCAGGCTGTGGCCGAGGCGGAAGCCGCGATCCAGAGCGTCGAGCAGGCCTTGGTCGCTGCCCGCCAGGCCGAAGCTCTCTCCCGATCGCCGGTCGATCAGGCGCGTGGGAAGCTGAACGCCATCGAAACCGAAGCCCGGACCATTGCACGCATGCTCGCTGCCGGTGCCGCCGCAGGCGAATTTGCGCCGGCCGCCGATCAGCTGCGCGTCGACCGCGGCTTTGAAACGGCGCTCGGTGCGGCGTTGGGTGACGACATCGAATCGCCGCTTGATTCCAAGGCGCCGGCTCATTGGTCTGGCAATGGCGACGGTGTCGCGGACCCGGCGCTGCCGGCCGGCGTGACGCCGTTGGTTGACTACGTCCGCGCCCCGGCCGCGCTGATGCGTCGCCTAAAACAAATCGGCCTCGTCTCCGCTTCGGATGCGGCGGCGGTGATGAAGGATCTCAAGCCCGGCCAACGTCTGGTGACCAAGGAAGGCTCCGTCTACCGTTGGGACGGCCACGTCACTGGTGCCGATGCACCGAGCGCGGCCGCGTTGCGGCTGGCGCAGAAGAACCGGCTCGCCGAACTGGAAAGCGAAGCCGCGCTTGCCCGCGACATGCTCGCTGAAGCAGAGGAACGCCTGGCTGGTGCGGCCGATGCCATTCGCCTGCAAGAGCGCCACCTTGCCGAGGCGCGCGAGAAGAGCCGTATGTCTGCGCGGCAACTCGCCGAGGCGCGCGAAGCACTGGCAGTGGCCGAACGAGCCTCCGGCGATCTCATCCGTCGCCGCGATGTCGTTGCCGAGGCTGTCAGTCAACTCCAGATCCAGCTTGAAGACATCTCAGTCCAGGAAGAAAACGCCCGAATCGAGCTGGAAGATGCTCCTGATTTGACGGCGATGGACGAGCGGCTTCGGTCGCAGCAGGTCGAGGTCGCGACTGATCGTGGTGCGCTCGCCGAAGCGCGGGCACGCCACGAAAGCCTCAACCGCGAAAACGAGGCCCGACAGCGCCGCATCGTGGTCATCGGGCAGGAACGCGAGACCTGGCGTCAGCGCGCTGCGAGCGCCGAGGATCACATCGCTACGCTTCGCGATCGCGAGGAAGAGGCGCGCGAGGAGGCCGCCGAGCTCGAGATGGCTCCCGATGAGTTCGACGACAAGCGACGCGCGCTGTTGAACGAACTCCAGAAGGCCGAGGAAGCGCGCCGCCATGCGGCCGATGTGCTCGCCGAAGCCGAGCTCGTCCAGCGCGATGCCGACCACAAGGCGGCGACTGCTGTCTCCGAGCTCGCCGAAAGCCGCGAGCGCCGCGGTCGCGCTGAAGAGCGCCTGGTCTCCGCTCGTGAAAAGCGGCAGGAAACTGAAGCGCGAATTCGCGAGACCCTGAACGTTGCGCCACATGAGGCGCTTCGGCTCGCAGGACTGGAGTCGCTGCAGACAGCGCCCGACCTTCGCGAGGTCGAACGCGAACTCGAACGTCTCAAGATGGAACGCGAGCGACTTGGCGCGGTCAACCTGCGCGCTGAGGAAGAGCAGAAGGAACTAAGCGCGAAGCTCGAGGCGCTGATCAAGGAACGCGACGACGTTATCGATGCAATCCGCAAGTTGCGTGGCGCGATCCAGAGCCTCAATCGCGAGGGCCGCGAACGCCTGATCGCCGCCTTCGATGTCGTGAACGGCCAGTTCCAGCGTCTCTTCACGCATCTCTTCGGCGGCGGCACGGCCGAACTGCAGCTGATCGAATCCGACGATCCGCTCGAAGCCGGACTCGAAATCCTCGCCCGTCCGCCCGGCAAGAAGCCACAGACGATGACGCTGTTGTCGGGAGGCGAGCAGGCACTGACGGCAATGGCGCTGATCTTTGCCGTCTTCCTGACCAATCCGGCGCCGATCTGCGTCCTGGACGAAGTGGACGCCCCATTGGACGACCACAATGTCGAGCGCTACTGCAACCTGATGGACGAAATGGCTGCCTCGACGGAGACGCGTTTCGTCATCATCACCCACAATCCGATCACCATGGCACGCATGAACAGGCTGTTTGGCGTGACGATGGCGGAGCAGGGGGTCTCGCAACTTGTGTCTGTCGACCTGCAGACTGCTGAACAACTGCGTGAAATCGCATGAGAAACGCCCAAAAAAAGTCTGCCGGATTGGGCCGTCTCCACCATTCAGGTAATGTTTTCCTACCGATCTTGTATTAGAGATTGCTTCAGGTCGCCGTCGACTTACCGCGAAGTGATGTCGGCTGCGTAGTTTTCTATGCGACGCGATCGGGGCAAAATGCTTTTTGGCTCTGACAAGTCGTATGGCGGAACCCCCCGTCCGGTTTTCCTGGCCGGACGGACATAAGGCTTTGCGGGACTTTGTTGCAGTCCCGCAAAGCTTTTTCTCCCTTCAATCGCTTCAGTCTGTCGCAGTTATTGTGCGTCGCAACATTTCGGCCGCATTTGTCGATTTTCATTTCAACACCAACGGATTAAGTTGATCCGGATTTGGTGTTGGGGGGAATATGACCAAGTGGGTCTATACATTTGGCAACGGTGAGGCAGAGGGTGGTGCTCTCGACGGCGAGCGTTTGGGCGGCAAAGGCGCAAATCTCGCGGAGATGTGCAATCTCGGCCTTCCTGTCCCTCCCGGTCTGACGATCATCGCCGAAGCCTGCTCTGCCTACTACAAGAACGGGCGACAGATTGCCGAAGAGCTGAAAGAACAGGTCCGCGCCGGCATCGAGCGCATCGAGCAAATTACCGGCCGGCGGTTCGGCGCGGGTGATCGGCCGCTGCTGTTGTCCGTGCGCTCCGGAGCGCGCGTTTCGATGCCGGGGATGATGGACACCGTCCTCAATCTCGGCCTCAACGACGAAACCGTGCAGGCGCTCGGCCACGACGCCGGCGACGCGCGTTTTGCCTGGGATAGCTATCGCCGTTTCATTCAGATGTATGCCGATGTCGTCATGCGTCTCGATCATGAAGTGTTCGAGGAAATTCTCGAGGATGAGAAGGCGCGCCTCGGCTATGAGTTCGACACGGAACTGACCGCCAGCGAATGGCAGCATGTGGTCTCGCTCTACAAGAGCATCATCGAGGAGGAACTGGGCGAGGAGTTTCCCCAGGATCCCGAGGTGCAGCTATGGGGCGCGGTCGGGGCCGTATTCTCCAGCTGGATGAGCGCCCGCGCTGTCACCTATCGCCATCTTCACAATATCCCCGAAGGCTGGGGAACGGCAATCAACATCCAGGCCATGGTCTTCGGCAACCACGGCAATTCATCCGCGACCGGCGTTGCCTTCACGCGCAATCCGTCGACGGGCGACAAGTCGCTCTACGGCGAATTCCTCGTCAATGCGCAGGGAGAGGATGTCGTTGCCGGCATTCGCACTCCACAGAGCATCACAGAGGAGGGCCGTATCAGCTCTGGTTCCGAGCGGCCGTCGATGGAAAAGCTGATGCCCGATGCCTTCAAGGAGCTCTCGCGCATCTGCGCGGAGCTCGAAGAGCACTACCGCGACATGCAGGACATCGAGTTCACCATTGAACGCGGAAAGCTCTGGATGCTGCAGACGCGTGCCGGAAAGCGCTCGACGCGCGCGGCGATGAAGATCGCCGTCGACATGGTGGATGAGAAGGTGATCACGGAAGAAGAGGCCGTGCTTCGCATCGAGCCCTCGTCCCTTGACCAACTCCTGCACCCGACGATCGACCCGCGCGTGTCGCGCGAGGTCATCGGCACGGGCCTGCCGGCGTCTCCCGGCGCGGCGACCGGCGAGATCGTCTTCACGGCCGAGGAGGCCGTGACGGCGTCGGAGGAGGGGCGCAAGGTCATCCTGCTGCGGGTCGAGACCAGTCCCGAAGACATTCATGGCATGCATGCGGCCGAAGGCATTCTCACGACGCGTGGGGGCATGACCAGTCATGCCGCCGTTGTCGCGCGCGGCATGGGCATCCCCTGCGTCGTCGGCGCCGGCAGCATGCGCATCGACGCCCGCAACGAGCGGCTGATCGGCGTCGGCGTTACGCTGAAGAAGGGCGACGTCATCACCATCGACGGTTCGGCCGGACAGGTCCTGAAGGGCGACGTACAGATGATCCAGCCGGAGCTTTCGGGCGATTTCGGGCGCATCATGCAATGGGCTGATCGGGCGCGTCGTATGACCGTGCGCACCAATGCCGATACGCCTGCTGACGCGCGCGCAGCCCGCTCCTTTGGTGCCGAGGGCATCGGCCTTTGCCGTACCGAGCATATGTTCTTCGAGGGCGACCGCATTCATCTGATGCGCGAGATGATCCTCGCGCAGGACGAGACCGGTCGCCGTGCCGCGCTGGACAGCTTGCTGCCGGTGCAACGGCATGATTTCACCAGCCTGTTCAACGTCATGCATGGCCTGCCGGTGACGATCCGTCTGCTCGACCCACCATTGCACGAATTCCTGCCGAAGACGGACGAGGAGATCGCCGACGTTTCCGCCGCGATGGGCATGGACGCCGCGGTGCTGCGCCAGCGCGTTGATGCGTTGCATGAATTCAATCCGATGCTCGGCCATCGCGGCTGCCGGCTGGCCATTTCCTATCCTGAGATCGTCGAGATGCAGGCGCGCGCGATTTTCGAGGCGGCGGTCGCGGCAGCCCATGAAACGGGTGCTGCCGTTGTGCCCGAGATCATGGTGCCCCTAGTCGGGCTGCGCTCAGAACTGGACTACGTCAAGGAGCGCATCGACACCGTTGCCGGCGACGTCATGGCGGAGGCCGGCATGCGGATCGACTACCTGGTCGGCACGATGATCGAATTGCCGCGTGCAGCCCTCAGAGCCCATATCATTGCGGAAGCGGCGGAGTTTTTCTCCTTCGGCACGAACGACCTGACGCAGACGACCTTCGGCATCTCGCGCGACGATGCTTCCGCCTTCATTCCGACCTATCAACGCAAGGGGATTATCGAGCACGATCCCTTCATTTCGCTGGATTTCGATGGTGTCGGGGAGCTGATCCGCATCGCCGCCGAACGCGGCAGGCGCACACGCAACGACATGAAGCTCGGAATCTGCGGCGAACACGGTGGCGATCCCGTATCCATCCATTTCTGCGAAGAGATCGGATTGGATTACGTGTCCTGTTCACCCTTCCGTGTGCCGATCGCTCGGCTTGCAGCCGCGCAGGCGGTCATTACCAACGATATTGCCGCCAATACGGGCGCCCGTAGTAGGACGGGTCTAGCTCGAACGCCATACCCATCATGAGTCTGTCGCTGTCATAGCGGTACTGCGCGCGGCGGTAGAGATCGATGCGCTGGAGGCAGCCTGCAAAGCCATCCGTGCCGCGTTTGAAGCCATAGCGCAAGCATTGGTCTTCGTCGGCGGCGCGCTGCTGCTCCGGCGTCAGCGTCTGGCACGCCGAGAGGCTTATGGCAGCTGCGGCGAGTGCGAGAGATAGAACGAGGATACGCATCGGTGTGTCTTTGCAAGGAAAATTTCTCACAATCAGATGACGCTAATCACGGCTTACAGTCAACTAAAAGAGTGGCTTAGGGTTACGAGCTACCTTTGGGATCGCTGCTCGCCGACCGACCGGAGGCGCGAATGGCTTTCGCGCGTCGGGGATCGTCTGTATGAAGACGGCTCGCACGATATTGGAAGGCAAGCATGGCACTGCGCGATCGATTCTCGAAGAAACTGACCTGCCCGCAATGCGGCAATAGCGGCTTTGCCGAAGCCTCCGAGATCGATGATCCGAAGCGCAAGCATCCCGGCTTCAGCGTCGATCATCTGCCGCGCGGCTTCTTCATCCAGCGCGCGTCCAATCACCAGGAAACCAGCGTGATCAAGTGCGAATGCGGACGCAAGTTCCCGTTCCGCAGTCTGGCGGAAGCGGCGGCTGAGCGGCTCTAGGTCAGAACCGCTCGAGGACCTTGACGAAGGCTTCGGCGAAGCGGACAAGGTGGGCTGTTGCGGGGTCCGGCGCTTCCATGCGGATTTCCGTGCCGCTGTGGTCGAGCACGGCGAGAACGACGCGCATCTGCTCGCCGTGCGAGGGGATGCGAAGCACGGCAACGCGCTTGCAGTCGTCCATCAGGCCTTCGGCCGGAAGATCGAAGAGAAATTCCCCGCCGGCCTTAGCCGAAGCCACGCGGACCGTCTCGCAAAAGTCGGATTTGCCATCATATCCGTCGAGTGACAGTTCCAGTTCCAGAAGCTCTATCGGCAGAAGCGGATCTGCATGATCGGCTGCCCCCAGCGCCGGCGACTGGGCTCCCGATGCGAGCTCCGGTGCAATCATTGCCCTTCTCCTGTTAGTCGATGTGCGACGCAAACTACACAACTGCAGATCAAGGAATATCAGAAAATGCTCACGCACACCATTGTCGTCTTCTCCGTGGATTGCGTCCCTCCGATCGCGACAACAGTTTCAATTTAGGCGAATCTTGCACTAAACAAGTCGAGGGCGATTTTGCGCGTTCATGCGGGACGCGCCGCTTGCGAGTAACCGGTAAGTTTGATGGCAATCCGTTTCGACCGCCCCGTTTCAAGTGCCGCCCGCTTCGCGCGGCGATTCGGGGCATTTGCGCTGGTTCTCTGCCTTGCGGCTCTAATTGGTCACCGCTTCGCGGGCCTTGTCACGCCCTACCTGGTGCTAGTTCTGCTCGTCTCCGCGGGCTTTGCGCTCCTTGCGGCGCTTCTTGCCCTTGCCGGGCTGCGCAGCCTCTGGCTGACCGGTGCCGAAGGCGGGCTTGATGCGCTGAAAGCCCTTATTTTCGCGGCCCTTCCGCTCGCGATAGGCGGGATTGCCGCCGAACGCTATTTTGTGCTGCCGGCAATCTATGACGTGTCGAGCGATCTCGTCTCGGCGCCCGACTGGCTGAAGACCCCGAACGCCGATCAGATCTGGCTGAAGAGAAAGCCGGATGTGACGCCGGAGGATCGCGAAAAGCAGCTCGAGGCCTACCCGGAACTCACAGGCCGCCGCTATGACGGCGCGATCGACCGCGTGCTCGAAGCGGTGAAGAAAGTCGCCAAGCAGAACGGCATCCGGATCACCCGCGCCGAGGGCGACAGCGAGCCAGGCCGCGATCTCGAAGACCGGCCGGCGAAGCCGCAGGCGGACGACGGCGCGGTCGCCGAGGCTCCTGAGGCTGTGCCGATCCCGACGCCGCGTCCCTATGACGACGATGTGGCGCAGCTCATTCGAAGGGCGAACGGCGTGACGCTGCAGGGCGAAACCCGCACCCTCGTTCTGGGCCTGCGTTTCGACATCGTCATCCGCCTGCGCGAGGAAGCGGAAACCACCCTCGTCGATGTTCGCGTCGCTTCGCGCTACGGCCCGCACGATCTCGGCCTCAGCGCCGATATCGCCGAGGATTATCTGAAGGCTCTCGATTCCGAATTGCTCGGCATCGCCGGCAGCTAGTTTCGTCCACCCTATTGCGAGCAATGAACGGTTTTTGCCGCCGGACAGCTATCCCAGGAAGCGGTCCCTCTGTTCCGGGCTCGGCAGGAAGCAGGTCGCGCGTCGGCCGGCAATGCGCAATCGGTTGCGGGCGACAAATTCGTAAAGCCTGTCGGCAAGTCCCTGCGGCAGCAGCCGCAGGACCTTCACCAGCGACCAGGGAAAGCCGAGCCCCGCAGCCATGCGGATCGTCCCTCTCGACTTCAAGTGGGCGCGCCCGTCTTCGATCAGGATGTTGGTCTCGTAGTCGCGCCCGTCCAGCCCAAAGTGCCGGTAAAGCGCTTCCCCGAGCGGCGACTGCGCAGCGAGGAAGCGGTAACGCTCCGCTTTGTCATGCTTCAGAACGAACTGAACCCAGGCAGAGCAGAACACGCATTCGCCATCGAAGACGATGACAGGCTTGTCGTCGGCAAAGGCCGGCACGGCGGCGTCGGTGCGATAGCTGTAGGCGTCGCGCACGAGGCTACCTCCGCATCGCAGGTCGGTACGATCCCAGCAGCGCAGGCGGTCCTCCGTCCGTCTCGATCTCGCCTCGCTCCACCAGATCCTCGATATGGGCAAGAACCGAGAGGGCGGCAGCGCCATGCAGGCGCGGATCGGTCTCGCGATAGATCACCTTCACCATGTCAGGAATGTTCCTGTCGCCGGCGCGGATCCGGTCGAGCACGGCGCGCTCGCGCATTCGCCGGTGCGTCTTCAGGGCGCGCATGAAGGAGATCGGCTTCCGCACCGGACCGCCATGTCCCGGCAGCAGGATGCGGTCGTGGCGCTCGATCAGCCGGTCGAGGGAGGTCATGTAGTCACCCATGGAGCCGTCTGGCGGCGCGACAATGGACGTCGCCCATGCCATGACATGATCGGCGGAAAACAGGATTCCCGTTCCCTCCAACGCGAAGGCCGCATGGTTGGCGGTATGGCCGGGCGTCAGCACGCCGGTCAGGCTCCAACCGTCGCCCTCGATCGTTTCGCCGTCGCCGATCGCAATGTCCGGCCGGAAATCCAAGTCCGAGCTCTCTGCGAATAGATTTACCTCTCCCTGGTATAGGGGGCGGGCGGCGCGGTGCGGTCCCTCGGCCACGATCTGCGCACCGGTTGCCGCCTGCAGGCGGCGCGAGAGGGGCGAGTGATCGCGATGCGTATGGCTGACGAAAATATGCGTGACCTCGCGTCCGTCGAGCGCTGCCATCAAGGCCCGGAAATGCGCCTCGTCCTCCGGTCCGGGGTCGATGACCGCCGTGGAGCGATCTCCGACGATATAGCTGTTGGTGCCATGGAACGTGAAGGCGCTCGGATTGTTGACAGTGATGCGCTGCACGCCTGACGCAACCGGCACGGCCTGGCCGTAGGCGGGCTCGAAGGCCAGATTGAACTCGGGACTTGCCATTTACTTGTATTCAATCTCGATGAAGGACATCGGCTGATCGCCAGCATTGACGACATTGTGCTCCGTGCCGGCATCGCGTCGGTAGGCCGCGCCTTTGGCGACATCGACCCTGCGGCTGCCGTCCTTTTCCTCCAGAAGAAACTGGCAGTCCGTCATCGGCACGACGACGTAGCCCATGCCATGCGTATGAACGCCCGTGTCCGCACCCGGCTCGAAATCCCAACGGGTGATCCGAACCACTGCATCGTCGAGCAGCGGCGTTGCGAGGGCAGGTGGGCTGGCGCGGTACTGGCTCATCGTCACTCCGGATCGTCTTGGACGGCTGGCCCGAGACCTAGCATGGCGGTGCAAAAAGCGCACAGAAATATGCCACGGCCCGAAACTTAATGATTGTGACGGCAGGCGAGCTTTGCTAAGCAGGCGTCGATTTGGCAAGCGGTCTCCGCTTTCAAGCTCTGGTGGGGCGTCGCCAAGCGGTAAGGCACCGGTTTTTGGTACCGGCATTCCCAGGTTCGAATCCTGGCGCCCCAGCCATCGACAATTGGGTCCGCTCTTCATGAACAAACGGAGCGGACTGGCCTGAGCGGCATCTCGCTCATTCATTTCTTTAGCGTCTTGGCATAGGATTCCAGTACGGCGTTCATGCGAGTCTGATAACCTTTGTTGGCTGGGTGCGGTCGGGCTCTGCGAGGCGCGCCTCGCGCCAGAAGCTTTCGTCGAGTTCTGGAATATCGCTGATATCCTCGTCGCGAAGCGCTGCGAGCTCCTCAACGCTCAGTTCTTTTTTGTAATTCGTCTTCATAACGTTTCCTTTCGGAGCGGCTTGCCGGTCGCGCGGATATGATCCTCTTCCGGCCATCTCGATCGGTATGGACGACGGCGAGAACGGCCAGATTGTCGATTGCGCCGATGCTGATCTCGCGGACTTCGCCGTAGTCGAAACGGCTGTCGGTCACCGTGAAGACGAAACTTTCGAAAATCCGGCTGGCTGTCTCGAAGTTCACGCCGTGCCCAGCGAACATGCGAATTGAATGTTATGGAAAATTGTATGTACGGACGCCGGCCGACACAAACAGGCAGGCGGCCTTTCGGCCGCCTGCATTCAAATCGAAACCGCAGCCTAAATCACTGCGCGGGCTGCGCCGGCGCCAGGAATTCGGCGCAATAGGACGGGCCGTTTACCCCCGGGATGTCGCCGACGACGCGGATGCTGCGGATTGTGTAGTCGGAGCTGGTGACGATTTCCGCTTGGCAGCGCAGGTACTGCGTGCGGGCGGGCGAAATCTGCTTGCCGCGCTTGCCGTCGGCGCCTTCTGCGTATTTCGCCGGGACGCGAACCGTCTTGTAGCCGCCCTTCCAGGTGTAGGTGACGCCGGAGCCGTTCTCAACATCGTTGATCGGCGGGCCGAATGCGGCAAAGAACTTGCCGGCCGACTGGCCCACCCAGCGGCTGGAGATCGGATCGGCGGAGGTCGGAATAGTCGTGCAGCCGGCAAGCGCAATGGCAAGCCCGGCCGCGGCAAAGGTGCGGAGTGTCATTCTATCGTCCCTGAAATTGTCGCGCATTCGACGGCGGGAATCACTGGCCTCCAGCGTTTTCCGCTTGTCCCGCCGAGCGCTTTAGCGTGGAACCCGGCAAAAGAAAATCGGCCCGCCTTCGCAATTGCAAAATTTGCCGTGAGTGTGGCTTTTTGTTCCGGAAAGTGCCTTTCTGCCGGCGGCTTGCGTCCTCGAAAAAATGCGCCGGCTTTTGAATTTTGGTGCTTGCGCAACGGGATGGGCCGGTCTATAGAGGCGCCGCTGGTCACGGAGTGTAGCGCAGTCTGGTAGCGCACCACGTTCGGGACGTGGGGGTCGAGTGTTCGAATCACTCCACTCCGACCAGCGAAAACCCTTATTTCTCAGGGCTTTCATTCCCGAGCCGATCTCCTCCGCGAATACGGACCGATTGCGGACCGTTTGAAGCAGCGGACCAGTCAGAAAGCGTTCGCTGCTTGCTCTTGGAAGTCCGGACTTGCGTGTGCATAGGTCCGTTCGAATTCTTCCGCGGTCATTCCGAGAGAGGCTGCCGCCTGCTCTGTTTCAACGCCAGCCTGGGGCAACTAAGTCGCGCGGGTATGTCGTAGCACATGCGGACATCATCGCCAAAGCCAGCCTCAGCCCTGATCGTCCTGAAGGCCTTATGCGGCTTCACGATCTTTTCTCCGGCATACGTCACGACGTAGCGCAGCGTCACCTTCTGGCCTTCGGAATCCGTCGCGGTATCCTTCGCGTGCCAGTATCGCAGAAAGCGAATCAGGCGAGGGGGTATCTTTACCGGCGTGCGGCGTTTGTTGTGCGCCACACGTTCACCCTCGGCTCGGCGACCCTTCTTCCTCGAAGAGAATTCGAACACCGGGACACCCCTCCGGGCGGCATTCATTCAAAAAGAAAAGGTAACTGCCGGCTACCTTAAGCCGAAAACGCCAACAGTATTAGCGCCAGAGGGCCCGCCACCGGTTTGTCACCCGGTCGGCGGGTTTTTCTTTGTCCACCAGCCGAAAGGAACCTTTGGGGCCGTTCACATCGGCGTGACCTATAATTTAATGTGGCACAAAACACCGTTTCGGCCGTTTGCGTGTTGAACGCAATGGTGAATACAATGAGAAAGTTCGCTGTCTTGAGCCTGTCTCTGGTGGCTGCATTATCGACCGTGATGCCAGCACAGGCTTTCCCATCCCTCAACGGCCCGACGTTTCACGCTTCGGACGGACAGCAGATCCAATATCGCAGGCACTACGGTGGCTCGTGGGGCGGCTATAGGAACTACGGCCGCAGCTACCGCGGCGGCTATCGCGGCGGCTATCGGCCTTATGGTGGCTATCGCTACGGACGCGGCTACTATGGCGGTGGCTATTACGGCGGCGGATATGACGATCTGGGGCTTCTGTTCGGCGGACTGGCTACAGGCGCGATTATTGGCGGTGCGCTCGCTCAGCCAAGGTATTATTATGATCAGCCCAGGTACTATGATCAGCCGCGATATTACGGTAACTCGCACGCCAGCTGGTGCTATTCCCGATATCGTTCCTATAGGGCCTACGACAATACGTTCCAGCCTTACTACGGCCCTCGGCGGCAATGCATCGGTCCTTACTAAAATCCACCCTGACGCCCGCCACAGTATATACGGGGTAACGAGGCAGCAAAGCATACAAACGGGGCACTCCCAAGGTTTTCAACATAGCCCAGCAACCGGCCAACTTTATGGGCTCCGTTCACTGGCGGTTGTCATCATTCTTAGCCATCTGAACGAAAGCCCGCACCTTACGCGCCGGCGCGGCGAGATTGCACCGGCTGGGTTGAAGGTACACTCCTATACGCCGAGGATGGCATCGATCTCGGCAATCAACGCGCCATAGGTCTCGATATGCCGATAATACTCGTTGCGGATCTGCTCGGTGATATCGGAGAGCGGCCCGGCTCCCTCCGCGCGGAAGTGCTTGACGTCATTCTCGGCCATGGATTTGAGATTGTCCTCGTACTCCTTGACCCTCTGAACATAGTCTTCCCGAAGTTTTTCCAGACTCATCTCATCCCTCCTGAGGTAGCCAAGCGCCGCGGACATTCTGACGCGCGGCGGCGGTAATCTAAAGGTTGCCTAGAAGAGATGCGGCGCTTAAAGCAGATTGACAATCCCGGCCGGTGAAAAGTGAACCGATGAGCAGCTTCTATTCCAACATGGGCGGCCTGCCGCCGCAGACCGAACTCCTGTCCAGCAAGGCCGTGTTCACGACGGCCTATGCGGTCATCCCCCGCACCGTGATGACCGACATTGTCACCAGCTATCTCCCGCACTGGGAAGGTACGCGAGCCTGGGTAATCTCCCGCCCGTTGAGCGGTTTTTCCGAGACCTTTTCGCAATACATCACGGAAGTGCAGCCGGGCGGCGGCAGTGATCGGCCGGAGCCAGAAAAGCGCGCCGAAGGCGTGCTCTTCGTCGTCGAGGGCGAGATGACCGTCGAATTCGATGGTGCCTCGCATGCCATGCGTCTAGGCTCTTTCGCTTTCCTTCCTGCCGGCTCCCGCTGGACGCTGTGGAACAAGAGCGCTGCACCCGTGAAGTTTCATTGGATCCGTAAGGCCTTCCAGGAGGTCGAAGGGCAGGAGCCGCCGCCGGCGATCTTCACGCATGAGGAGAACCATCCGCCTCAGCCGATGCCCGATACCGACGGCGCCTGGGCCACGACCCGCTTCATCGATCCGGCCGACCTGCGCTACGACATGCATGTCACCATCGTCACCTTCGAGCCCGGCGGCGTCATCCCGTTCATGGAAACGCACGTGATGGAGCACGGCCTCTATGTGCTCGAGGGCAGGGCCGTCTATCGTCTCAACAAGGATTGGGTCGAAGTGGAAGCCGGCGACTTCATGTGGCTGCGCGCCTTCTGTCCGCAGGCCTGCTACGCCGGCGGCCCCGGCCGCTTCCGCTATCTGCTCTACAAGGACGTCAACCGCCACATGCCGTTGTGGTAGGCGCAGAGAGACAAACCAGAATGAGAAACGGGGCCGATTTGGCCCCATTTTCGTTTGCTTAAATGTCGCTTGCCGCATTCGACCAGAGGTCGGCGGCCTGAGCCGCCGTCATGCGCCGCACCTCCGCCTCGTGGCGGCGGTTGGCGAAGAGTTCGCTGGCCATGATCTGGTCGGCGAGGTCGGCCGGCAGCGACAGGATCACGCGGGCGTCGCCACCGTGAATACCGCCGAGTTCACTGCGCTTTCCGCCCACCATGCCGCCGGCCACCGTGTTGTTGGTGTCGGGGTCGATCAGGATGAACGAGCCGGATGCACGGTTCTGCTCATACGGGTCGAAGATCGCCTGTTCGTCGAAGGCGAGGCGCACCTTGCCGATGGCATTCATGTAGAGCGTATCGACGGGCGCCCAGGCACCGGTCTTCAATTCGAGCTGCGCCACCGGCTGCACCTGCACACGCTGGCGGCGGCTGCCGCTCTTCAGCCAGTAGCGCTTGCCGGCTTCGATGCCTTCCGGCTGCAGCGCCACAATCTGTGCGTCGAAGGAAAGGCCAACCTGCGGCTGGCTGTCGATCGAGACGATCATGTCGCCGCGTGCGACGTCCACCTGCCGGTCGAGAACCAGCGTGATCGCGTCGCCCGCAACCGCAGCATTGCGCACGAGGTCGAAGGTGACGATCTTGGAGACGTTGGCCACCATGCCCGACGGCAGGATCATGACGCTATCGCCCGGCTTGACGGAACCGCCGGCAACCGTGCCCTGGTAGCCGCGAAAGCTTTCGCCCGGGCGCGACACACGCTGCACTGAGAAGCGGAAGCCTGTGGCTTGCGAGGAGCGCACGGTGGCAAGCTCGAGCGTTTCCACCAGCGTCGGGCCGGCATACCAAGGCATCGACGCTTCACCGGAATAGACGACGTTCTCGCCCTTCAGGGCCGACATCGGGATCGCGGTGATCTGCTTGACGCCGAGCGACAGCGCGAATTCGCGGAATTCATGGGTGATCTTCTCGAAGCCGGAACGGTCGTAGTTCGTCAGGTCGATCTTGTTGACCGCAAGCACGAATTGCTTGATGCCGAGCAGCGAGGCGATCGTTGCATGGCGGCGGGTCTGTTCCAGAATGCCGGCGCGGGCGTCGACCAGCAGGATGGCGAGGTCGGCGGTGGAAGCGCCGGTCGCCATGTTGCGGGTGTACTGCTCGTGGCCGGGCGTGTCGGCAACGATGAAGGAGCGCTTGTCGGTCGAGAAGTAGCGATAGGCGACATCGATGGTGATGCCCTGTTCGCGCTCGGCCTGCAGGCCGTCGAGCAGCAGCGCGAAGTCAGGTAGGCCAAGATCGTTCTGCTTGCCCGTCGAATCGCGCTGGAGCGTGGCGGCCTGGTCTTCCTTGACAGCCTTGGTATCCCAGAGCAGGCGGCCGATCAGGGTGGACTTGCCATCATCGACGCTGCCGCAGGTGATGAGGCGCAACGGTCGCGAATCGCGCGTCGCCGTTGCAGGTTCTGCGGCGGGCACGGCAAGGGCGTGTGCGGCGGTTACGGCTGCGGTCATCTCAGAAATATCCTTCACGCTTCTTCTTTTCCATGGAGCCGGACTGGTCGCGGTCGATGGCACGGCCCTGTCGTTCGGAAACCGTGGCGATTTCGAGTTCGGCGATCACGTCTTCGAGCGTGGTCGCTTTCGATGGGATGGCGCCCGTCAGCGGAAAATCGCCAAGGGTGCGGAAACGGATCATGCCTTCTTGGCGCACTTCGCCGGGAAGCAGTTCCAGCCGTGGATCTTCTGCCAGGATCATCATGCCGTCGCGCTCAACATAGGGGCGCTTCTTGGCATAGTAGAGCGGTACCAGCGGAATGTCCTCGGCCTGGATGTAGCGCCAGATATCGACCTCGGTCCAGTTCGACAGCGGGAAGACGCGAACACTTTCGCCCTTGCGGATCTGGCCATTGTAGATGTTCCAGAGTTCCGGGCGCTGGTTGCGCGGATCCCAGCGATGATCTGGCGTACGGAACGAATAGATGCGCTCCTTGGCGCGGCTGGCTTCCTCGTCGCGGCGCGCGCCGCCAAAGGCGGCATCGAACTGGCCGGCATCGAGAGCCTGGCGCAGCCCTTCGGTCTTCATGATGTCGGTGAAGGCTGCCGAGCCATGCGTGAACGGCGTCACGTTCTCAGACGCACCGCGCGGATTGATGTGCTCGATCAGGTCGAGGTCGTACTTCTTGGCCGTCTCGTCGCGAAAGGCGATCATCTCGCGGAATTTCCAGCCGGTGTTGACGTGCAGCAGCGGAAAGGGGACGCGACCGGGATAGAACGCCTTGCGGGCCAGATGCAGCAGGACCGATGAATCCTTGCCGATCGAGTAAAGCATGACCGGCTTCTCGAATTCGGCGGCGACCTCACGGAAAATGTGGATCGCCTCGTTTTCGAGCGCCTTCAAATGTGGGTCGAGCGGCGGCTTCGTGCTCCGGGGATTGTTGATTTCCGTATCCGGACGGCTATCGGGCATTTCTAACTCCAGACTTCGATCATTCTCGGAAGAGAGGCCTCCGGAATGAGTTGCATGTCAGACTTCGAGGAGCGCAGGCGGCAGCCGCGCTCCGATCCCGAAGTTGACGGGTTACTGTTGTGCGGCGATCGCCGTGGCCTCTTCGGCCACGTGCAGACCGCATTCACGCTTCTCGTCCTGTTCCCACCACCAGCGGCCGGCGCGTTCCGGCTCGCCGGGCTTGATCGCGCGGGTGCAGGGCTCACAGCCGATCGAGGGATAGCCGCGGGCATGCAATGGATTGACCGGCACGCCGTTATCGGCAACGTAGGTCCTGATGACGTGAAGGTCCCAGTCCGCGAGCGGGTTCACCTTCAAGAGATGACGCTCTGCGTCGTACTCGGCAAACGGTGTCTCGGCACGGTTGGCCGATTGGCCGCGGCGCAGACCGGTGATCCAGATGGTTGCCCCATTAAGTGCGCGCGCAAGCGGCTTCAGCTTGCGCACGCCACAACAGGCATGCCTGGCTTCGACGCTTTCGTAGAATCCGTTGAGGCCGTATTTCGCGGCATAGGCGTCGATATCGGCCTGTTCCGGCTCGTAACGGCTGATGTGGATGTCGTATTGCTTCTCGGTCTCGTCGATCAGGGCGAGCGTTTCCGGAAACAGCCGCCCGGTCTGCAGCGTAACCACATCAATCGGCAGACGATGGCTGCCGATCTCGGCGGTGATCACCTGGTCCTCGATGCCGAGAGAGGTCGTGAAGACGACGCGGCCGCCGAGGCCGGCGACAAGCGACAGACGCCCGGCAAGGTCAAGGCTTGCAAGTTTCGCGTTCAGCGTTTCCGCTTCAGCGTTGGGATTGGCAGCAACAGTCATGGGGATCCTGTCCTTGATGTTGGCCGGAGTATCGCAGGTCGGGCTTGGATCGGACAGAAAAAGGCATTTCGAAAGCGGGCGCGATAGGAGCAAATATCTCTCCCCGGCCGCTGCAATACGGAAAAGCAGCCGCACCGGCGATGATTTGCCGACGGTCAGTCCAATTGTCTATTGATTTAGTAGAGTAACACGTTGCCTGTCAATCGGAAATGTGAATTGATGACATCAGGGGGCATTTTGCAGTAGATTTAAAGCATTGGCCGAGGGTGAAAAAACAAGGCCAAAAACCTTGTCTCTCAATGGTTTCGCAGGCTTGTTCAAATTCCGTTCATGCTGCGCATGCCATAGAGGCAGGATCGAACTTGCGGTGGGTCGATGATTCCGCCTGCCATGTGTGTGTCGACGGTCGAAAATGATTACGCAGAAGGCAAAATATGCGCTGAGGGCGCTGACGGTATTGGCTGAAGCCGATCGCGGCGAACCTGTGATGATCTCGGACATCGCAGCGCAGCAGAAGATACCGAAGAAGTTCCTCGAACAGATCCTGCTCGATCTGAAGCATCAGGGCATTGTCGCCAGCCGTCGTGGCAAGCAGGGCGGCTATCTCTTGCTCAAGCCGGCCGATATGATCACTTTCGGCGAGGTGCTGCGCATCATCGACGGCCCGATCGCGCCTCTTCCCTGCCTCTCCATCACTGCCTATCGCAAATGCGATGATTGCGACGGCGAGCAGAACTGCGAGATCCGCCACGTCTTCGCCAAGGTGGCGGATGCGACCCGCAAGGTGCTGTTCTCCACGACGATTGCCGATGCCGTCGCGCCGGCAAAGGTCGCGCAAGTCACCCGCCTGCTGGCCTAGGACGCAATCTCCGCGACCACGTTGGGCCACCCACGCCTTTGGGATAGCGCTCGACCGCACCGCTTCAAGATTCGGTGAGATAGCTTTCAATGGCCCGCCTGTGCGCCAATTCGCTCCTGTCCAGTGGTAGGGAGAAACGAACATGCACGTCATGGGCTCGAAACGAATGGCAATCGGCACAATCCTTGCAGTCACTTTGGCGACAGGAGCTGCCGCGCACCACGGCTGGTCATGGGCCGAGGGCGAACAGACAGAATTGCGGGGCACCATCGAAAAGGTAACGATGGGCGGTCCGCACCCGACGCTCGACGTTGCGACCGCCGCCGACGGCGTCTGGCTCGTCGAACTCGGCAATCCCCGGCAGACGGAGCGCGCGGGCTTTGTCGAAGGGTCCGCGAAGAAGGGGGATCCGGTTGTCGTTCTCGGGAACCGTTCGCTAAAGGCTGACGAAAAACGGATGAAGGCCGTACGGATCACGGTCGCCGACAAGCGCTATGACATCTATCCGGAACGGATCCAGACGAACTGAGTGATGGCGATCGAGCTCCTGGAATGGCTCGCCGCAACTCCGCTGTCATCCGGCTTGCGGCGCTCGGCGCTCGTCTATATGGCGGTCAATGCCGCCCATATCCTCTCGATCGGGCTGCTGATCGGGGCGATCCTGCCGCTTGATCTCCGGCTTGTGGGCCTCTTCGGATCGGTGCCGCTGGCGGCAATCGGCCCGTTTTTATCGCGAGCTGCGGCCATCGGACTTGCGGGAGCGGTCATCACCGGCTTTGCCCTTTTCAGCGTGAAGCCAATCGAATACGCCGGAAATCCGGCCTTTCTGGCGAAACTGGGGCTGCTCGTTCTCGGCATTGCGAACGCTGCGCTGGTCCATACCCAGGCAGCCTGGCAGCGGGCCGTTTCGGGCACAGCGCCAACAGTCGGCTTGCGGCTTCAGGCCGGCGTCTCTGCAGCCGTGTGGATATCCGCGATCCTTGCCGGCCGCTGGATCGGCTTCATCTGATGGCGGTCGGCAAACCTACCGATCGCTGACGGCCCAGCGCGGGTTGACCCACGGCTCCTGGTTGGAGCGTGGCAGTGGCTGCTTGCCGAGAATATGGTCGGCCGCCTTCTCGCCGGTCATGATCGATGGGCCATTGAGGTTGCCATAGGTGACGTGCGGGAAGATCGATGAGTCTGCGACGCGCAGCCCGTCGACGCCGATGACACGCGTCTCGGGGTCGACAACCGTCATCGGGTCGGTTTTTGCGCCCATCTTGCAGGTGCCGCAGGGGTGGTAGGCGCTTTCCAGGTGCTCGCGCAGGAAGGCGTCAATCTGCTCGTCGGTCTGCACGTTCTCGCCCGGCTGGATCTCCGGTCCGCGATACTGGTCGAAAGCCCTCTGGCCGAAGATTTCACGGGTGAGCCGCACGCAGTGGCGGAACTTCTCCCAGTCCTCGGGATGGCTCATATAATTGAAGCGGATGACGGGATCGACCTTTGGGTCCGAGGACTGCAGCGTGACGTTACCGCGCGACTTCGAGAGATTGTAGCCGACATGTACCTGGAAGCCGTGGCTCTTGGCCGCCGCCTTGCCGTCATAGCTGATCGCCACCGGCAGGAAGTGATACTGGATATCAGGCTGCTTGACACCTGGTGCTGAGCGCAGGAAGGCGCAGGCCTCGAACTGGTTCGAGGTGCCGAGCCCTGATCTGGTGAACATCCACTGCGCGCCGGCAACGCCCTGCCAGAACCAGGGAAGCCAGGAATAGAGAGAGACGGGCTTGGTGCTGACCTGCTGGAAGTAGAATTCCATATGGTCCTGCAAGTTGGCGCCGACGCCTGGCCGGTTCGCCTTCACCTCGATGCCCATGTCTTGCAGATGCGCGCCGGGCCCGATACCCGACAACATAAGCAGCTTCGGCGAATTGAAGGACGAGGCCGAAACGATGACCTCCCGGCTGGCTTTGACGACCTCGATCTTGCCGCCGCGCTCGATCTCTACACCGGTCGCCCTGCCGTTCTCGATCACCACCTTGTGGGCGTGGCCGTAGACGACCTCCACATTCGGGCGCTTCAGTGCCGGTTTCAGATAGGCGTTGGCCGCCGACCAGCGGCGGCCGCCAAAGATCGTCTGTTCCATCAGCCCGAAGCCCTCCTGCTTCGAGCCGTTGTAATCCTCCGTCGCCTCGAAACCCGCCTGCTTGCCGGCTTCGATGAAGGCGTGGAACAGCGGGTTGCGGAAGACGCCGCGCTGGACATGCAGCGGGCCATCCGTGCCGCGCCAGCCATCCTCGCCGCCGTGGCTGTGTTCCATCCGCTTGAAGTAGGGCAGCACGTCGGCATAGGCCCAGCCCTGCGCGCCGAGCTCCTCCCAGCGGTTATAGTCCTCGGCGTGGCCGCGCACATAGACCATGCCGTTGATCGAGGAGGAGCCGCCGATCACCTTGCCGCGCGGCGCGGTGATGCGCCGGTTGTTGAGGTTCGGCTCGGGCTCGGAGAGGTAGCCCCAGTTGTAGCGCTTCATGCTCATCGGCCAAGCAAGGGCTGCAGGCATCTGGATGAACGGCCCGAAATCGGAGCCGCCCGCCTCGATGACGATGACGGTGTTCTTGCCGTCTTTCGAAAGCCGGTAGGCAAGCGCCGAGCCCGCCGAGCCGGAGCCGATGATGACGAAATCTGCCTGCTGCATGCTACTTCCTCTAGTGTTTTAACGTGCCGCGCCCCTCGTGGTTCGAGACGGCCCTTCGGACCTCCTCACCACGAGGCGGATAGACGTCCGCGAGTGCTTCCGATTCTCCTGCCCGCACCCTGAGGCGGGAGCGAAGCGACCCTCGAAGGGCGACGCGGGGGCCGCGCCGCCTCAATAAGGCGCCTGCACCGGCCCCATGCCGACATAGACGGTCTTCAGCTCCGAATAGTGCTCTAGTGCTGCCAGCGAATTTTCCCGCCCGAAACCGGATTGCTTGGAGCCGCCGAACGGGATTTCGACAGGGCAAAGGTTGTAGGTGTTGATCCACAATGTGCCGGCCTCGAGCTGGTCGACGACGCGATGGGCGCGTGTCAGATCGGCCGTGAAGACGCCAGCGGAAAGCCCGAATTCGGTGGCGTTGCCGCGCGCGATCACCTCTGCCTCGTCGTCGAAATCGAGAACGCACATGACAGGCCCAAAGATCTCTTCACGGGCGATCGTCATATCGTCGGTGACGTCGGCAAAGACCGTCGGCTGCACGTAGTAGCCTTCGCCGGAAACATTGTTCGGGATGCCACCACCTGTGACGAGCGTCGCGCCCTCCGCCTTGCCCTTCTCGATGTAGGAAAGAACCTTGTCGCGCTGTGCCCAGGATACCATCGGCCCGAGCTGCGTGGCCTCATCCATCGGGTCACCGATCAAGATGGCCTCGGTGCGGGCTTTCAGCCGCTTCAGGAATTCCGCCTTGATCTTCCGCTGCACGAAGACGCGGGTGCCGTTCGAGCAGACCTGGCCGGTCGAATAGAAATTGCCGAGCATCGCACCGCCGACGGCGCTGTCGATATCGGCATCGTCGAAGACGACAAGCGGCGATTTGCCGCCGAGTTCCATGGTGACGTGCTTGAGGCTGCCGGCAGCGGCGGCTGCGACCTTGCGGCCGGTCGGCACCGAGCCCGTCAGCGACACCTTCGCGACATCAGGATGGTTGATCAGCAGCGGGCCGGTTTCGCGGTCGCCCTGGATGACATTGTAGAGACCTTTCGGCAGGCCGGCCTCATACAGGATCTCTGCGATGGCAAGCGCGCCGAGCGGCGTGGTTTCCGATGGCTTGAAGACCATCGCATTGCCGGCGGCGAGCGCCGGTGCGCCCTTCCAGCAGGCGATCTGCTGCGGATAGTTCCAGGCGCCGATGCCGACACAGACGCCAAGCGGCACGCGCTTGGTGTAGGCGAAATCGCCGCCGAGCGGGATGTAGGAGCCATTGAGGCCGGCAGCCGCGATGCCACCGAAGAACTCGAAGCTGTCGGCGCCCGATGTCGGGTCGGCGATGATGGTTTCCTGGATCGGCTTGCCGGTATCGAGCGTCTCGAGCTCGGAGAGCTCGCGATTGCGCTCGCGCATGATGTCGGCGGCGCGTTTCAGGATGCGGCCGCGCGCCGTCGGGCTCATCGCTGCCCATTCCGGCTGGGCCCGCTTGGCAGCCGCGATCGCCTTTTCGACGATGGCGGGTGTGGCCGCGTGCAACCGCGCGATGACCTCGCCGGTCGCCGGATAGATGCTTTCGATGACGCTGCCGGCTTCATCCTCGACATACTCGCCATCGATGAAATGGGAGGCTTTCGGCTGGGCTTTGAGGGTCACTGGATCTGTCCTTTCGCAAGGGCGGCAAGCTGTGAATGGATGTAGTCTTCGGTAAGCGCGATCGATGCCTCGATACTGACAGGCGCAGACCTCAGACTTTGGCGGATGTAGAGCCCGTCGATCATCGCAGCCGCGCCTTCGGCGATGCGTTCTGCGGCATCTCCGGGGCAGAGTGCTTTCAGGTTGGCGAGCAGGTTCGACCGCAGGCGGCGGGCATAAATGACGAGGAAGCGCCGCGTCTCCTCGGAGCGCTGCGCCTCGGCATAGAAGGCAAGCCAGGCGGCGATCGTCGCCGGAGCAAACTGGTCGGCCTGGAAGCTGACCCGGATGACGGCGGAAAGCCTCTCGCGCGGTGCATCGGCCGCCTTCAGCGCTGTCACTGCGTCGTCGCGCAGCTGCTTTAGGAGAGAGCGGATAGTCTCGATCAGCAGCTGCTCCTTGCTGCCGAAGTAATGATGCGCGAGCGCCGGCGACACACCGGCCTGCCGGGCAATTTCGGACATGGTGACGGTCAGCGAGCCTTGATCGCCGATCACGCGCAGCGCGGCATCGACGAGCGCCTTGCGGCGAACCGGCTCCATTCCGACTTTGGGCATCGCATCACTCCATGAAGTGGCAGTATGTATAATTTTGATTGATTGATCAATCAATAAAAATCTGATGCAAACCTGAAAACCTAACCTCTTCCAATTCCGTGTTTTTGCGGCATATTCTTTTACCAATCAGGAGGTGTGCCATGGCAGATACGTCTGATCGACTGAGCCTTTCATCTCTACAATCGAAATGGGGTTGGTTCGCCGCACTTGGCTTGCTGCTGATCGTCTGCGGCCTTATCGCACTGGCAAACGTCGCGCTCGCGACCGTTGTGTCCGTCTACTATGTCGGAATACTGATGCTGATCGGCGGCATCGTCTACTTGGTTCACGCATTTCAGGTGAGAAGCTGGGACCAGGTGCTGTTTTGGGCGTTGAGCGGCGTGCTCTACGTGCTGGCCGGCGTCTTCGCCTTCGAGAATCCCCTTCTGGCATCGGCGGCGCTGACGCTGTTTCTTGCGATCGCTTTGCTGATTGCCGGCGTGTTCCGCATCTGGGTCGGCTGGCGCATGCGCCCGGTCAAGGGCTGGGGCTGGGTGCTTGCTAGCGGCATCATCACTGCACTCGCCGGCGTCGTCATCTACCTCGGTTGGCCGGTCAACAGCCTGTGGATCCTTGGTCTTTTCCTCGCCTGCGATCTTTTCATCCAGGGCTGGTCCATGTTTGCTTTCGGTCTTGCGATCCGTCGCTGAGTTATGCCCGCAATTCACAGCCTGACTTCACGGACTGTTTCTTTTTTGACAAGTTTGTGAGGGAGGGCTAAAATTTACCTACCAAGAGGCAGCCGAGGCGGCGGCGCGCGTCGGTAATGCCGTGGACGGATTGACCGTCCCCCGACCGGGGCAGACGTGCCCCACGAGGTAAAGGGAGGAATCTCATGCCGATGGTCACCGTATCCATTTCACCGTTGCAGGCAGCCGACATCCGGGCCGCCGTTGACAACGGGAGTTATGCGTCGAGCAGCGAGGTCGTGCGCGAAGCCCTGCGCATGTGGGACGCCGCCCGCAAACTTGGCGGATATCACGAGGTCATGTTCGATCAGGATTGCACCTCGCGCAGTGGCAAATGCGTCGCCGACATGTTCGCAGATCACGAGGCCGAGCATCGGCGCACCGCCTGACCAAACCGTTGATCGGGGAGCAAAGTTCGCTTGCCCGGGCGGTCGAGTTCGCCGGTCTTCACAAAAGTTTCACATTCGGGAAAGGGTTCGTTGATCCTTCTCCGTCAGTCTCCCTGCGAAAAACAATAAGACACAGTGGAGATTGGCATGTCTTTGGCTGCCACCGTCGATCCGGCGCTTGTTCGTCGCTACGCAAGTGATCAGATCGTACCCCTTGCGAAACTCGTTATCGAAAATGCGTTTCAGCCCATCGTCGAGGCAGGGACAGGTGTGGCATTCGGCTATGAATCGCTGATGCGCGGCCAGGAGCGCATCGGCTTCAGCTCTCCGGTCGAAATTCTGGACGAGGCGCACAAGAACCACCAGCTGCTGCAGCTGGAGCAGATGGTGGCAAGCCGCGCGCTTGCGAAGTTCGCCACGCTCCCGCATTTCTCGAGCTCGACGCTGTTCCTCAATCTCGATGTCCGTCTGATCCCACACGGCGAGCGGCTGGTGGAAGGCCTGCTGCAACACCTGAAGCTTGCCAATATCCCACCGTCCTCGATCTGTTTCGAATTCTCCGAGCGCTTCGACAACACCAGCGTGCCGGAGTTCGCGGCCCTCGTATCGCTGCTGCGCAAGGCCGGCTTCAAGCTGGCGATCGATGATTTCGGCGTCGGCCACGGCGAGATGAAGCTGCTATGCGACCACCCGGTCGACTATCTGAAGATCGACCGGCATTTCATCGCCGACATCGACAGCAGCCCGCGCAAGCGCCATCTCCTGAAGAACATCGTCCATATCGCACACGTGCTCGGCACCCGCGTCATTGCCGAGGGGATCGAGACCGAGGCAGAGTTCGTCGCCTGCCGCGAATTCGGCGTCGATCTCGTCCAGGGCTGGTTCATATCCCGTCCGACGACCCATATCACCGAGCTGCAGCCATCGTTTCCGCACCTGCTGGACCTCGGCAAGGGCAAGCGCAGCCCGCAATCACTCGATGAGATCCTGATCCGCAAGCAGATCGAGATGCTGCCAACGGTTTTTGAAAACGACACGATCGACAGCGTCTTCGAACTCTTCCGCCGCAATCCACACCAGGCCTTCTTCCCGGTGCTGAACGCGAACGGCGAGCCGCGCGGCATCCTGCACGAGCGGCACCTGAAGGAATACATCTACCAGCCCTTTGGCCGCGATCTTCTGAAGAACAAGGTCTACGAGCGAACTATCTCACATTTCGTCGAAATGGCACCGATCGTCGGTCTTGATTCCGATACCGAACAGCTGATGGCGATCTTCGCCAACATGGAAGGCACAAACTGCCTGCTGCTGACCGACAATATGCGCTATGCGGGCGTCGTATCGGCGGCCTCGCTCATCAAGGTGATGAACGAGAAGAAGCTGAAGACCGCCCAGGACCAGAACCCGCTGACCGGGCTGCCAGGCAACAGGGCGATCCGCGACTTCATGCGCGAATCGAGCCTCGACGGCGACGAGAAACGTCACTTCTGCTACTGCGATTTCGACAACTTCAAGCCGTTCAACGATGCCTATGGTTTCCACCTTGGCGACCACGCGATTTCGCTCTTTGCCGCCCTGATGCGCCGCTATTTCTTTGCTGAGCGCCACTTCCTCGGTCATGTCGGCGGCGACGATTTCTTCATCGGCGTCCGGGGTTGGACCAAGGAAGAACTGACCGAAATTCTCGATCGTCTGATCAGCGATTTCCACGATGATGTGCTCGACCTCTATTCCGATACGGATCGTGCCGCCGGCCGCATTCGGGGCCATGACCGCGCCGGCGTCGAGGCGCTGTTTCCGCTGATGCGTTGCTCGATCGGCGTATTGGAGCTGCCGGAAGGTCTCGTCATCGACGATGTCAACCGCGTTAGTGCCGCGATCGCCCATATCAAGGCCGAGGCGAAGGAAAGCGAAGAAGGGCTCGTTTTCCATCTCTTGGGCGAGACGAATTGACGCCACCCGCGCTTCCCGCCTTCTCAAGTCCGAAGAGCTGAACTATCTGACATGCTTTCGGAACGAGGAGACCGGATCATGTCCTTGCCCAAGCAGATGCGCTTCATCGACCTGCCGAGCTTCGGCGCGCCCGAGGTGATGCGGATCGCCACCGGACCCTTGCCGATAGCAGGGGAGGGCCAGCTCCTTGTTCGCACCGAGGCAATCGGCGTCAACCGGCCCGACGTCGCACAGCGCCAGGGCATTTATCCGCCGCCGAAGGATGCAAGCCCTGTTCTCGGGCTTGAGATGGCAGGCGAGATCGTTGCCGTCGGCCCGGGCGTCCGCGATTTTGCCCTGGGCGACAAGGTGTGCGGTCTGACCAACGGCGGTGCTTATGCCGAATATTGCCTGCTGCCCGCCGGCCAGGCTCTGGGCTTCCCGAAGGGCTACGATGCCGTTAAAGCTGCGGCGCTGCCGGAGAATTACTTCACGGTCTGGGCAAACATGTTCCAGATGGCCGGACTGACCGAAGGCGAAAAGGTTCTCGTGCATGGCGGCTCAAGCGGCATCGGAACGACCGCCATCCAGCTTGCGCGGGCCTTTGGCGCCGAGGTCTACGCGACGGCCGGTTCGCAGGAAAAATGCGACGCCTGCGTCAAGCTAGGCGCAAAGCGGGCAATCAACTACAAGACAGAGGACTTTGCAGAGGCCATCAAGGCAGAGACCGGCCACGGTGTCGATATCATCCTGGATATGATCGGTGCCGCCTATTTCGAACGGAACGTGGCGTCGCTCGCGAAGGACGGCTGCCTTTCGATCATCGCCTTTCTCGGCGGCGCCGTTGCGGAGAAGGTCAATCTGGCACCCATCATGGTCAAACGGCTAACGATCACCGGCTCTACGCTGCGCCCGCGCACTTCCGAGGAAAAGCGCGCGATCCGCGACGATCTCCTTTCCCAGGTCTGGCCGCTTCTCGATGAAGGCAAGCTCGCTCCGGTTATCGATACCGTCATCTCTTTCGAAGACGTTGCCGAGGCGCATCGACTGATGGAAACGAGCGGTCACATCGGCAAGATCATGCTGCGGCTCTAGGCCGGCTGCCGGACCGGTCGGGGGGCTCTTTCAAGGTACAGCAGAAGGCCGACCGAAGCGAGGCCGACGATGGCGGCAAACAGTGCTGTGCCTGAATAGCCCGTAAAGGCAGTGCCGGCCGCGAAGATCGATGCACTGATGCCGTTGGCGATGAACGTGTTGACCGAGACCAGCGAACTGCCGAGTCCCGGGCGATCGGCAATCAGATCCTGTAGGTAGGTGATTGGCACGCTGAGGATGGCTGCAGCGCCGCAGGCGTTGATCAGCACCAGGGCATAGATCTGCCAGGGCGCCGAGGCAAAGCTCAGCAATACCAGATACAGACAATAGATCAGCGCTCCCACGGCAAGCACGTGCACGCTGCGGAAGCGGCGTTGCAGGGCGCCCCACATCAGCATGAACGGCATTTCCAGGAAGGCGGTGAGGCCGGCCATGAAACCGACATCGACCACGGTACCGCCGGCGGCATGGGTGATGATCAACGGCGACACCACGCTGTTTAGCCGCTGCAGCCCGAGCAGCAGCGCCATGACGCCGACCCTTACCAGCACAAAGGGCGAAAAGACTCTAACGAGCGAAGGGAAGAAGCCGATCTGCTGCGAAGGGGAGGCGTTGCCGACAGGCGCAGGTTTGGCGAAAAACAGGTAGAGGCAGAAGCAGGTCAGGCTTGCGAGACCCGCAATGCCATAGGCCGGTGTCATCGATTGCGAGTTGATCAGATACAGGCCGATCAGGCCTGGTGCCAGCGCCCAGGAGCCCGAGAACAGCGCGCGAACCGTGGACGTGATCGCCGCAGCTCTTCCGCGATCCATTGTGTTCGTCGTCGCACGGATGCTGGCAAACAGGATCGAATAGGTGGAATTGCTGATGGGGATCAGCACCAGCATGCCGAAGATGAAGACGCCGGCGGTGCGGAATCCGTAGATCATTCCGAAGCCGAGCATACCGCTCACCGATAGCGCCAGCACCAGCGGGCGCCGATCGCTGAGCCTGTCGGACCAGATGCCGAGCGTCAGGCTGGTGGCGACATTGACGAGTGCGGCAAGGAAGATCAGCCCGGAATAGGCCCGGTCCGACAGGCCGAGTTCATTGATGCCGATGATCGATTGATAGGGCATCGTCGAGGCATAGGTGAAGGCGAGCGCAACCAGCGTCAGCGTTGGGACGCGGATTTGGTGATCGCGGAGAATGGAAGAAAAGGCGGATGGCATGGCATGGTTCCCGATACCCCCGATATAAACCAGTAGTGTGCTTTCGAAAAACCAGAGTTTGTGATGGCAGCGGTCAAATCACGTGATGGATGGCCTCATGCCGTGATCGCTGCCGGTCGCCAAAGGCCACCCGCCCGATCGCCGGGATGGAAACGAGCGGTCACATCGGCAAGATCATGCTGCGTCTGCGACCGCTCGCACGTCGCTCACCGGGCCTGCCGTTCGGTGGGCGACGAGAGGGTCAAGGATATCGTGACGGCAATCAGGCCGGGAAGCGCCATCAGCACGTAGAGCCAGTGTGCGGCCGAAACGCCGCCCGCAACGCCACCGGGATCCACCAGCCCGGTGCTGTTGACAATCACGCCGGCAACGGCGGCGCCGAAGGCGCTGCCGAGCGACTGTACCGTCGAGATCGCGGCCGAGGCCTTGTCCTGTTCGGAGTTGTCGACCAAACCAAGGATCTTGGTTACCAGATGAGCCCAACCAAGGCCGACGCCGAAGCCCATCAAGAACATACCAACGACGGCGGGGCCAAGAATAGCTAGGTCGCCGGACTGATTGTCCGTTGCGAGGAAGACCGTTAGCGACGCAACCGCAACCATTTCGACCACGCAGCCGACGACGATTGCGGTGCTGGCACGGCGTCCAGACAGCGTTCCGCTGAAGAAGGCCGCAATGGTCCAGCCGAGCGCCACAAGGGCGGTCAGATAGCCTGACACCAGAGGTGTTACGCCATGCAGCCCCTGCAGGAAATAAGGAATATAGATGTCGCTTGTCAGCACCAGCAGCAGCACGAACATCGTCAAGTAGACGCGCGCCACCGACTTTGCGAGCGTGACGGCTCCGGTCGGCAGGAGGCGGTTTCGGCCGTGTCGCTCGACGGTCAGCATCGAAACGATCGTGACGATCGATGCGGCAATCAGCAACGCTTTGGAGCTTGTTTCGTCGATCGTTCCGGCGATGCTGACCAGCAGAACGGCGGCAAGCAGCAAGGCAATTTGCAGGATTGGCGTCTTGCTATGGGCGCGATCGTCTTCGGCGCGCGGCAGCAGCCAGGGCGCAAGTGCCGCCATCAACACACAGAGCGGAACCAGCAGCATGAAGGCGCGGCGCCACGCGCTGCCTTCGGAGAAGACGCCGCCAATGCTGGGGCCGAGCAATGTCGAGACACCCCAAATGGCTGCATAGAGCGTTGATGCCTTCTGCCACAGCGGTTCGGGGTAGGCGAAGCGAATGAAGGCATAGGCAAGCCCGGCAAGAATGCCGGCGCCGAACCCCTGTACAGTACGTCCGGCCAGGACCAACGGCATCGCCGGGGCGAGCGCGCAGATCAGGCTGCCGGCGCCGAACATGAGCGCACCTGCGACGTAGACGCTGCGCAGCCCGATGCCCCGTGGGCGCATCGCGACGAAGATCGATCCGAGCACCGCCGCGGCCACGAACAGGGTCGTCATCCATGACAGCAGTTCGAGCCCACCGATGTCGCGCACGATCGATGGTGCAATGGTCGCAGTGATGTAAGTTTCAACGGCATAAAGGGTGACACCGCCGCCGAGCATGAGCGTCGCGGGCAGGAGCGGTGGGGAAAACAGGTGAAAGACGGAGGGTTTGTCTGCGGAAATCTCTTCAATGCCGGTCATATCTAATGCCTTGTGTGCTTCCCGGGGTATGCAGTATTTTTGCAAGTTATTATTTGGAAAAAATACACGGCCATGCTATTAAAGCAAGAGTTAACTTGGAAAAATAAATGAGACAATCCCCGGTCAATCGAATCCTGCTGCTGATCAAGACCGAAGGACCCCAGCTTGCCGCCGCACTTGCGGCAAGGCTCGGCATTTCCTCGGAAGCTGTCCGTCAGCAATTAACGAAGATGGCGGAGGAGGGCCTTGTCGAAGCCGTGAGCGACGCCACGACAGGCAGGGGAAGACCGCGGCAGCTGTGGAGCCTCACGCCTGCGGGCAACCAATCCTTTCCCGATGGTCACGCGGAACTCACCGCCACGATCCTGAGCACGCTGGTCGCACAGCTGGGGGCATCGGCGTTGGATGCGGTCATTTCCGCCCGGGAAGCAGACACCCTTATGCGCTATCGCCAAGAAGTGGACGCGGCGGACATTCAATCCCGTGTGCAGCAGCTAGCGGCCGTACGCACCAGCGAAGGATACATGGCCGACAGCTGGCAGGAGTCCGACGGCTCGCTGCTGCTCGTCGAGAACCATTGCCCGATCTGTGCTGCGGCAACCGCCTGTGCGGGCTTCTGCCGCTCGGAGCTGGAGACCTTTCGAGCCGTTCTCGGTGCCAAAGTCGAGCGCGAGGAGCATATTTTGCTTGGCGCCCGCCGCTGCGCCTATCGCATCACCCCGCTTTGACCTGCGTCGGCGCAAGACGGGGACGGTGAAAGGCAATTGCTTTATCCTCGCGACTCGCTATGCGTGACGCATCTGCGTACACGATCAGGACCATGCCATGACCAATCCCGTCACCGTCGAAGTCACCAGAGGCTCACTCGTCGAAAGCCGGCATCGCGGCGCGGTCGTCGCCGTCGATGGTGATGGAAAGGTCGTGTTCTCGATCGGCGACGTCGATGCAGTAACCTTTCCGCGCTCGGCCTGCAAGGCGATGCAGGCGCTACCGCTGATGGAAAGCGGCGCGGTGGATGCCTATGGCTTCGGCGACAAGGAATTGGCGCTCGCCTGCTCCTCGCACAATGGCGAAGACGAGCATGTGGCGCTCGCTGCCGCCATGCTGGCGCGCGCCGGACGCGGGGTCGAAGCGCTTGAATGCGGCGCGCATTGGTCCTCGAGCCAGAAGGTGCTGATCCATCAGGCGCGCACGATGGACAAGCCGACGGCATTGCACAACAACTGTTCGGGCAAGCATGCCGGCTTCGTCTGCGCCTGCTGCCATCAGGGCATCGACCCGCAGGGATATGTCGGCTACGACCATCCGCTGCAGGCCGAAATCCGCGGCGTCATGGAAAGCCTGACGGGCGCGGTGCTCGGTCATGACAATTGCGGCACGGACGGCTGCTCCATCCCGACCTATGCGGTTCCCTTGCGCGGCTTGGCGCATGGTTTTGCCAAGATGGCGACCGGCAACGGACTCGAGCCCCTTCGCGCCAGGGCTTCCCGGCGGCTCTTCGATGCCTGCATGGCCGAGCCCTTCTATGTGGCCGGAACCGGCCGCGCTTGCACGGAGCTGATGGAGGTGGCACCCCACCGCATCTTCGCAAAAACCGGTGCCGAAGGTGTCTTCTGCGCGGCCATTCCCGAGCAGGGAATTGCGATCGCCGTCAAATGCGACGACGGCCATTCGCGTGCCTCCGAGGCGATGGTTGCCGCCGCGCTCAGCCGCTTCTTCGGAAAGGACGACCCGATTCGCGCGAGCTTGGCCACCATGGCGACCGTCCAGATGCACAATTGGAACGGTATTCATGTCGGCGACATTCGCGCGACGGCTGCGTTGACCGCATAAGCCGTTCCGGAACGAAACAGTCGCGCCGCAGCAGCAGAAATTGCTAATGTATGTGAAACTACAGCCCACGAGAACGGATGCGGTTTTCGAAGGCTGAGTTACCCTTTGCCCACTACATCGAACGCCATGAGGGCAGGATATGTTTGCGGGCCGTTATCTTTGGTGGATGTTGATCGCCATAGCGATCTTTCTCTTCTTCACCATGTGTTTCGATTACGTGACCTGGCTGACGGTCGTTTCGTCGGGTTGCGCCCGGATCGCCGGCTCCTGCGGACCGATCATCGTCACCATGACCGGTTCCATGAAACCGTCGGGCGTCTACCTCGCGGGCGGCATCATCCTCGTCGTTACCATTGCCCGCATCCATTATCTTTCGATGAGCTGTGTCTGGGGCGCTATTGTCGCAATCTGGTTCGTCGCATCGGCGCCGTTTCCATTGCTGCTCGCCAATGGTTGGACCGGCCAGTTGAAGCCGGAGACCGTGCTTGAGGGGCTGCCGGTGGCGTTCTTGTTCTTTGTGGCTTTCTGCGCTTATATCGGCTGGTCATTTGAAGAGAGTGGCGCACGGCCACTTGGTGTGTGGCGGGCTCTGCGAGCGGCCATTTCGGTCACTGCTCTCTATGGCGCGCTGTTGGCGCTGTCAGAGGCGCCGGCCTTTGCGACCATTCCGGGTCGTCTGCTCGGGGAGCTGCGGCTTTCGACGTCGATCGCTGCGTTGCAGCCCGGATTGCACGATGTCCTGACCCTCGGGATGGCCCGCGACACCTTCGCGTATATTGTCCTGGCAATCTTTGTCGCCGGTCTCGCCGTGAGCCTGCTATCGCAGAACCCCCGCGAACTAAAGGCGCGCTTCGTGCAGCCGTTCATGCTTCGAGGATCTCGGCAGTGAGGTTGCGATAGGGCTCGATGGCAGCCGCGGCAACGCCTGCGGCGACGATCAGTCCCGATACGCCTGAGATCGGCAGGACTTGGCAGGGCGAGACGTGGTCGAACTTCTCTTCCGTCAGCGGCACATAGGTCTCGGCGGCGCAGGACGCAATGTGGCGCTTGATGGCCGCCTCCTCGAAATCGCCCGTCGACAGGCCATGCACGGGGTGGGCAGCCGTCACTCCGAGAAAGAATATGTCCGGCCGAAGCTGCGAAATCGCAGCCATGGCAACGGATCCGACCGCGACCATCGAGTGCTTGTAGAGCTTGCCGCCGATGAGGATCACGCTGGCCGTCGGGTGATGTTCCAGCTCCGCGGCAATCGTTGGGCTGTGTGTCGCGACTGCGAACGCAAAGTCGCGCGGCAGTTGCCGAGCGATCTCCGCCGTTGTCGTGCCGCCATCCAGAAAAATCAGCTGGCCCGGCCGCGCAAGTGAGGCAGCTTTCTTCCCGAGTCGCGCCTTGGTCTCAGACGAAACGCCTTTTCGCGTCGAGAAGTCGGGCAACTCGGGTGCAACAGGCATTGCCCCACCGTGGACCCGCTTCAGCAATCCTTCTGCCGCCATCTCTCGAAGGTCACGACGGATCGTGTCCTCCGACAGCGAGAGGTCCTTGGCGATTTGCTTGGCGATCACCTGGCCATCTCGCCGAAGTATGTCGAGGATCAACGATTTGCGCTGGCTCGTGAGCATGATTTGATCCGATGCTTGCATGAAGTATCACGATAATGCACGAAATTATTCGACAATCAAGAAATTTCGTGCAGTTATTTGACGTCTCGTGCATGAAGCCGGGAGAAACGGAGTTTGATCATGTTGATTTTGATTGCCGGGCCCTACAGGTCCGGAACGGGGGACGATCCCGCAAAAATGGGAGCGAATTTGGAGAGGCTGGAGCAGCCCTCGCATCGGCTGTTCAAGGCGGGCCACGTGCCGATGATTGGGGAGTGGGTGGCTCTGCCGGTGTGGAACGCCGCCGGCGGAAAGGCTGTTGGCGATGATCTCTACGAAGAGATATTCCACCCGGTTGCCGGCCGTCTGCTGCAGCTTTGCGACGGCGTGCTTCGGCTCGAGGGGGAATCGAAAGGCGCCGACAACGACGTGCGGATCGCGCGTGAACGCGGCATTCCCGTCTGGTATCGGGTCGAGGATGTTCCGGGCTGTGCCTGAAGCAGCTTTATTTTGAGAGGCCGGCTTGCCGGCCTCGATCTGTGCGTTTGCGGATCGTCGCGCTATAAAGTCAGCATCGAA